>JBAHZU010000114.1:0-61966 GCA_037132875.1 Pontiella sp.
GGGCGGTTTGCCGCGATGATCCACCTCCACCGAAAGAATATAGGCAGGTAGTTTATCCTTCTTTCGCGCATCCAGCGAACGGCGGAGGATTTCTACATTCGACAGCTGATCTTTTTGGCAAATTAGGCGGCGGCATACCGCTTTCAGTACGTCGGACTCGCCATAGTTCAGGCGAACAGAAAGTTGATTGATTCGTAGTCTCATCTTAAGGGGTCTCCTGGGAAGAAAGGTGTTGGGTATAGTCTTCAAAATAGTCGATAATGAAGAATGGAATGCCGCTAAGGACGCTAACTTCACCTTTGGGATCAATGTAATCCTCTTTTTGTTTGGTGAAGATGGATGCCTGAGTAGGCCTGTCGTCAGAGGTAATCGCAATTGCTTTTTCTAGATTGGCCTCAATGATCTTTTTCCATTGGGCGTGTGAAAGAAGACGCAGGTTTTGGTAGGGGGATTTCTCTAGTATCTTTTTGTAATGAATATTCTGTTTTGCCGGAACGGTATGACTGATGAAATTAGCAGGAATATCTTTTATTGCTTCTATCATGGGATAGCTGACGTACAGCTTCCCATGCTCTGTTTCGTTATTAAATAGGGCTAACATTTTTGAGATTATTTCGTCGTTAGCTAATGTTGCATGGCCGTCGTAGTCAAAGAAGAGATGGACTTCTGAAAAATCATCACGGGTTCTTTCGGCGAGAGCCTGCTCATTGTTGGGGTTACGTTCGCGTAGGACCTCGGTGAGGTCGAGAAATTCATCTTCCTCTAGTTCTTTCCATAGCTGATAGATGTCGGTTCCATAATAGACCGTGCAAATGACGGAGCTGTCGCGGAAAAAAGTTTTTTTGATGTTCTCGAAAATCTGTTTTTCCGTTCGAGCCCCCTCGAAAACGCAGAGCATCGCGTTAGCCATTGAAGGCCCCCGCTTTATACATCTTCTCAATATTATGTGCTTTGCGCAGTTCCTTGTCCGTGAAGCGATGCATCGGTTTAATCTCGGACTCGCTCATGATGAAATAGCAATCTGGACGAAGCAGATCGTTCGACATGATGCTGGTGTTGTGCGTTGTCAAAATCGCCTGACAATTATCAATGCCTCGTATGGTGTTTACAATGAACTTGGAGGCCGCATGGTGGAAAAACGCATCGAATTCATCGATAAACAAGAACATGCTGATGCCCAATTCAATGAATTTTTTAGAGTAGATATTGTGAAGAAGAATATCCGCATATAAGTGAGTAAGGCTGATTGTTCCAGCGGAGGCGATGGAGAAAAAGTTGACGGCTTTGTTCTCGAATTGGAACGCCAAAATGTCATGATCGTTAGCCATGATTGTTGTTAGTTTGCATCTAACCCCTGCATCGTTAAGAAATTTTTCAAAGCTCTGAAGGGATTCTTTTTTGGAGTTATTTTTACCCGTTAAAATATCCCTAGAGGTTAATTCAGGAGACGACCGGTCTCCTCCATCGTTGAAGTATGGATTCAGATACATTAGGTCTAGAGATGAGGCAAATTTCGAAAGAGAAAGGAGGTCATCGCTTTCCCCGGATGAGTTGTTGTTTACATATTTTACGGCAGAGATGTTCTTATCAGTCAGCTCTCGGTTGAAATTTTCGGTTCCTTCAAGATCGAGATGGATTAGAGAACTTTCGCGGCGGTCAATGGCGATGACTTCTTTGCCGTCGATGAGTAAGGATTCATAAACCAGTTCCTTAACCGAACGCTTTCCGTAGCGGTATTCAACAATAGCACCACAAATATGGAAGGTATATTTGAACTCCGCGAGTTCGGCGGATGAATCCGCATTCAGATAGTTCGATTCGTAGAACGCGTTAGTTTCCTGATCGGTTAGGTGCGTTTTAATCTCGAAAAGGGCGCGCCCAAGATTCGTTTTTCCGCATCCATTGGGGCCATAGATCAGGGCCTTTTTCACGATACCGTCTTCCACGCAGTCGGCGTTGAATGCGTAGCTCTTCGTATCGGTTAGGTCAAAAACAAACCAATCGTTGAAATTTTTAAAGTTTTTTACTTCGAATTTTTTAAGCATGGCGTACTCCTTCTGAAGCGAGGAAATTGCGATTCCTGAGAGCGGATGTCAAGAGGGCCGTAAAAAAACTCCGGAGGTTCTTCTTGTTTCCATTCCCCACAATCAACCGAGTCGTCATGGGTCGTTGAAATAACTCGTAGAAATCCCCGCGTCTTCTGGGGTCGGGGAGACGGGGTTCTCTCCCCCCTCAAGTTTCCAAATTTAGTGCCTCTGCGGTTTGAGATCCTTGGAGTAAGCATCTGTGCCGTCAGGACTCAACGCTCGTATCTGCGACAACCTTAACCCCTGTATTCTTTTGGATTCCCCTGATTTTAGATCAAACCTTTCGACGGTTTAAATACCCCGGCGGGCGGAATTCTCGCATGAATTCTGCCCCGGAAATCACCCCATAATTAGACATAAATGTAACTCTAGCTGATTATACATACATTGGTGTATGCATTGTGTTGGTCGGTAAACATACAGTGGTGAATGTTAATTATATTTCGTAAACCTTTTGAATGGAACGGGATGAAACGTTTTGTAAATGGGGCCGAATGAGCGGAATAGGGCGTTGGCATACTGTCTGCATAAAGGAGAATCAGGATGCGATACCGTGACCGCGGGTTGTTTCCTCTATTTTATAAACCCATACGGAGAATCGAAATGATAAAGAAATTCAGTGCACTGGCTCTTGGAACCCTGATGACTTTTTCGGCAGTGGCCAAAGAAGAACTCAATATCTATATCTGGACGGAATATTCCGACCCAGCGTTGACCCAAGCGTTTGAGGAAAAATATGACTGTAAGATCATTGAATCCAATTACGAAAACAGTGAAGAGATGGTGGCCAAACTGCAGGCCGGCGGGCTGTCGCAGTATGACCTCGTTTTTCCGTCCGACAGCATTGTTCCATCCATGATTCATCTGGACCTCTTGGAAGCGCTGGATCACAGCAAGATTCCGAACCTTAAAAATCTGACCGATACCTTTGCTTCTCCGAGCTTTGATGAAGGGAATAAATATTCAGCAGCGTATCAGTGGGGGACGGTGGGTCTAATTTATGACACCCAAAAATTTGAAGAGCCGATCGATTCTTGGAAAGCGATTTTGGATGCCGACACCGGGACTCGTTTTTCGCTGTTTGATTCCGAACGCGAAATGACCGGGATCGCACTGACTTATCTGGGTTATTCCATGAATACCATCAATAAAAAAGAGCTGATGGAAGCTGCGGATCTGCTGATTAAAGCGAAGAAGAAAAAAGGGTATGCCGGGTTTGATGCCAATGTGGGTGGTTTCTCCAAGGTTGCGGCGGGCATGCTGGATATGTCGTTTTGCTATAGCGGGGATGCTTTTTCCAATATGGCCGATAATCCGACCCTGCAGTATGTGATTCCGAAGGAGGGGACTTTGGTGTGGTGCGACAGCATGTGCATACCCCGAAAAGCGCCGAATAAAGAGCTGGCCTATAAATACATCAATTTCATCCTCGATGCAAAAAATGGGGCGCAACTTTCTAACTACATCGCGTTCGCAACACCGAATAAAGCATCCCTGCCGATGATTGATAAGAAGTTGCTGGAAAATCCATCCATTTATCCGGATGAAGAAACCGAAAAGAAACTGGAATTCATTCTCGATGCCGGTGCCAACACCGCCCTGTATGGCGAACTCTGGAAAATGATTAAAACCCGCTAGGACATTTCCGACGATTGATTGCGAATGGAAGGGTGGAGGTCCCGCCGCACGCCAATCGGAAATCAACCGTTCATTCGAAGGAGTAAGCCATGAGCAAAATAAAAGTAGCCGTAACGCAGATGACCTGTTCCGATGATTTTGCGGAAAATCTGGATAAAGCGGAAGGGTTGGTTCGCGAAGCAGCGGCACAGGGCGCGCAGATTATTCTGCTGCAGGAACTCTTTGAAGGCCCCTATTTCTGCAAGCTTCAGAAATGCGAATATTTTGCCTATGCCCACGAAGCAACGCTTGAGGATCCTTTCCTGGCTCGTTTTTCTGCGCTGGCGAAGGAGCTGAAGGTGGTGCTGCCGATCAGCTTTTTTGAGCGCGCTGGAAAAACCACCTATAACTCGATGGCCATGATGGATGCCGATGGAACGATGATGGGGATCTATCGCAAGATCCACATTCCACAGGGACCGGGCTATGAAGAAAAATATTATTTTGCTCCGGGCGATTTGGGATTCAAGGTTTGGGATACGGCCTACGCAAAAGTCGGCGTAGGCATCTGCTGGGATCAGTGGTATCCGGAAACGGCTCGCAGTCTGGCGCTACTCGGTGCGGATATTCTGTTTTATCCAACGGCCATCGGTTCCGAACCGTATACGTCGGACTACGATTCTTCCAACCCTTGGAGGCGTGCTCAGATGGGCCATGCCGCATCCAATATGATTCCGGTGTGTGCATCGAATCGGGTGGGCACCGAGCGCGACGACGATGTTGAAATAACCTTTTATGGCCGCTCATTCATCGCCGATGAAACGGGTGCGCTGGTGGTGGATGCTGACCGCACCACTGAAGGTGTTTGGACGGCGGAATTTGATTTTGAAGCCATGCGCAATTTTCGCTTGGGCTGGGGATTCTTCAGAGATCGCCGCCCGCAGCATTATGGCGCGCTGTTGACCCACGATGGCCGTAATCGTGTGGCCGGAATTTAAACTGATTCGAGGATGTAATCATGGATTTAAAAATATTTGCAGTCTGCAAAAAATATGGCGAGATCGAGGCGCTTAAATACGTTGATCTGAAAGTGGAACAGGGCGAATTCTTTACCCTGCTCGGACCTTCCGGATGTGGAAAAACCACGCTGTTGCGGGTGATCGCCGGGTTGGAGCTGGCGGATAGCGGCATGGTGATGCTGGGCGGCGAAACGATTACTCGGAAACCGGCCAATGAGCGCCCCGTCAACACGGTTTTTCAGAGTTATGCTCTCTTTCCGCACCTTACGGTATTGGAAAATATCAGTTTCGGCCTGATTTCCCGTAAGATTCCAAAGGCGGAGGCGATTGCCAAGGCCAAAGAGATGCTCGATCTCGTGCAGCTCGTAGGCTTCGACGATCGGAAACCAAATCAGATGTCCGGCGGGCAACAGCAGCGTGTGGCGCTGGCTCGTGCGCTGGCGAACGAACCGGAAGTGCTCCTGCTTGATGAACCGATGTCGGCGCTCGATGCCAAGTTGCGCGTTCAGGTTCAGATTGAACTCCGCCAGATTCAGCAGCGCCTGGAGAAAACCTTTATTATGGTGACGCACGATCAGCAGGAAGCCCTCACGGTTTCTGACCGCATGGCGGTCATGAATGTGGGGGAAGTGGCACAGATTGGTACGGTCCGGGACGTTTATGATCGGCCGAAATCTAGATTTGTTGCTGATTTTCTGCAAACCCAGAACTTTATTGAGGCCGAGCGTATGGCCGAGCATCGGGTGAAGACGATCTACGGCGAATGGACCGTGTCGGATCCCGTTCCGTGGGAAAAAGGAATGGTGACGGTGCGTCCGGAGAATATGAGCGTTACCACCGATGCATCGGACTGCACCTTTAAGGGAAAAGTGGAAACCTCACTCTACCGGGGTTGCTATCAGGAGCTATTCCTCGATAACGGACTGCAGGTGGAAACGGAGTCGGTGAAACCCTATGCCCAAGGTGAAGAAGTGATGGTGAACGTGCCTCAGAACGCGGTGGTGGTGCTCAATGACTAACAAAAACAAAAAGAATTCGGCAAAGGATTCGTTGGAGGAAAGCTATACCGTTTTTCATGGGGCCCTCATCAAAAAGAAAGCGTTGTCTCGGCGGGCCTTCAGTTTTGTGTCGCCTGGATTCCTCTGGTCGTTAATTTTTCTGGTGATTCCCTGTCTGGCTCTCTTTTTGGTCAGCTTTGCCTCTCGCGGGGACTATGGCCAGATCGAATGGGAGTTCTCGACGGATACGATGAAACGTCTGGCGGGCTTTGGTTATTTCGGCTGGTCAGCCGATAATATGTTGATTGTCTGGCGGAGTATTGTGGTGGCCGTTGTGACCACTTTTATCTGCGTGGTGTTGTCTTATCCGCTCGCGTTCTTTTTGGCCAGTCGCCCAGATAAAACCAGAACCATTTGGCTGACGCTGCTGTTGATTCCGTTTTGGACCAATCTGGTGATCCGAACGTATGCCTGGTTTTTGGCGCTGGCTCCCAATATGCCGTTGGCCAAACTGTTGGCTGAAGTTGGAGCCATTGAACCGGGCACCCCGCTTTATCCCAGCACTTTTGCCGTCTACATTGGGATGGTTTCTGTCTTCCTGCCGTTTGTGGCGTTGCCGCTCTATACGGCAGTGGAAAAAATGGACTGGGCGTTGGTGGAGGCCGCCAGAGATTTGTACTCCGGTGGATGGCGCGTATTCCGCCATGCGATCTTGCCGCAGACGATGCCTGGCCTTTCCGTTGGCATTACGCTGACGTTGGTTCCGGCAATGGGCATGTTTGTGATTCCAGATATGCTCGGCGGCTCTCGCTATATGCTGATTGGGAATCTGATTCAGCAACAGTTCGGCACTTCCCGCGATTGGCCGTTTGGAGCGGCTCTGAGTCTGGTGCTGATGTTTCTAACCTTGTCGGCATTGATGGTCTCGCGCCGGCATGCCTTAAAAAAGGGAGAGGCTTAATCATGCGACGTGGTAACTCAACAGGAATCACGATGACCTCCGTGGGCATCTTTATCCTCCTTTATATCCCCTTGCTTTGTGTGGCGATATTCTCGTTCAATGCCAATAAATTTGGCCTCACTTGGGGCGGATTTACGCTCGATTGGTATACGAAGATGTTCCAAAACGAAGCCATCATGCGAGCGGCATGGAACACGTTGCTGCTTGCCGTGGTCTCCACGCTGATCTCCACCGTGCTCGGAACCATGTTGGCGATCGGGATGTATCGGTTCCCTTGGAAAAGAAAAACCATGGGAAAACTGGATATGTTGCTTCATCTGCCGGTGGTGACTCCCGATATTATTTTTGCGGTGGCGCTGGTGATTGCCTTCAGTGTGATTCGCCATTTCACCGGGTTGTTTGAACTGGGTATGCTATCGATGATTGTCGGGCATGTGACCTTCCAAATTTCCTTTGTGGCGCTGGTGGTGCGGGGCCGACTGGAGTTGATCGGGCACGATGTGGAAGAGGCCGCCTATGACCTATATGCGGATCACAAACGCGTGTTGTTCAGCGTGCTTCTCCCGCTGCTGAAACCGGGGATTATAGCGGGCGCCATGCTGGCCTTCACCTTGTCGCTCGATGATTTTGTGATCAGCTTCTTCACGGCGGGTCCGAAATCAACAACGTTGCCGCTCTTCATCTATTCCTCTCTAAAGCGCGGCATCACGCCAGAGATTCATGCGCTCTCCACCATCATCATGGTTTTGACGATTGTGATGGTGCTCCTGATGCAGAAATTTACCGCCAAATCTGGCCAGGAGATTCATGACTCATGATTTGAAATCTTCAACGGCAGGACCGGGCTTATGTCCCGGTGCATGCCCGCTACTCCCTGCTGAAAACTCACTAATTTAACCGATTTAAAGCGCTTATGCGCAGGAGATTTAAAATGCCAAGAAATATTGAAAACGCAAAAAACGAAGTGAAATGGATTAACGATATCATCACCGGAGATACTGAGCTGACCCAACAGGTCAAAGAAAATATTTCGCGGAAAACGGTCGAAAACTTTGGGAACCACATCAATAAAGGATTTTTGGAATACCGGAAGTCCGCCACCATTGCCGGTGATTTTGCCATGACTGAATGGTCCGGGCAGGGATCCATCATTACCGATATTCTCGGACGGGAGTTCATTGATATGCTCGGTGGCTACGGGCTTTACAGCTTGGGGATCCGTCATCCCAAAGTGGTCGCCGCGGTGAATGCGCAGCTGCACCGCTCCCCACAGTATTCACAGGAACTGCTCGATCCGTTGCGAGCACAGCTCGGCCGTGTGCTCGCCGAACTGACCCCCGGCGATATCCAGTATGGTTTCTTTGCCAACTCGGGCACCGAAGGCGTGGAAGGTGCGCTGAAACTGGCCAAGCTGCACACGGGGAAATCGGGCTTTATTTCAACCATTGGAAGTTTCCATGGAAAAACCGCGGGCGCCCTTTCTGTGATGGGAAAATCGGTGTATCGCAAGCCACTCCTTCCACTCCTTGGAAACGTGAAGTATGCACCCTATGGCGATGCCGATGCCATGGAAGAAGAGTTAAAGAAAGCAGAGATCGTGGGGGACGATATTGCCGGCATCATTGTGGAGCCGATTCAGGGCGAAGCCGGCGCAATTGTTCCGCCGGCCGACTACTGGCCGCGTCTGCGGGAAATGTGCGACCGCTACGGGGTGCTGCTGATTGCCGATGAAGTCCAGACTGGGTTTGGCCGGGTGGGTGAAATCTTCGGGGTCGACTGCTGGGATGTTGCGCCCGACATCATGGCCTTCGGGAAAGCGCTGGGCGGCGGTGTGGTGCCATGCAGTGGGTTTATGTCCACCGCGAAGATCTGGGAATGCATGGAGCCAAACCCATTTATGCACACCACCACCACCGGTGGGAATCCAATTGCTTGCGCCTCCGCACTGGCTGCCATTGGAGTCATGCTCGACGAAGATACCCCGCGTCAGTCTGCTGAAAAGGGCGTTTACATGACCGGCAAGCTGAATGAACTGAAAGACCAATACCCCGGCATGATTAATCGGGTGCGGGGCAAAGGGTTGCTGATCGGGGTTGAATTCGCGGATAGCGATGTGGGCTATAACGTAGTGGCCAGCATGTTTAAACGCGGCGTCCTCACCGGCGGCACGTTGAACAACGCCCAAACCATCCGTATTGAACCCGCGCTGAACGTGCCATACGAGTTGCTCGATAAAACCATCGAGATCATGGGAGAAGCCATGAAGGAACAGGCATAACCAAACGGCATGCCCTGATTTGGAGAAAATGATGGTAGTCATAGAAAAAATAAAAACCCCGAAAAGTGAAGGCTATTATATGCCCGCGGAATGGCAACCGCATGAGGCCTGCTGGATGGCCTGGCCTCACGATGGAACCGCTTGGCGCGGACACCATCGCGAAGCCAAGCATGCGGTCGCCACGCTGGCCAATTCAATCAGCAAATTTGAACCGGTGAATATGCTGGTGCCCCCCGCCGCATGCGATGAAGCGGAACATTTTCTGGGGAAAGGCGTTGTGATCGTTCCTTGCGAAATTGATGATGCTTGGACGCGCGATACCTGTCCCTCCTTTCTGCTGCATAAAGACGGCGGGCTTGGGGGCGTCAACTGGCGCTTTAACGGTTGGGGCGAAATGGAGTTTGCCAACTGGGAGTCGGATAAAAAGCTGGCCCGCCGTGTGTGCCAGCATCTGCAGGTCCCTTGCTACGATGCTCCGATCATGAACGAAGGCGGCGCCATCCATGTGGATGGCGAAGGCACCGTGCTCTGCACCCGTTCCTCGCTGCTCAATGCCAATCGTAATCCGGAACGGACCGAAGAGAGTGTGGAGCAGATTCTCTGCGACTATCTTGGGGCTGAAAAAGTGATCTGGCTGGATCAGGGTTATGAGCAGGATGAAACCGATGGGCACATTGATGTCGTCGCCTGTTTTGTGGCTCCCGGCAAGGTGATGCACCTCTCTACCGAAAATAAAAACGATCCGAATTATGCCCGTTTTGAACAGAATATTAAATTTCTAGAAAGCTGTACCGATGCAAAGGGGCGACTGATTGAGGTGGTTCGTATGCCGCAACCTTCGCTCTGGCTGGAAGGGGACCGCCGCATTTCCTGCAGCTATGTGAACTATTACCTCGCGAACGGGGCGGTTTTTGTTCCGCTGTTCGGGGATCCGATGGACGAACAGGCGCTGGCCATTTTTCACGCGCTTTATCCCGACCGCGAGATCGTCGATATGCCCGAATGTGCCGCGATTTTCTATGGCGGGGGTGGCATCCACTGCATTACTCAACAACAACCGGCCATTTAATTTTTATGGGAGACTCAACCTTATGACCGCTCTAACTGATTACTCGAACCTATCTTCTGTTTATTCCCATGCCACCGATCATATCGTCACGGGAGGGAAGGGCAGTGAACTCTATACGACCGCGGGGAAAACCCTCCTCGATTTCACCAGTGGCATCGGCGTTAACAGCACCGGGCACGGCCATCCCAAGGTCGTTGCTGCCATTAAGGAGCAGGCGAATAAGCTGATTTTCTCGCAGATCAATATTGTGTACAACGAACCCGTCGCCCAGCTCTGTGCGCAACTCAAACGTGTGATGCCTGCCGCGCTCGACACCTATTTCTTTTCCAATAGCGGAGCCGAAGCGGTGGAAGGTGCGGTCAAGTTGGCCAAGCACGCCACCGGCAAAGCCAATATTATTGTGTTGCACGGCAGCTTCCACGGCCGCACCCATTTGACGATGGCAATGACCACCAGTAAGACGATTTATCGGCTGAAATATCCGAACCTTCCGGCGGGGATCTATGTGGCGCCGTTCCCGTATGCCTATGCCTCCGGTCGCTCGGAAGAGGCCGAAACCGCACACGCGCTGGCCGAGTTGGAACTGGTGCTCTCCACCCAGTCGGCTCCGGAAGAAACGGCCGCCATTGTGGTGGAGCCGGTGCTGGGCGAAGGGGGCTATCTACCTGTCAGTCGGGGCTATCTGAAGGGACTCCGCAAACTTTGCGATCAATATGAAATTCTGCTGATCTGCGATGAAGTTCAAACCGGATTCGGGCGCACTGGAAAAATGTTTGGCCATCAATACGACGACGTGACGCCGGATATTATGCCGATCGCCAAGGGGCTGGGCTCTGGCATGCCGATCTCGGGCATTGCCTATAAAGCGGAACTGGGCAAACGGTGGATTACGGGGACGCATGGCGGCACCTATGCTTGCAGTCCGATTGCGGCCGCCGCCGCAGTTGCCACGATTGAAGTAATCGTGGATGAACAGCTGGTGGAGAATGCGCGGGTGCGGGGCGAACAGCTGACCGCTGGGCTGCGATTGCTTCAAGAAAAATATCCGTGTATTGGAGATGTGCGCGGTCGTGGCCTGATGATTGGGCTGGAGCTCATGCAGGGCAACCAGCCCGATACGACGCTGCCGGCCAAGGTGCTGAAAGAAGTCTATCAGCGCGATTTGCTGCTGTTGAGCTGCGGGATGCGCAAAAATATGCTGCGCTTCATTCCGCCGCTGGTGGTTACGAAAGAGGAAATTGAGCGAGGCCTTAAAATCTTCGAGGAAGCGCTGGAGGTAGCCACATGTATTTAATTCCTATGCCAGAAGTTTTTTGTGGCTCCGATGCTCTGGAAGCCATCGATGGTGCATTGATCCAGGTCGGAGCGGAGCGGGTCTTTGTTGTGACTGGCCCGCATGTTTCCAAGACGGAGGGCTTTGCTGCCATGAAGGCCGTTGCGGAGCGCGGCCGTGCAGTGGCGGTGTTCAATGAAACACAGGGCGATCCGAGCATGAAGCAGGTTGCCGAAATGATTATGCAGGCGAAGGTATTCCGTGCCGATGCCATCATTGGTATGGGCGGTGGAAGTCCGATTGATGCCTCTAAAGTGGTGGCGGCCGCCCTTTCCAATGATCGAACGGTGGAGGAGATGATCGGTGCGGATCAGGTGCCAAATCGCTGTGCGCCGTTGTTCATTGTTCCGACCACCGCGGGAACAGGATCTGAGGTTACCAATATTTCGATTCTAACCGATACCGAAGAGCAAATGAAGAAGGCGGTACTGTCGAATCATATCCTGCCGCATGCCGCTTTTCTGGTGCCGGAACTGACGGTTTCGATGCCGCCGCGGATTACGGCCACAACGGGCATCGATGCCTTTTGCCATGCGGTCGAAGCCTATTTGTCGGTTAAGCGAAATCCGTATAGCGATGGAATGGCGCTGCGGGCACTGGGGCTGATTTTCCAAGGGTTGGAAACCGCCTACCTCGAACCCGACAACCTGGAAGCGCGTGCGCGTATGCTGCTGGCCAGTTTTTTTGCTGGGCTTGCATTCACCAATGCGAGTGTGACGGCCATTCATGCGTTTGCTTATCCGCTGGGTGGGCGGCACCACGTTCCGCATGGCATGGCAAATGCCCTGATGGCAGCGCCGGTGCTGAATCATAATATGGAAGGCAATGAGGCGCGTTATGCCGATCTGGCGGAAGCGTTCTGTGGAATCCGCGATGCCGCAGTTTTGGTGCCGCAGGTTCAAATTCTGAAGAAAAAAATCGGTTTGCCCATGTCGCTAAAGGAGGCGGGTATTCCAGAAGACGATTTGGACGCCATGGCCACGGCGGTGATGGGTGTTACCCGGTTGCTGGCAGTGAATCCCAACAAAATCACGGAAGCCGATGCCCAACGAATTTATAAGGAAGCATTCAACGGAGAACCATCATGAGCGATGTAAAGAAAATGTATATTAACGGCGAATGGGTGGAGTCGATTTCTGGCGCAACTCGCGATTCGATCAATCCGGCCAACGGAGAAGTGCTGGCGGCGGTGGCGGAAGGCGCGGAGGCGGATGTTGATGCGGCGGTGGGGGCTGCGAAGGAAGCCTTTTATGAAGGTCCGTGGGGACACACCCCAGCGCAGGAACGCGCGGCGCTGCTTTATAAATTGGCTGATCTCGTTGATGCCCATGCCGAAGAGCTGGCTGAATTGGAGATGCGTGACAATGGAAAGCCCCTGCGCGAATCTGAATATGATGTGGGCGATACCTCCGCCTGTTTGCGCTACTATGCGGGCCTATGCACCAAGCCAATGGGGCAGACTTATGAGGTGGCGGATCCAATGCAGGCGATGACGGTGCGCGAGCCTATCGGCGTCGTCGGCCTGATTGTTCCGTGGAACTATCCGCTGTTGATGGCCACCTGGAAAATTGCACCTGCGCTGGCGGCGGGAAATTGCATTGTTTTTAAACCGTCCGAAGTCACTCCGCTTTCTGCCATTCGCCTGTTTGAATTGATTGAAGAGGCTGGGTTTCCAAAAGGATCCGCCAGTTTGGTGATGGGCGAGGGCGCCCGCGTTGGAGCCCGTATGGCGGAGCATCCGGATATTGATAAAATTGCGTTCACTGGCGGTACGGATACGGGCCGAAAAATCATGATGGCGGCGACGGGGAATCTGAAAAAGATTTCGCTCGAATTGGGTGGGAAATCCCCGTGCGTGGTGTTTGAAGATGCCGATATGGATGCGGCGGTCGACTGGGCACTATTTGCAATTTTTGCGAACCAGGGCCAAGTGTGTTCGGCGGGATCACGCCTGCTACTGCAAGAAAGTATTCACGACGAATTTGTTGAAAAATTGGTCGAACGGGCGATGAAAATTAAGGTGGCTCCGGGTGATGCTGAAGGGGTGGAAATGGCCGCGATGATTTCTGAAGCACACATGGAAAAAGTGCTGAGCTATATTGAAATTGGTAAAAAAGAAGGGGCCACATTGCGGTGCGGTGGGGTGCGCCTGACCGAAGGGGATTTGGATAAAGGCTTTTTTATTGCGCCGACCATTTTTACGGATACGACCCCTGATATGCGCATCGTGCGGGAAGAAATTTTTGGGCCCGTGTTGGCCGTCCAGAAGTTTGCGGATGATGCGGAGGCCATCAAAATGGCCAATGATTCGATCTATGGGCTGGCCGGTGGCGTGTTCTCTGAAAATGGTGCGCGGGCGCTGAACTTTATTAAAAAGCTGCGTGCGGGGATCACCTGGGTGAACTGTTATCACCCGACCTACACGGAAGCACCGTGGGGAGGATACAAGCAGAGTGGGATTGGCCGTGATCTGGGAACCTATGGGTTTGATGAATATACCGAAGTGAAGCAGATTAATATTAATCTCGACCCGGGGCCGGTCGGTTGGTTCGAGGGATAAGGAAGCGGGCCGGATAACTTTATTTTCAGGGGTTCACTAATTACCTCTTAAATAGGATCGGCAGTTTGATGAGCACCCGGTGTAATGAATAGGTCTGGAAACAGGCCCTTGCTGAAAAACAGGGCGACTCTCGTTCGCTGAATAACTTAATTGGCTACTCATTAGGATTATAGAAAGATGAGACGTACGAAAGAAGATGCAGATAAAACCCGGGAAGCGATCCTCATGGCGGCCTTGGATGTGTTCTATAAAAAGGGCGTTAGCCGGGCCACGCTGGCAGATATTGCGAAAGAAGCTGGCGTAACCCGGGGGGCGGTCTATTGGCACTTTAAGGATAAGATCGATCTGTTTCTCCAACTGGATAAATACATGACCCGTACCCGCCGGTTTATCCCTGAATACTGGTCGGATGAATCTATTACGAGTCTGCCAGATCTGCGGCAGCGGGTGATCGATCGTTTAATGACGTTCTTTGATGATCCGATCGTTCATAAATTCCAGATTCTGATTTTTTCTCGCATGGAGTACATCGACGATTTCAAGGCATTCACCGTTAACGAAGAGCAATATCAGCGTGCGTGCATTCTGGAGCTCGAAAAAGTGCTGCTGCGTCTGATTGAATCGGGGCAGGTCCGTTCAGATATCACGCCTCGTCATGCCGCCCGCTATTTCTATAGTTTTATGGATGGCCTCTATGATTGCTGGAGTATCGATGAAACCGAATTCCTGGTGCGCGATGAACTCGCAGCACTCACCGATGAGTTTATGCGGCTCTTCAATCCGATCCCCGCGTGCGGATGAGGTGACGGGACCCGCCGTTTAATGAGCCCGTCGATACGGGCGTTTTCGGGGTTAATTAATCCAGATCAGCCACCGGGCCTTCGATGATCTTCCAGGGGAGCCCGTATTGGTTGAGGTCGTTCATGAACGGATCGGGATCCATTTCTTCGATGTTGAAAACGCCTGCGCCGGTCCACTTTTTTTCCAAGATCATTTTTGAACCGATCATGCAGGGGACGCCGGTGGTATAGGAGATGGCTTGCGATTGCACTTCGGCATAGCAGGCTTGATGGTCGGAGGTGTTATAGAGGGTTACGGTTTTGGTTTTTCCGTCTTTGATGCCGGTGACTTGGCACCCAATCCACGTTTTACCTATGGTGCGGGGACCAAGGGAGGCGGGATCGGGCAGTAAGGTTTTTAGAAATTGAAGCGGAACAATTTTCTGTCCGTTGAATTCGACTTCGTCGATACGGGTCATTCCAACATTTTCAAGCACTTCGAGGTGTTGGAGGTAGGCATCGCCAAAACTCATCCAGAAGCGTGCGCGCTGGAGGCCAGGAATATGTTTTCCTAGCGATTCGAGCTCTTCGTGATACATGAGGTAAATATTGGAGGGGCCCATATCTTCTGGCACGTGGAAGGAACGTTTGACGGAAAGTGGGTCGGTTTCGATCCAGTTGCCCTTTTCCCAGTAGCGGCCTTTGGCGGTGACTTCGCGGATGTTGATTTCCGGATTAAAGTTGGTGGCGAAGGGATAGCCGTGGTCGCCGGCGTTTACATCGATGATATCGATGGTGTGAATTTCATCGAGGTGATGTTTCTGGATATAGGTGCAGAAAACGGAGGTTACACCGGGATCGAAACCGGAGCCAAGCAGGGCCATAATTCCGGCGTCTTTAAAGCGCTCGTGATAGTCCCACTGCCACTTGTATTCAAATTTGGCCGTGTCTACTGGTTCGTAGTTTGCAGTGTCGAGGTAGGAAACGCCGGTCTCCAAGCAGGCATCCATGATGTGCAGGTCCTGATAGGGAAGGGCCACATTAATGACCAATTCTGGGCCGAACGATTGAATGAGTTCCACCAGTTCGGGCACGTGGTCGGCATCCACTTGGGCCGTTTGGATGGGGCGGTTCAATTGAGCCGCAATGGCATCGCACTTGGATAGGGTGCGGCTCGCCAGCATGATTTCTGAAAACACTTCGGGGAGGGCCGCGCACTTTTTAACGACCACTCCGCTGACGCCCCCCGCTCCGATAATCAACACCTTCGACATATTCGATTCTCCTGAAATTGACGATGTTTGATAACGAAGCGGAGTGAATTTTGCAATCTATTGTTCGAATGGGCTTCGTGGATTCGCCGGTCGAACTGCTACGTATGAAGGTATTGGTTAAATAAACGAACGTCATTTCACGTGATTTTCGGGGATCGGATGGCATGGTTCTATCATCTAAATCGACGATCGTTGATTTAGATGATAGAAGGAGGGATGGATTGGGTTTCATATCATCATCCGGATCTTAGTTGGCCGGTCATCAGGAGACGCGCTGGTGTTGAACTGATGGAGTGTCTTGAGCTTGCAACCTTGTTTCTTTCGCGAGGTGGTTGGGCCGTGGTGAATCGTAGTTGCTATCCCAATAAGGCGGCGTATCAAAATGCGGTCAGTCGCCTCCATAAAAGGGGTCTAATCGTGAAGCGGGTGGGGTCAGCTCAGACCCCGGATCTAAGTTTGGCGAATGCCGAGCCGGATGGTTTGCCGGAATATTTCCGACCGGAGCGACACTGGAACCGGACGTGGAATGGGATCTGGTATTTGATGATCTATGATATTCCGGAAGTAGATAAGAAATATCGGAATGTGCTACGCCTATTTTTGAAGCGCATGCGGATGGGGAACTTGCAGAAAAGTGTCTGGGTGGTCTCTCGAGATATTCGCCCGGAATTTAGCGACCTCTGCAAGGCGGCAAGCCTGGACGGATTTGCATATTTATTCGAGGCGAGAACAGTTCTTGGACTTCCCAGCCAACGGGTAGTTGAGGATGCTTGGAATTTCGAGCGGTTAGAGCTTTTGCAGACGCGTTATTGCGATGCTGCCCATTGCAATTTGCACCAGCTCTCTACGGGAAGCTATTCCGGGGAGGAGCTTGCGGTGCTGGCCCGAATGTCGATCGATGCCTATCATGCGGCTTTTTCCGAGGACCCATTACTGCCTTCGAAATTGCTCCCGAAGAACTATCAAGGGAAAGCGGCATTCCACGTGCATACTCAGCTCTTCAAACAACTCACCCAAAGGCTGGATGCGCTATCATCCAAATGAACGATCGTCGATTTAGATGATAGATTTTGAAAGAGGTTGTAATGCGCGTTCGAAGCGGGCAATGAGCTCTTCCGCGGGTTCGGTGCCAACGGAGATGCGGATGAGCCAGCGCGATGCCCCCGCGGATTCTGCCCATTCGAGCTCGTCGTAGTGGGCAATCATGGTGAAGGGACAACAGAGGCTGAAGCTGGTTCCAAGGTTTGGTCCTTTGGTGATTTCTAGAGCATCGTAGAGGGCCGCGGTATGTTGTGCGGCGTTCTTGAGCACAAAGGAGAATAGTCCTCCATAGCCCCCATCTGGGCGGCGAAACTGGTCGTAGATTGCTTGGTCGGTAAGGGCCGGATAATAAACCGATTCAATGGCCGGGTGCTTGTTTAGATATTCACACACGGCGAGTGCCGAGGCATTGATCTTTTCAACGCGCGTTCGGTAACCTTGGGAATCCTGCTCCAGCTGGATGACATCTGCGGGGTAGAAGGCCGCGGGTTCATAGATGGTTTTAAACTGCTGCCGAAAAGCCTCGGCCAAGGGGGAATTGGAATTGATGACGAGGGCGCCGCCGAGGACATCGCTGGTGCCAGCGAAAAATTTGGTTAGGCTGATGGCGGAGACGTCGGCGAAGGGATGTGTGTTCTGGTTGATGCAGGCGCCGAGGGTTTCATCGATTATTATCGGAAAATGGTATTCATCGGCCAGGTTTCGCAATCCTTTTAAATCGACACTGGTGAGCAGGGGGTTGGTTGGGAATTCGCAGAACAGGCCGTTGATGGGGGTGTTCTTTAACTCTTTTTCCAGGGTTTGGAAGTCGGCCGTTTTGCCCTGTGCATAGAAGAGTGCGGGCTGATCACCCATTTTTTCCTGCAGTTTCAGCGTGTCACCGTAAGGGAATGCATATTGGACGGACGGTTGATTGGGAGCGATCTGTTTTGCCGCCAGAAACGCGGCATTGATGGCCGCCATTCCGCAAGAAAAGAGATAGACGTCTTCCGGTTGAGCCCCTGTGAACTCTGCGACCCGTTCCTGAATGGTTTTCCAAGCATTGGAAGCATCTGGCGCATGGGTTTCGTTCAATAGATCTTCCGCACAGCGGGAAGAAATGCCTTCGCCCGTATGCTGCCAATATTCTTTGGCGGTGTCGGCTAGTGCTTCGGGATAGGCAATGAGGGCGCGTAAACCCACGGCACGAATCGTAATTGTGGCTGAGGCATCCTTTTTTAGTAGATAGACGCGGCAGCGTTCGGCTGTGTTTCGGGTGGAATATATCTGAACCGCTTCATCGGTGGGGGCTTTAAAATGCTCAAACGCTTTGGTCACCAGCGGGTGATAGAAAAAACGGGGATAGCCGAGGGTTAGCTTTTCCATGGTGACTGGATCGCGCTCTTCATACCCCACCACATCCTGCCAGCGGGGCAGGCACATGGAAACCGCGTGCGTGGTATTCGGAATGGGTTTTCCCAGATCTTCGGCCCGCCAAAGCGGGTTCTTGCGTAAGGATTCCTGAGGCATGGTTCTATAGGTTGTTGAGTGAGGTTTGGAGGTCTTCGATCAGATCCTCGGCATCTTCGATGCCCACGGAGAATCGGACCAGGCCGTCGGTGATGCCCACAGCTTCACGCGCGGCTTTCGGAATGGACGCGTGGGTCATGGAGGCCGGATGGCAAATGAGCGATTCAATGCCGCCCAAGCTTTCGGCGAGTGCAAATAGTTTCAGGTTGGAAATGAGTTTCACGACCTGGTCGAGCGGTAGGTCAAAAATGGCGACTACAATTCCACTGCCCCCGCGCATCTGCTTTTTGGCCAGCTCGTGCTGTGGATGCGAGGGGTGGAATGGATAGCGGACGGTTGTGGTTTCTTCTCGGGATTGGAGGAATTCGGTCAGCTGATATGCATTGGCCGCATGCTGTTTCATGCGGATGGAAAGGGTTTTGAGCCCGCGGGAAATTAGCCAGCAATCGAATGGCGATGGATTTAGCCCGATTGCTTTCTGGGCAAAGATCATTTTTTCGTTCCACGCTTCGGAATTCGTGCAGACCACGCCGCCGAGACAGTCGGAGTGTCCGTTAATGTATTTGGTCGTGCTCGAAAGGCAGATATCCGCGCCGAGGGCGATAGGGTTCTGGAAATAGGGCGAAGCAAAGGTGTTGTCGACCAACAGTTCTGTGCCGACGTCGTGCGCGATGGTGGCAATGGCTTCGATATCAATGATTTTCAATAGCGGGTTGGTGGGCGATTCAATCCAGACTAGTGCGGGCTTCTGGTTGGAAATCTCCGCATAGTTGGCGGGATCGGATAGATCGACATAGCTGATGGTGATTCCAAATTTTTTAAAGACCTGGTCGTAAATGCGATAGGTGCAGCCATAGATATTTTCCTCGGCCAGCACGTGGTCGCCAGAGGAGAGGGTGGAAATGACGGCATTCACGGCGGCCATGCCGCTGCCAAAGACGGTGGCATAGTTGGCCTGCTCCAGGTGGGCAAGTGTGGCGCCGAGGCGGTCGAAGGCGGGGTTGCCCGAGCGGGTGTAGTCGTAGCCACGCGTCTGGCCCGGCTTGATCTGGGCAAACGTGGAGGTCAGATAGACGGGGGGGATGACGGCTCCCGTTTCGGCGTCTGGCTCCTGCCCAATGTGAATCGCTGCTGTATCAAATTTCATAATAGAATAATTCCGGTCATGTTTTCAGGGTCCGGAAACTACGTTTCTTCAGCGGATTCGTCAAACCCCCAGATTGAAGGAAATTGGTGGGAATGGTTTGGCAGTGGATTGTGGAATATGAGAAAAAGGATGAAATTAAAAGGAATTTAATCATGAAGACTTACCTGACTGTTTGGACGTTGGTGCTGTTGATTGCTACCGGCTTAGTTATTATTTCCGAGTTCGTGAGTGCGGACGTTCGACCCTTGATGATGGCGGAGGGCGGATGGGTTGAGGACGCTTCCTGGATGGCCTATTTTTTGGCAGCTTTTCTCGTGCTACTTACCACGTTTCGTCATCCTACCCGCTGGTGTATGATTGTTGGGGTCATGCTGTTTGGTTTGCGCGAGTTAGACTGTGATAAGCGCTTCACCACGATGGGCATGTTTAAGAGTCGCTACTATTTCAGTTCCGAAGTTCCTGTGGGAGAAAAGATCATTGCAGGGCTGGTTACTGCCGCCATTGTGGCGGTCTTATTTTACCTTGTAAAATTTCACCTTAAGCCATTCTTCCGCCGGGTAATGAAGCGGGAAGGGGCTTCGCTGAGCTTTTTCTTCGCGGGCGGTTTGATGGTATTTACCAAAACAATCGATGGGTTTTCACGGAAGTTAGAACCCTTTGGGATTGTGCCGTCTGATGCCATCAAGCAATTGGTGGAATCGGTGGAAGAGTGTTTTGAGTTGGCTGCCGCAGTTTTTGTGCTGGTGGCCGCCATGGGTGCATTACGTCACCGCTCGAAATAAGTATAGCCGCGCATTCCATTTTCGAAGGTTTCCATGATTCGCCGTCGATCTTTTGCGGTGATGGCTTCGATTCGGACCGCTTCTTCCGCTTTTTTTCGGATTTGGCGAAGCATGCGTTTCGGGTCGTATTCCACATAGGATAAAACATCCGCCACTGAGTCTCCCTCGATTTCGCGGGTATATTTCAGCTGGCCCTCGCGGCTCACTTCCACTGTGGCCACGTTGGTATCGCCTAGCAGGTTATGCAGGTCCCCCAGCGTTTCCTGGTAGGCCCCGACCAGGAATACGCCAAGATAGTATTCTTCGTCGGTGAGGTCGTGCAATGGAAGCGTATTGCGAGGGGTGTGCTGTCCGACAAAGTGGTCAATTTTTCCATCGCAATCGCAGGTGATGTCGGCCAACACGACTTTGCGCGTTGGTTTTTCATCCAACCGATGGATCGGCATAATCGGGAAGAGTTGGTCAATGGCCCAGACATCGGGCAGGGATTGGAAGAGGCTAAAATTTCCGTAATAAATATCGGCCAGCATGGAATCCAACTGGTGTAGCTCTTTCGGAATATATTCCATTTCCTGGGTCAGCTTGGAAATGCAGGTCACTATATGCCAGAAGAGTTCGCCGGCTAACGCGCGCTCGCGGAGCGTCATCGCCCCGCGTTTAAAACGCTGGTGAATTTCATCCCGATAGTAAAAGGCATCGTGATAGCACTCCTGTGCATTTTTCACGTTGAGGACCTTGATGACTTCCATCAAGTTTTTCAGGAGCTCATGGGCATCGTCATTCAACGTTGTTGGAAGCTCGTTAATTTCGAAGCGACTCTGGTCGAGAATATTGAATAGCAAAACGGAATAATAAGCCACCGTCGCACGCCCTGATTCGGTGATGATGTTCGGATGGGCGATGCCGGACTCGTCTAACGTGCTGACGATGTTTTCGATCAGCGCCACGCAATATTCATCCAGCCCGTAGTTTCGGCTGGTGGGGGTGTTGGCCTGGGAGCCATCGTAGTCCACCGCCAAGCCGCCGCCAAGGTCCAGAACGCCCATGGGAGCCCCTTCATTCACTAGACCGGTATACACCCGGCAGGCTTCCACGACCGCTTCGCGAATATCGCGAATGTTGGGGATTTGCGAGCCCACGTGATAGTGAAGGAGCTGCAGGCAGTCGAGCATTTTGACCTTTTTCAGACGATCGACGAGATCGCAGACCTGCGACGGATTGAGTCCGAATACACTGCGTTCCCCGCCAGAATGGTTCCAATGTCCGGAAGCCTGCGTCGAAAGTTTCAGTCGAACCCCAAGCAGGGGACGAATTTCAAGAGCTTTGGAGCGAGCGATGATCTGCTCGAGCTCAGAGGGACTTTCCACCACGAAAACGCATTGAATGCCCATTTTAAGAGCCAAAAGACCGAGGTCGATAAATTCGGAATCTTTATAGCCGTTGCAAATTAGATAGGCCTTGGGATCCTGCATGAAGGAGATGGCCGCAATGAGTTCGGCTTTGGAACCTGCTTCAAATCCATGATGATAATGGGCCCCGAATTTTGCAATTTCTTCCAACACCTGTTGTTGTTGGTTGACCTTAATTGGGTAGACGCCGCGGTAGTGGCCTTGGTAGTTGAGCTCGTTGATGGCCCTCCCAAATCCTTCGTGGAGTTGTTTGATGCGAGAATCAAGAATGTCGGGAAAGCGCAGTAGGACGGGCATGTTCAAGCCGCGATCAATCAGGCCATCCGTAATTTCACGTAAGCTGACGCCGGTTCCATTGCCGTGGGGGTGCACCATCACCTCGCCGGAATCAGACACGCTGAAATAATCTGCGCCCCAATTATTCACGCCGTACATCGCTGCCGACTGCTCGGTCGACCATGTTGTAGAATTGGTTTTCAAGAGGCCGGATATAAAGGAGAATTCCATGGTTTGGAAAGCCAAATGTGCGGAAATGTGAACGAGTGCTGATCTTGAAATTAATCTCACGCTCCTGCAGGAGCACTCCATATATTGAAGAGGGCCACCGCCGGGACCTGATTCCATGGGTGAGACTTGTGGCCGAAAGAGAGAGGACGTGTGAATTCACTCTTATTTGTCATGTAAGGAAGTGGATACCCCAGCATTCTTTAAAATACCCCGTTTTTACTCCTCATATCCGGCAGATCTTGCGTAAGATAAGCTCGAAGAGCAAGAGGCGGGCTCGGAGGCCCAGGCTATGAATAGGAGGTTCTGGGGATTCTCTTTATCGTGTTGGGGATCTGATCGGCTATTTGATTTTCCTAAATCCAGGGTGGTGTAAGGAGGAAATGTTATGAATACGCAATATATTTTGAGACATAGCATCTGTGTCCATAGAGCCTCGTCAGTCTATCCTCAAATACGTAGCGTGGGATATGCGTTGGAGAGGGACGATACTATCGGGGTTGCTGAATCGACCATCAAATATCTCATTATTTCCTGGGTTGTGAAAGGTTCTGCCCTGTTTGTTACGGATGGAAATGTGCTGAACGTGGAGGCCGGATATTGCGCCGTCATTTGTCCGCCGACTCGCTATCACATTAAGTTAGGGGAGGGGTGTGAAGTTTGCTGGATCACGATCAAGGCCAAGCGCATGGATCTCCACTGTATTAACAGCGGTCTATGGACGGGAGTATTTAAATATCCCCACCCTCCGGTGCAGCAATTGGAGGATATGGAGCGCCGGATCGAAGAGGCGAATCGTACGGGCATTGATACTTGGATTAAGAGTATATCTATGGTGTTGCTCAGCAACTATGCCGAAGAATTATTGCGCCATGCTCCCGACCGCCGCCTGCACAAGGCACAGCGGTTGGTGCATCAATCAATTGATCAGTATTCCTTTGGTACTGAAATCTTGGCGAATGAAATGTCGATGAATCGTAAAACACTCTATTGCATGTTTAAGAAGCACACGGGAGGATCGGTCGGGGAATATATACGCCGGCTGAAGATGCATCGGATCTGCTGTCTGCTGCGCTATACCGAACTTCCTTTGGGCACGATTGCAAAGGAGGTGGGCTTTATGAATACAGCCTATTTCACAAAAGCATTTGAGCAAATGTTCGGTAAAAAAGTGACTGAATTTATGGAACATCCCTGTTGCGAAACCTACAGCTGTCCGCTACGGGACTCCGATTCCTGCGAGTATTTGTCCGGCAAGGACTGCGGTGAGTTAGGCTGGGAAAAAATATGCCCCTGCGGCATGTAGGGCGTTGGCTCGCGAAACATTTTGATGCCGTATTTTGTAGGGGAGCCGATTCTTTGATCACTGAATTTAATCATAAAAATGATTCTGTGCGATGGCGAGAAAGAGGCGCATGCCCCAAATAGGTCAGAAATACCCCAATGTTCTCATTTTTTTACCGGAAGAAATGTTGTACTTTATAAATAAGTAGACGTAGAGGTAGGAGAAATGGAAATCAGTTTAGTGAGACCTGATGGGGAGGTCTATAAAGTTTTTCCCTCCCTGAATGCTGAAATGGAGCATAACTGCGCCGACTGCAGTGGGTTTTGTAAAGACTCATGTCCGGGTTTTTCTGAATTGGAGCCTCTTGCGAAATTTCTGAAAGAGGTTCGCTCTTACGAATTGATTCATCTGAATATTCAGCATGATAAACAGAGTTTCGCCCGCTATAAAATGCCTGCTCAGAGTGTGATCATCTCTCTCCTGCCCCTTTTTATGAAAAAATGTATGGTTTCTATGCCCTTTTTAGAGCGTGCCCATTCGGTTGAGCTGTTTGTGGGGAACGGGGAGTGGTGGCGGTTCTATTCAATGAAATTGGTGGCCTATTCCGCATTGCGCCAGGTCTCTCCTGCTACCGCGATTCGTGAGAGCTTTTCCGACAAAAAGAAAATTTTGACGGATCTGCTGGAAACCGTATTTGAATTTCCAGGAAGAGATGTGGTGATTAATGCCATTTCCACTCTGTGCATGATTTGCTCCCTCGCCGAAAGTGACCCAGACTTTTTTTTGGAGCAATTTGTGCTCACGACCCCAGAGGGAGGGCTCGAACCGAGTGTCCAACGATAGCGTTCACGAATTCCGATTTCGTCAGAACTTGCTCCCGCTTTAGCGTAATTGTAGGGAATACGGAGGGGGATAGAACGGCGAGATTATCCCGCCAAATGGAGTCCCGGTGGTAGGGCTTCGCCAAAGGCGCGGTCCTGTTCTTCGGCATCCAGCAGGCCGCCATCCCGCACCAAATCAGTCAGGCGTTGGGCGGCATGATGTTCTGTCATCCACGTTAATACCTGGTTCCGCATTTCATCGGGTAGATCGCGATAGCGATCGCCCGTGAAGCGCGCAAGGTGCATGAGCGCAAATATTTTTTCTTTTGATGTGCCCTTCAGTTGCATCACCCGTTCCGCCCAGTCGGTGCTTCTCTCGGCGGGCACCACGGTATTGAGCGGTCCATAGGCTGGAACTCGTGCCCCAATGCGGCCCAGAGCCCAGATGGCTGCGCCATTGGAAATCTGGATGCCTTTGCGCTCCAGCCAAATGAGCAAGAGCTCGCCGAGCTGTTCTTTTTTAGCTACGGGTAGTCGTTCCAGCGCGCCGAGCAATCGCCAGACCTCCGCGCTTTCATGGTCGCCGAATTGAAAGTCGGTTAGTTTATTCGATTTTTGGGCTCCCGGATTACGAATCCGGCGATTCCATTGCTTGATGAGCGGATTGGCCAAATCGAATTGTTGATGTTCGGTTAAGCCCCCTGCGATGCGCCGCCAGAGAATCCACCATTCCGCACGGCACATTTCGTTCCGATGATTTTCGACTCCGGCCGAGTGGAGTCGCCAGAGGTTCTGAGCTCTCCAATCGTCGGCGGCAAAGCCATAGCCAGGCCGCAGGGCATAGCCCATCAAATTAAGCCATCGAGCCTCCAATTCGGGACGGGTCGTTCGGCCTGCTACGAATGGAAGCGTTTCCTCGAACCATCGGCGTAAGAGTGCCGGCGGCCAGCGGTTGCGTCCCATTGCGGTATTGGCTTCTAACTTTTTTAGCAGGCCCGAGGTGTTGTTTTTATCGCTTCCGAAGGCCGAGCGAATCACGCCGGAGCTGGATGCGGCCATGGCCTCGTCCAGCAATCCTTTCCGATTGCCACGATCTTCCTCAACGGCGCGTTCCGTTTGGGTGGCCGCACGGGCATCAAATTGGAGACGCCATTCCCGGGCGTCTTCCATGGCGGCCAGCCAGACTTCAAGGGTTCCAATTTCCGTGAGTTTGGCATGAATCTGAACCTTGATCTGGAGTGCGTTTTTTTTCTTCCCCGAGTTAATCACCGTTTTAATAGACGGCATTGGACGCATGTTTTCTTCGTCGATCGGGAGCACGTCGCCCGGTCGATCCGTTGTGCGGGAGCCCGAGGTGTAGAGCGGGAACTCCACCGGCTTCCCCAGATAAAGCGTAAAGGTTTGTTCGGTCAGCTCAACCGATTCGCCTTCTTCCAGCCCCGCCGGTAGCAGGCAAACTGCCGCAGGCTCGCCGCTGTTTTGACCCATGCCGAGATAGTAGGTGCGCGCGAGTCCTCCCGTGATTCTCGTTCCTTGCCCGCGCCGTACGCGGCCATATTCCGCGGCACCATAGGCCACCGCAAGATCCATTCGACCGGCCTGAAGTCGTTTCGGTTTCCAGTCCAACGCCTGAGCCATGATGGCAAGCAAGCGGTCTCGGAGTACGGGGGATTCAAAGAAACCGCCGTTGAATAAAATATAATCAGGCCGCACCCCGTTCTGTGCCGCGAGAAAGGCGGCTAGATAGCGCGTAATGCCCGCATCCGGCGCGTAGGGCAGTCCGAATTCCTGAAATCCGGATTGTCGCATATCGGGCTTTTCATCTGCTGAAACGTCCGGGAGGAATCCATTGGCCAGCAGCTCCAACACATCGCTACGCTTGAGATCAACCTGTCGGCTTCCGCCCATCACGCTGCGTCCGCGTGCGGGCAGATGAAGGGTATAATTTTCTGGGGCATCGGGTCCCAGTAGGATTTCTTTGGCCTGCTGACAGCGGCGAACCAAGATACTCCAGATGGCCGGAGCCAACTTCCCCCCGTCCAGTTTTTCTTCGACATAGTGCGCCAAAGCCAAATCAAGGTTATCGCCCCCCAATAGCAGGTGTTCGCCCACTGCCCTGCGGCGATACGCCAGGGCGTCGTCCTTTCCGCATTCTATTTCAATTAATGTTAAATCGGTGGTGCCGCCACCAATATCGCATACCAAAATGGATTGGCCCGCCTGCATGCCCTCGGCCTGCTGATGTTCCCGCATCCACGCATAGAAGGCGGCCTGAGGCTCTTCGAGCAGGCAGAGTCGGGGCAGGCCCGCCGCACGGGCCGCATCCACGGTGAGTTCTCTCGCCACCTCGTCGAACGAGGCGGGAACCGTCAGCACCACATCCTGCTCGGCCAAACGTGCTTTGGGATGAGCGTGATCCCACGCCAAACGGATATGTTCCAAATAGCGGCGACTCGCCTCGCACGGAGAAAGTTTTTTGATGTCGGTCGCCCCGTGCCAAGGCAATAAGTCCGCCTTGCGGTCAACGCCTCCGTGGCTTAACCAAGATTTGGCTGAAACGGCGAGTCGGCCCGGCACTGCGGCGCCGTGTTCTCGTGCCAGTAGGCCGACCACCGCAGAATTCTGGGTGCTCCACGGCAGTGCTGTTGCTGGGGCTTCAAATTCGCCGGGCGCGGGTTCGTAATGAAACGAAGGCAGTGAGTCGCGAGCCTCCACGGTGCCCGGGGCCACCAGTTGTGGAACGGGAAATGTGCTGATCCGCTGGTCCTTCTGCAGCATCTCGATGTAGGCCACGGCCGAGTTGGTGGTGCCCAAATCAATGCCGACCACGAAGCGGGCGTGGTTTTCGATATCCTCCATAGCATTAATCCTCTCGCACACTGAATTCCAATTTCCAGCGATGTTGGGTCATCGTGCTGACGCACCAAAGTTCGAAGATGCCGAGTTCTGTCACTCGCGATTCAAAGCGCACGGGAATGTATCCGCCCCCGTCTTCCGCCCCTTCGGCCGCCGGAAGTTCTGCTTCCAATGAATCGGTTTCCTGCAGTTCATCTGCGGTCCAAGAAGTCAGCATATCTCCCGCTTGGTCCTGTTTGCGTACGGCAGAACTGAGCACGCGGAACTGAGCGGGTTCTCCCGTCACGAGGCCGAATGAGTCGCCGGGGACTTGAATTTCGGCGCCTTCTTCCATCCCCGCAGGGACCACGCAAAATGCTGTCAGAGGCCGCGGGGCACCAGGAATGGCGAGGCCCGCAGTTTCAATGCCGAGATAGTACGAGCGGGCTGTGCCGCCGCGGATGCGGACGCCCCCATTTAGTTTGGATGCCCCATAGAAGGCCGCACCGGTTGCCACGGCGTGGTCGAGGTCTTCGTTGCCGTCGAGCAGTTGCGGCGCTTGGTCGAACCAAGTGCCCATCAGTTCCATCAGACGGGTCTTGAAAATATCGGATTTAAATACGCCGCCGTTGAAGAGGACATGCGTTGGGCATACCGATGCATCGCCTTCGGCATGCATGCCGAGAAAGGCGGCGAGATGACGGGTGATGGCGGTGTCATGTTCGTAGGGCAGGCCCAGCTCGCGAAATCCAGAAAGTTGTGCGCGCTGAGGGCGGTCGTCGAGCCCGCAGGCGGGGAAAAATCCTTCGAGTAGGGCATCGGAAATCTGTTGACGGTTGAGATCGACGGAAACATTGCCGCCGATCACTTTGCGGCCGCGGCCGAGTATGGTGACGGGATGAGTTTCTGCCCCATCAGCGGAGAGTAGATTCTCTTTGGCCTGGCGGCAGGCATGCCACAGAGCCGTCGATTGCCAGGCATCCACCGTCACGCCTCGTTCAGCAAATGCCTGTTGTGCGAGATGTGCGATGAACAAATCCATATTGTCGCCGCCCACCAGAATATGGTTGCCGACCGCCACGCGGCGCAGCACGAGGTCGCCCGCTTCCTCTTCCACCCGAACGAGCGTGAAGTCGGTGGTTCCTCCGCCCACGTCGCAGACGAGCAGGGTGTCGTCTTGATTGAGCTGTTTGCGCCAGCCCGCGCCCATTTGTGCGAGCCAAGCATAAACCGCCGATTGCGGCTCTTCCAATAGGATATAGTGTTCCGGAAGCCCCGCTTCTTGGGCGGCCAAGCGGGTCAGCTCCCGTGCGCTGGAATCGAAAGATGCCGGCACGGTGAGCACCAGTTGCTGCTCCGCGAACGGGGCATCGGGGAACTGCGCATTCCATGCTCCGGCGAGGTATTGCAGATAGCGCTTGGAGGCTTCGACCGGGGAACATTTTTCAACTTCGGCGGGTGCTCCCCATGGCAGGATGGCTGCTTGGCGGTCAATGCGACTGTGGCCCAACCATGATTTTGCGGCGGCCACGGTGCGGTCGGGCTGTTCGGCAGCGCGGCGGCGGGCATATTCGCCCACGCTCCAGTTCGTGTCTGTGGCCCAGGCCGGAGCCCCCGGTTCGGCGGTCGTGCTGAGATGCATGAAGGAGGGTAGGGTGGTGCGCGCTTCTGTGGTGGCCTGATCGACTAGTTGGGGAATGGCAAGATGCTCGATGGGTGCCGATTCCGTTTCGAGGCTGCGATACGCGAGTGCGGAGTTGGTGGTTCCAAGATCAATGCCAATGGCATATTTTGAGTTCATGATGGTGCTCCTCCGCTTCGGCGGATTCGTTTTTACGGGGGGTGGCAGTGCGAGCCCCTTTCGTTGTGTGCCGGATGTTCTCTGCGCGGTATACGGTGGGATGTGCTGAGGCTAAATTTCAATTTCGGCGGGGGCGACGACTTTTGCGGAGTCGTCAGAACCCTGCCAAACTGGAATGTCGAGTTTGGCCGCGATCCAGCCGGGGTGCATCAGCTCGCCGGTGTAAGGTGCTTCGCCCGTGACCTTGCCGGTTAATTTGAATGTGGCGGCATCGAAGCCCGCCGGTACCGTAATTTTTTCGCCTTCATTTTCGGTGCGCAATGGCTGGAGCGCAAACATACGCTCCAGCACTTTTCGGCTGTCCGATTGAATGTCGCGAACTGCGGCGGCGATCTGCTGATCGGTACAGCCGTCGAGCGGTTCCATGAGGAAATCCACGAGTCGTGCTTCCCGCTGGAGTGCGGCCAGGAGGGTCAGTGCTTCGCTACGGGCCGGTTTGATTTCGACCGGTTGAACGATTTTTTTGGTATCTGTATCCGCCAGGGTTCCCGTTTTCAGTGTTGAGAAGAAGGCCTTGAAGGCCTGTCCTAATTTGCTCATTTTTGTAGTCTCCAAATAATAACGATGTATGGGCACTGCAAGTGCCGAGAAGCCGTCAAGGTAAGAAATCCCCTGCCGATGTAAAGCGTAACAGTATCATTTGTCAGGATCTTTGCAGGTATTTTCCAATTTTTAGAGCGTCAATTAGATACGGTATAGAATTGCCTTTCGAATGTTTTTCGGAGAAATTCCCGTCCTTAAATGTTGCGGTGAATATCGGAACGACCAACCTAACCCTTTTTCGGTCCTCTGGGACAGAAGATGAAGATGGATTGGTTTTCGGAATCTGCGTGCACCCTGTGTGTGCGTAGTGTTTGAAATTGCTTTGATGAACGATGTTATTGAAAACCAGTTAGATGAACGGATTGATTTTACCCATTCCGTTTTATAAGGAATTAAGTTAAGAGATGAAATACGTGGTTTTAGTGGGTGACGGGATGGGTGACTATCCGGTTGAGGCGCTGGGGAATAAATCCCCGCTTCAGGCAGCAGATTGTCCGATGATTCGGATGTTTGCGGCTTTAGGCGAAACGCGCATGGTGCAAACGGTTCCGGAAGGCATGCCTCCCGGAAGCGATGTTGCCAACATGGCTTTGCTTGGATATGACGCGTCGCTGAATTATACCGGCCGTGCTGCCATTGAAGCGGCTGGCGCGGAAATTCCAATGCGCCCTTCCGATGTTGCCTTCCGCTGTAATCTGGTTACGGTTACGGACGAGGGGATCATGGACGACTATTCCGCGGGCCATATTACCACGGAGGAGGGGCAGGCGTTGGTGCGCACGCTCCAAGAGAAGTTGGGACGAGAGGGACTGACCTTCCACCCCGGCGTTCAATACCGCCACATCCTGATTTGGGACGGCGGTCCTGCGGAGTGCCACTGTGAGCCTCCGCACGAATTCACCGATAAACCGGTTGTAGACAATCTGCCGGCAGGACATCGGGAGGATGAAATTCGCAAGCTTGTGGAAAAATCAAAAGAAGTTTTTGCGAATCATCCGGTTAATCAGACGCGTATTGCGGAAGGCAAAAAGCCCGCAACGCAAATCTGGCTGTGGGGGCAAGGACATGCCATGCAGCTGGAGACATACCCGTCCCTTTACAACTTGGGCGGCGGAGTCATCTCCGCGGTTGATTTGTTGAAGGGCATTGCAAAACTGGCCGGTTTGGAAGCGCCTGATATTGAAGGTGCGACCGGTTTCCTGGATACGAATTACCAGGGTAAAGTAGATGCGGCGAAGGAGATATTGGAACGGGAAGATTTTGTTTTCGTTCATATTGAAGCGCCGGATGAATGCGGGCATATGGGTGACGCACAGAAAAAGACCCTCGCGATCGAATTGTTCGATGCGAAGGTGTGTCGGCCGATTTTCCAATGGTTGGAAGAACGCGGCGAAGAATACACGCTCTTTCTGTGCACGGATCACCGCACGCCGGTTGCCCTCAAGGGGCATACCGCGGAGCCCGTTCCCATGACGGTCATGAAAGGACCCGTGGGAGAGCAAGATGCGCAGGCTGCGTTTGACGAGTTCGTCAACGATGGAAATGCACAAGGCATGGCCTGCGAATGGATACAGCAACTACTAAACGCATCATCCGATTGATGATGGAAGAATGGATTTTGGACTACTGAAAATTTCAATCGCCGCAGAGGGCATTGAAACGACCTATTTGTAAGAAAACATAAAACGGATCCAGTAATCCATTCTTTCAGCGCATTTGGATGCGAAAGGATTGGAAATTGAGCCTACTCAAGAAAATCGCTTCAGTATTCGGGAAAAAAGATGCCCCGAAAAAGAAAGAAGCACCAAAGCAACAACCGTCTAACCAGAATAAAAAATCGACGATCAAAGCCGGTCAGGAAGAATGGCGACCGGGGCAAGGTGGCAAGACGTCGGCGGCAAAACCGCGCCGGAAGCCCGAGAACAGCGGCCGGGGCGGGAAATCGCAGGGGCAGAAGTCGGGCGGAAAATCACAGGGGCAGAAACCCAGCGGAAAACCGCAAGGCCAGAAGCCGGGGCAGAAAGCCAGCGGAAAACCGCAGGGCCAGAAGTCGGGTGGACAACCGGAACGTCCGCCGCGCCCTAAAAAAGAAGCCCCGCCTTTTGAGCTGTCTGAAGCAGATAAAGAACGGATGAAGGAATTTCGCCCGGAAGAGGAAGATCGCCGGGTGGCTTTTGAAAAACGGCTGAAACGCCGTTGGAGCGATAAACATGGGGTGTCCGAGCGTCCGCCACGTAAAAAGCGTGAGCCGCGTTCGGAAGGGGGTCGCAGAGAACCGCGCGATCGGAAACCGCCGCGTGAACGTCCGGCCGATGCCGCCTATACGGTAACTGCGGGGGCCACGGAACGTCGTGCGATTGAAGATGTTCCCTGGGATCCGGAACTCTTTAAGGTGGAGCCCGAAGAAGGAAAGATTCGTTTTCACGATTTAGAACTGCACCCCAAGCTGATGCAGGGTATTCATGCGCTGGGTTGGAGATATGCTACGCCCATTCAGGGCGAAATTTTGCCCGGAACGCTGAAGGGCAAGGATATGGCTGGGCGTGCGCAGACCGGAACCGGTAAAACCGCCGCCTTCCTGATCTCGATCATCAACCATTGCTTGAAAACTCCGCTCTCCAAACACGGAGCGGCTAGCCCGCGTGCGCTGATTATTGCGCCGACCCGCGAACTGGCCATGCAGATTGGCGAAGACTCGGTTGAGCTGAATCGCTTCACGGGACTCCGTACCGTCGTGCTCTACGGCGGCATGGACTACAATAAGCAACAGCGCGAGTTGGAAGATGGGCTGGTGGATATTGTGGTGGCCACACCGGGCCGTCTGCTCGACTTCGAGAACAAAGGCGTTGTGAAAATCCGCTTTGCGGAAATCATGGTGATCGACGAAGCTGACCGTATGCTCGATATGGGCTTCATTCCGGATGTGCGTCGTATCATTTATAAAACGCCAGATAAGGAAAAACGCCAGACCGTATTGTTCAGCGCCACGCTTTCCGACGATGTCATGAACTTGGCTGCGGCCTGGATGGTGGATCCGGAGCGGATCGATGTTGCTCCTGAACGGGTGGCCGTGGATACGGTGGATCAGAAGGTCTTTATTGTGACCGATGATCAGAAGTTCCAGCTCCTATTCAATATCATCAAGCATGATAAGCCCGAGCGTATTATCATCTTCACCAATCGTCGCGATCAGGCTGAGCGTCTTTCTGAAGATCTCGACCGTTATGGGCACAAATGTGAAATGCTTTCTGGTGCGGTCACGCAGAAAAAGCGTATGCGCATCTTGGAAGAATTCAAATCCGGTAAGGTTAAAGTGCTGGTGGCCACCGATGTGGCGGGCCGCGGCATTCATGTGGACGGTTTGAGCCATGTGGTGAACTTTAATATTCCAGAAAATCCAGATGACTACGTGCATCGTATTGGCCGTACGGGCCGTGCTGGAGCCGAGGGGCAGTCGATTACCTTCGCCTGCGAGATGGAATCGTTTGAGTTGCCGAAGATTGAAGAGCTGCTGGGCATGGAGCTGAAATGCAAAATGCCGCCGGAAGAGTTGCTGGAAGAGCTTCCATCTGCTCCGCCGCGTAAGCGCAAGCCGCGCCCGAGTGGTGGGCATGGCGGACGTCGTCCGAGTGGCGGACACCATCGCCCCGGTCAGCGCCGTAGTGGCGGAGCCGGTCATCGTACCCCGCGCTAATTAACCCAAAAAAGCCCCGCTCATTCGCGGGGCTTTTTTTGTGCACTGGTAAGGGTGCCCGATTCATCGAGCGGGTACATGGATTGAGCGATTCAAAGATTCACTCCCTGTTAATCCTAAATGAGCTTTATCCGCAGGTAATACCTTCCCAGAGAATCCATGGACCCCCGCAGCCGGCCTCGACGCCTTCTTTGTGGTATTTCCCGCAGCCGCCCCATTTGTTGTGGGGTTCACCTTGGTTGGGAGTCCCATCGGCTTCGATGGAACTTTTGGCAATGATCGATTCAAGCAGGCGCGGCACGGGATCCGATAATTCAATATGTCCGCCCTGCGGGCCGAGAAAGAGTTTGCCGGTGCGCGTGCCGTCCTTCACCTCTTCGAGATATTCGGTGCCGGCGGTGAGGCCCATGCCTTTGGGGTCTTCCATCCCGCCGTGCGCATGCTCGGCGATGAACCCATTGCCGCAAAGTTCGGCCAGTTCCTCTAAGGTTTTATCGCCCGCGGTAAAATAGGTGTTGGTTTGGCGAGGCATAAGCGGGCGCTTCCAGCTTTCGCGTTTGCCGTTCGATTGCCGTGCTGAGGGGCCGTTCATATCACCAACAAGGGACGAGATCAGATCATTCATTGGCGAGGAGAGTTTGCCTTCGTCCAAAATGGTCTGTGGGCGAGCAATGAAGCCTTCATCATCGAAGAAGTGCGTGCCGTTCACCCCATAGGAGGTCTTGCCCATTTCAAAAACGCCGGCGTTGTTGATGATGGATGCTTGCTTGTTGCCCACCAGCACGCCTTTCTTTTTGAGGCCCGGTGCACAGCTGCGACCGAAGCGGCAGGTGTCGCCTTCTTGAGTGTGGCCAAAGGCTTCGTGGGCAATGACGCCGGTCACGTCGGGGCCGGAAATGATCCGATATCGTCCCGGTTGAATGCGTTCCGCATGTTCCACTTTATCGGCGGTTTCAACGAGATTCTGAATGAGCTCGTCGCTGATGCCAGCCCCGGCTTCTGCGCCTGCCATGCCGCCAACAATATCGCGCACCGTTTTTCCGGAAGGGGTGATGGCATAGAGGTAGTAGAGACTGCTGAACAGCGATTGCGACATCTGCCGCGTGCGATCGACAAACAAGCGGCTCTTGATTTTGCGGCGAATCATGCACCCCGCCGAGGCCAATTTGTCGCCGCCGGCTTCCATGATGGCTTCTTTAATGGCTTTGGAACGGGCCGCGGTTTCGGTTTTGCTCATGGATTCGGAAACCGATGGGTCATAGGCGCTGCCGAAGTGAACGGGTGTTCCCGGGGCGGGGCATTTTCCGTGGGATAGAATTTGTTCGCGAACCGGTGCTGCAAATGTTTCAAGCGGTTCGTCGCTCCAGCGGGGCGGGGTGAAGACCGATGGGTTTTCCAAGGTTTGGAAATAGTCCAACGCTTCGGTCTTTAGCTTTTTGGCCGCTTCGAGCAGGGCGGCTTCGGCAAAGTTATTCGTGGCAAATTCAAAATTACAGTGTCCGGCCAAGATGCGCAGAACAATTCCTCGGTCAGTGGTGAGTCCACTGGTTTCGGTTTGGCTCACATTGCTTTGGAATTGATCCAGGTCTTCGAGCATGGCAAAGGCATAGAGCTTGTCCTCTGCTCCCGCTTCCATCGTTTTGACGAGGTTGGAGAGCATGGGGAAAAAGGCGACGAGGTCGTCGGTGAGGGGGTAAGGAAGGGTATTCATGAGTTGTTCTCCTTGGTCTGGCCGGCAATGCTAACGCCTTTGGTAATGAGCATGGCATCGGGGCCGTGGTATCCGAGAGGCGGGTCATAGCTGCTTTGCGGAACGTTTACGGTGCCGAGTGTGGATGAAAACTGGCAGTCCAAGAAGTTTTTCTTGAGGTTGCCAGAAACCACTCCGCCTTTAACGAGGGTGACGGTTCCATCGGCGGCAACGTGCTTGCCCAATTTGATTTCAGAACTCCAGGTCAGTTTCTGGGAGTCGATCAAGAGGGACGAAAATTTGATGACTTCGGTATAGTCTAGCCCGTGGAGATCTTTTGCGATGAGCGTTCCGGCTTTCACCACCAGATTGCCGCTGAGTCCATTGGGTTCGAGATCTAGATATTGTCCGAAGCGGTTATCGATCACTCGATTGCAGATCGTGTTGTTTTCGATCAGTTTTTCGCCTTTGGCCGGAAGCCCATCTTGGGCATAGGCCGAGGAGAGCACCATGCATGGAATGGTGGGGTCGAGACTCAGGTTCAGGGCATCCCCGTAGCCCCCGCCGAAGCGATCCTCCACTTTAAGGTAGGGTAGTTTTAGATATTCATTGCTGCAGTTGAGCTGTTGTAGCACCGCATTGAGCATCTGGGAGAGGGCATCCTTCGGGATCAGGATGGTGGCTCCATCGGCGGTTTCCGGTTCTTCGCTATCGCCGAGAACAGCAACCTGCAGTGCGCATTCGTTGACGAAACGGTCGATGTTTAAATCCTGAACGGTGACCGATGTGGTGTGCTCATGCACTTCCTTGTCGTTTTCTTGTCCGGCCTTTTCCATGGCGGCTTCGAGGTAGAGCTCGCTCCGTTCTGTTTCATAGGAAAGCCCGTTGGAATTGGTCTGCACGGTCAGGGAATAGTTCACAAAGAGTTCTGCTGAATTGAGGGCGCAGCCTTCTGTGGCCGCAAAGGCCGTTGTGAACTGCTGTTCAATTCCGGAGGCCACGGCCTGCGGATGATCGCGAATTTCTGGGTCGCAGGTTTTGACGATTTTCGGTTCAAACGAGGGCGAACCCGCAAGTTTCCACGCTTTGTTTTGACTGCAGGTTGAAAGTTCAATGGCCTTATTTAGCTGTTGATCAATCGGTTGATAGGTTACCAGATCAACCATGGAGGTGCCCACGTTGCCTTCGATTTCGGAGGGGCTGTAGACCGAAAGTTTAAAGGCGTCTCCAATCACGTTGCGGCTTTGATGGCAGTTCAGCGCGGTGCCGTTGGGAGAAGAATAGAGTCGTTGCAGGCTGCGCGATTCCGTGGCCTTCAGGCTCCAGCCCGTCAGTTGCCCCGTTTCCATCCGCGCGTTGAGTTGGCTGGTTACGTCATTAATAAAATCCTGATTCATAAAACCTCGTTCATTTTGAATGAGAGACAGGATAATTGAATGACAGGATAATTCTGCAACAAATTGTGAATTTCTATGAACGGCCGTTTTTATAAAAATAGAAAAGCGGTTTTGGATCGGGATTGACAGTGGGATGGCATGGAGTATCTTCCTGCGTTTTACCCATAGAGATTTCGGTGGCTGAGAGGGGTTCTTGTGGATTCCTTCCTGCTCTTTTGGCTGTATGCCGATTTCTTACGAAGGAATTCCGGTGTTCATATATTTCATTATAAAGCCTGGGATTTTCTGTGAAAAATTATTTTAAGCATGTTCGAGAGATCTTCCTCTTCTCGATACCGGTGGTGGCTGGAAAAGTCAGCGAAATCTTGTTTGGCATCGGCGATGTGATTGTGGCGGGCCGGTATTCAACGATTGTACTCGGCGCCATGGGGGTGGCCTCGGCCTTTATTTTTCCGATCATCATTTTTGGGGTCGGGGTTTTATCGGCCATCAGTCCCCTCAAAGCACGTAAGATTGGGGCGGGGGAGCCGACCGATTGTTTTCCCGTTTCTTCCCTCATACTGGCAACCGGTGCTGGGGTTCTGCTGGCCGGGCTTTCCCTGTTGATTACTCGTTATCTTGTTCCAATGATTGGATATGAACCGGAGTTTGAACAACTGGTTCAGACCTACCTGTATATCAGCAGTTTTTCCATTGTTCCGGCCATGATCTTTTCGGCGCTGAAAGAACTACTGCTGGCGCGGTCGCATACGGTGGTGCCGAACCTGCTGATCTTTTTGTTTAACTTTTTTAATGTGGCGGCCAATATTGTGCTGATGTTTGGATTGGGCATGGGGATTGCAGGCGCGGCCATTGCAACCTTGCTGTCGCGGAGCCTCATGGCATTGGTGCTCTATTTCTATACGAAAAAGAAAACTGCCTGGACGTGGAAGGTCTGCAGTGAGACCGTATTCCAAGTGCTGAAGGTGGGGATTCCCACCGGCGGAATTTCGGTGGTGGTGGCCTCTGTTTTTGCGATTGTGGCCATGCTGGTGGGTAAAATGTCGGTGGTGGCTGCCGCAACCAACAACGTTTTGATCAATGTAACGACCTTCACCTTTATGATCCCCTTGGCGCTCTCTGGGGTGACGGCGGTGAAGGTGGGCCATGCCTACGGGGCAGGCAATCTGCAAAAGGTTCGAGAATATACCCGGGCATCGGTTTTGATTGGCGTGACGGTTGCCGTGATTGGCGGCCTGCTCTTCTGGTTGCTGCCCGGCCCTATCTTTCGGATTTTCACGAATCAACCGGAGGTGATTGCTTACGGTTCTGTTCTATTGCTGTATATTGCGATCTATCAGATTCCCGATGCCTTGCAGGAAATCTTTGTGGGCGCGTTGCGGGGGATTGGGGAAACCACCGTTCCGTTGGTCCTCAGTTTTGTCAGCATCTGGATGATCGGACTTTCCACGGGGTGTTATCTGGCCTACATCAAAAAGATGGACGCTGCTGGGCTGTGGCTCGGCCTCTGTATTGGGCTGGTCTTTCTCGGTCTCTTTCTCGGGATATTCTATGTGGTTAAAATGCGAAGGCTGGAGGCGGCGGAATAATCTGTTGCGTTCGCACAGGAACCCACACGGCTGAAATCGAACGGGTTCGAGCGCACAAATGCTTTTAAATTGTGTGATGATCGATATGGTTGTTTGATGAAATATAAACAAATCATTTGGGATTGGAATGGCACGCTATGGGATGATACGTGGCTTTGCGTGGAGATTAATAACCACATGCTGGAACGGCGGAATTTGCCACTGATTGATACGGCCCTCTATAAAACGAAGCTCAGTTTTCCGGTGGAACAGTATTATTCCCAGCTCGGATTCAAATATGCTGAAACGCCCTATCAAGTGCTGGCGAAAGAGTTTATTGCGGAATATACGGAGCGGCGGTTTGAATGCCCCCTGCACACCGGTGCGCGGGAGTTGATTGCGGAGTTCCAAACCTTGGAAATCAGGCAGGCGGTTTTGTCGGCCTATCAGCACGATACGTTGATCCAAGCCTTGGGCCACTTCCAACTCTTGGACTTTTTTGACGAGGTGATCGGGCTGAGCGATATTTATGCTGCGGGGAAGGTGGAGAACGGGCTTGAATATATGGCGCGTCTGCAAATGGATCCGAATGAGGCCCTCTTTATTGGGGACACGATTCACGACTTCGAGGTTGCCGAGGCGATGGGAGTTGCGTGTGTTCTGGTGGCGAATGGTCATAACAACCGCCCCCGCTTAGAAGCGTGCGGTGTTCCCGTTTTCGATTCGCTCTCGGGGGTGCGATCCTTTGTTGTATCCGAGTAGGCCTGTTTAGGGCCCATTTTTTTCCTCTTTTGAGGGTGGGTACTGATTTTTGGATGGAACGGGTGTGAAAAAGGCGGCCAATGCGCGTTTTATCCATCTGTTTGCGTCGTTCTCCTATGGCTCATCGCGAGGGTATCCGTATGATGTGACTATTCGACTTATGTCGTATATAGGTGTAAGGACGACTGGATATAATCGGTGAGACTCGTTAGCGTCGAGCCTTCCAAGGTTTGCGCCGGTGCGCTCGCGTGCTGGGTATGGTGTTGAAAACTCCAAGGAGAATGCAATGGGATATATCGTAGATATTATTGTATTTATCGCCTTCGTGGCGGCGGTACTGTTTGTTGGTATGTATAAATCCAAGGGTGAAGATACCCATGGAGAAACGGGAGCCGCGGACTACTTCCTGGCGGGCCGCGGACTGAGCTGGTGGTTGATCGGATTCTCACTGATTGCAGCCAATATTTCCGCGGAACAGTTTGTCGGCATGTCAGGGCAAGGGGCGGGGTTCGAAGGATTATCCGTTGCGAGTTGGGAATGGATTGCAGCCATTACCTTAGTGGTTGTGGCTTTTGTGTTGCTTCCTTATTTTCTGAAGACGGGCATCACGACGATTCCTGAATTTCTGGAAGTGCGTTATAATCATTGGGCACGTCTGGTGATGACGCTGTCGATGACCTTGATTTTGGTGGGCGTGAGCTTGATCGGCGTGATCTATGCCGGTGCCATTACCATGACGAAGCTGTTCTCTGAGTTTGGCTTGGATATCTCGCTACCCGTTGCTTGCTGGATCCTTGGCGGCCTAGCGGCGGGCTATGTGGCGGTTGGGGGCCTGAAGGCATGTGCTTGGGCGGACCTGCTGCAAGGGTCGGCGCTGATTCTCGGCGGCGGCATCATTACCTACTTTGCCTTTTATCAGCTAGGCATTACCGATGTTACGACGTTGGTGGATGCCACCGGAGCTCTAGCGAGTGTCGATGCCAGTGCGGGGACCATGGAGCGCTTCAAGGCCTTGAATGAATCGGCCATGCACATGGATACTCCAGCCATGCCGTGGCCCATCCTGATTATCGGGATCTGGATTCCTAACTTCTACTACTGGGGCCTCAACCAGTACATTACCCAACGTATTCTAGGCTCCGCATCTCTCGGGGATGGTCAGAAAGGGCTGGTGCTTGCGGCCGGTTTGAAACTTGTGATTCCATTCATTATTGTGATTCCGGGCATCATCGCTTTCAACCTATTTTCCAGTGAAATGGAGCACAGTGCGAATGTGGATGCGGGCGGAAATGTTTTTGCGGTGTATGAATCTGCAGTGGCTGATCCATCCAATAAGATGGTGTTCACGCTAGACGAAAAATATGCGGCCACACATCCGGATAAAGCCGTGGAGATTACGCAATTCAATCATAGCGTTGTGGCGCGGGTAGGTGAAGAAGCGGTCGTGAAAGCGTCGATCAATGCGTATAAATATGACGATGCGATGGGCTTGTTGATTACGAAGCTGATTCCAAAAAATAAAGGATTGCTTGGGTTTGTGATTGCGGCCTTGCTTGGCGCGATTATTTCGTCGCTGGCGGCGGTGCTCAATGCGGCCTCCACGTTGTTCACCATGGATGTGTATCAGCGTTATATTCGCCCCGACGCAAAACAGTATGAGTTTGTGACGTTCGGCCGGATCTGCATTGGTGTATTCGTTGTCATTGGTTGTGTGATAGCGCCGAAGCTCGTCGAGTTTGCGAGCATCTTTGGGTTTATTCAGTCGTTCCAGGGCTATGTATCAACCGGAATTCTGGCCGTCTTTATTTATGGACTGCTCAACCGGACCTCTGGCAAGTGGGCGGGTGTAATTGGCATGGTGGCGAACGCGGGAATTTATCACTACATGCTGAAAGCCCATGCCGACATGCACTTCCTGCATAGCATGTCGGTCTGCCTCGGAGTGGTCTTGGCGCTGCTCGTGGTCTATGGTTTGATCTTTAAAGCTGAGCGGGTTGTATTTACCACAACAACGACGATGGATATGACCACGTCGAAGCCTGCTTTGATGTGGGGATTAGTCATTTGTGCGCTGACGGTCATGCTGTATGTGATCTTCTGGTAAATGTTAAAATAAATTCTGAAATACATCAGGCGTCCCTTTTTGGGGGCGCCTTAAAAATGTATCGAATTGGATTGAACTTAATGTGATACCGCCTAAGTTAGCCGAAATTTTTAGCAGGAACTAAGGACATGGCTGATCATCACAAACAGGTGAAAAAACGGATTGATGTGCTGTACAATATGCTCGTTGAGCATGATGGATACGGTGAGATGTCGATTGATTTCAAGATTCTTAAAAAAGGACAGAAAGAAATCATTATTCGTTGCGGCAAGCAGTATCGCTATATCGTAGATTCCGGCAATGATCAGGCCTGAAATGGAAGACGTTTTCTGTTGAGGAGCGAGCGTCGATCCGTATCTCCCGACGGTTGAGCAACCGGTGGTTCCGCCGCCCTTTCTCGAAAATTTAGAATAGGCTTCGCCGAAGTTTAAATGCCATTTGTTCCTGAGGTCGAGGCGATGGTATCCCTTGGGTTATCGTATCGAATTCGCCATGAGGTAACGGGGTTACTAACCGGAGAATACCACCGTGAATAAAAACTTTGCACAGGCTCATACTCGTACACGTGCCGATCATGCCACGGAAGTACGTGAAGATTATGTGGAGGCCATTGCTGACTTAATCGAAAAAAATGGGGTCTGTCGAGTGGTCAATCTTGCCGCCCGTTTTGGCGTGAGTCATGTTTCGGTCATTCAAGTGGTGCAACGCTTAAAAATGGATAAGCTGGTTGAAAAAGAGGCGTATCGGCCGGTTACATTAACCCCCAAGGGGCTCCGTTTGGCACAAGTTTGCCGCGAACGACACGATGTGGTGTACCGATTTTTACTCCATTTAGGGGTAAGTGAAGGGGTGGCTACGCTGGATGCGGAAGGGTTGGAGCATCATCTGAGTGCCGAAACGCTGGATCGAATCCGCGATTTTATTAAGGCTTAAAAATCGAACGCGTGAACATTTTTATCGGGATTGTTTCGGGGTTCGTCCCGTTTGAGTCATTTAGAGATCTCTTCATCTGGATCGCTGGGGCCGGAGCGTCGCATTTCATTTTTCAAGAAAAAAATTGACGCCCCAAAAAAGGGTAGGTAATCCTACACCTTCTTCGATAAGTCAGATGAGCCTAACTTAGGGTGCGGTTCGAGCGACGTCATCGCGGTAAATCAATCAAAGGGAGTGTAAAAAATGAAAATATCAGATGGAATGAGGTATAGAGAGGCCATCTTTGCGTGGGCTATGGGTGAGTCGTCTGCACATAAAACCAACGCTCCGAAGGCCTGCGGACCAGCTGAAATACGCGGTCTGTGATTTTCGGATAATTTTTAAACTCGTTTGCACATAAGATAAGGTGGTCCACTTTTGGGGCGCCTAAGAAATGTGCCGAATAGAGTTGAACTTAATGAGATACCGCCTAAGTTAGCCGAAATTTTTAGTGGGAACTAAGAAATGGCGATCATCACGAACCGGGTTAGCAAACGGCGGATGGTTGCACGGTGCAACATGCTTGTTGAGCATGATGGATGCGGTGGGAATTCCCCAAGCATTTGAAATTACTTTTTCGAGGTAGATAAATGAATAAAATGAAGAGAATCATGTGGGTTGTAGGGTGTGTTCTTTTTTGTGGCCATAGTTTTGCTCAGTCGGATCCCGTGATTCCGAAACCGCATCATCCCATTTTCGGATGTCTGACCTATGAGCAGCTCACTGGAAATTGGGGTGGGATGCGAGATCGGCTGGAGGAATCCGGAATTTCGATTTCTGCGGCAAATGTTTTTGAATACAGCGGTGTCATGAAGGGGGGGCTGCACCAAACGGGCTCGTCCCGTAATCTGTTCACGGCTGATCTTGAGATCGATACCGAGATGCTATTCGGCCTGAAGGGCGGAACCTTTTTTGCACAATTCCTCTCGGTTACGGCGGAAAATGGTGGGACCGGTGATTCCGGTGACCTGCAGGGATATACCAATATAGAGAGTGAGCATTCTCTCAATACGCTGTATGAGATTTGGTATCAGCAGGTTTTGTTTAATGGACGATTCCGGGCCAAGATCGGTAAGGTGGATGCGAATTCCGAGTTTGCTTATGTGGCTCCATTAAAGGAGGTTTCGGCGGCATGCGAATTCACGCACTCGAGCGCCGGTTTTCAGCCGACGATTGCGGGTTTTCCGAGCTATCCTGATCCGGCGATGAGCCTGAACCTTTTTATAACGCCCTATCAAGGCGTTGGGACGCAGCTTACCGTGGCCTATGGGTTTTATGATGGAGCAGCGGGTGTGGATGGTGTTTCTACCGGATCGCGTGGCCCTTCCTCTTTTTTCAGTAATGATTTGTCGGATGACTATTTTCACATTGCCGAGGGACAGTTTGCTTGGGATGAACTCGGAGACCTTCCTGGCGGAAGTGTGAGTGTTGGAGGCTGGTTTCATACGGGTGAGTGGGCTATGTTCGACGGCGGTGTGAAAGATGGAACCGGGGGTTTTTATGCCACCATTCATCAGCAGTTGACTGCTCCGGATCTGGAAAATACAGATCGAGGTCTCTATCTTTTCGGGCAGTATGGCTATGGGGATGATCGTATCGTTGAGGTAGGGCAGGTCTATTCTGTGGGTGCATTACAGATTGGGTTGGGCGGTTTTCGGCCGGATGATTTGTTGGGGGTATATGCCAGCTTTGCCGACCTTTCGGATGATTCGGCCGCTGGATTTGAGCGCGATGAATTGGCGATTGAAACGCTTTATCGGTTTGCAATCACCCCCGCGATTTGGATTCAGCCAGGAGTGCAGTATATTTTTAATCCGTCGGGAGATCCGTCGGTCGATAACGCATTGGTAGGGCAAGTACGCTTTGGGGTTGCCCTTTAATTATTTTATGGAGAAAATGAAATGAAGCTCAGGGAACTTAAGGTAGCAGAAACGGGGGTGGTTACGGGGTTCAGTTCATCTGAACCTTCTTATCGGCAAAAGTTGCTTCGAATGGGCTTCACTAAAAAAGCTGAATTTACGATTGTGCGTAAAGCGATGCTCGGCGGCCCGATTGAGGTGGGAATCCGTGGATCCCGCGTGGTGCTGCGTAGCGATGAAGCTGATGTGCTGGACGTGGATAAGAAATGAAGAATTTAAAAATAGCCATTGCGGGGAACCCTAATTGCGGTAAAACGACCGTTTTTAACGCACTGACTGGTGCTCGGCAGCAGGTGGGAAACTGGCCCGGCGTAACGGTCGAGCGCGTAACGGGCGAATATACCCATTGTGAGGCAACGATTGAGGTCACAGACCTTCCGGGAATCTATTCCTTTTCGGCGCTTTCTCCGGATGAGGACGTGGCGCGAAAACATATCCTGTTCGATGCTCCCGATGTGGTGGTTAACGTAATCGATGCGTCCAATCTGGAGCGCAACCTATTCCTGACCACGCAGTTGTTGGAAATGGATGTGCCGGTGGTGGTGGCGTTGAATATGATGGATATGGCGAAGCAACGCGGTATCCGCTTGGAGATTGAGCATCTGCAGGAACATATTGGCTGTCCCGTGGTTCCGATAGTGGCGACCAAGAAAAAGGGCATGGAAGAGCTGAAAAAGGCGATCTGCGCCATCAGTAAAACGGGCGATAAACCCGGGGTACGCGTTGCGTATGAGCAGCACATTGAAAAAGTTCTCCGGACCCTCGAAATCAATCTGGCTGATGTGGCGCTCACCAAAAATGTATCCCCACGCTGGCTCGCCATTAAGTTGCTCGAGAAAGATGAACTGGCCTGCAACCTGGTCGGGGCTGAAAAAGCCCTGCTTCCAGATATTGAGCATCAGCTGAAAAAGGTGGAGCGCCTTGTTGGTGATGATACGGATATGATCATTGCCGACGGCCGCTATGGATTCATTCATGGCCTCGCTCGTGATGTGACTAAAGGCAGCGATAAAGCCCGCAAAACCTTTTCCGATGCCGTTGACAAAGTGGTGCTGAACAAGGTGCTCGGTTTTCCGATCTTCTTTCTCGTCATGTATATAGTCTTTGCAATTACCATTAATGTGGGTGGCCCATTCATCGACTTCTTTGATGGACTCACGGGCACCATTTTTGTGGATGGATTCTCCGCTCTGTTGAACGCGATGTCGTTCCCGGAATGGATGGTGGCCATTTTGGCCGATGGCATTGGGGGCGGCATTCAAACCGTCTCCACATTTATTCCCCCCATCTTCTTCATTTTCCTGTGTCTTTCCTTTTTGGAAGACTCGGGCTATATGGCGCGCGCCGCTTTCGTGATGGACCAGTTCCTTCGGAAGATCGGTCTGCCGGGCAAGGCGTTTATTCCCATGCTCGTGGGCTTTGGTTGCAATGTGCCCGGGATTACAGCAACGCGTACGCTGGAAAGTCAGAAGGATCGAATTCTCGCCATTATGATGAATCCGTTTATGTCGTGCGGAGCGCGTTTGCCGGTCTACACCTTGTTTGCTGCGGCCTTTTTCCCAAAGCAGGGAGGATTGTTGATTTTTGGCATCTATATGATTGGTATTCTGCTGGCCGTGCTTACCGGCCTGCTTTTTAAGAAGACCATTCTACGGGGGGAAGTCTCCAGTTTTGTGATGGAATTACCGCCCTATCACTTGCCGACCTTCAGCGGTGTCCTGCTGAACACGTGGAACCGGTTGCGGTCTTTCATCATCAAAGCGGGGAAGATCATTCTCTTGCTCGTGGCCGTGCTTGGCTTCCTGAGCTCTATGGGAACCGACGGGTCCTTCGGGAATCAAGATTCCAGGGATTCGGTGCTCAGCGCCATGAGCCGATCGGTAACGCCTTTCTTCCGCCCCATGGGGATTGAAGATGAAAACTGGCCGGCCACCGTTGGGCTCTTCACGGGAATCTTTGCCAAAGAAGCCGTGGTGGGAACGCTCGACGCGATCTATTCCCAGATGGACCTGCAGTCTGAAGGGGACGTTGAGTCGGATGGGCCCGAGGCCGCTTTTGATTTCTGGCAGGGTATTGTTGATGCATTTGCATCTATTCCGGCGGGCTATGAAGGTTTCTGGGATGGACTTAAAGATCCGCTCGGTCTTTCTGGTGCCGTGGGAGAAGTGGATGAAGCGGATGCTGGCTCCTATTCCGTCATGGTCTCGCGCTTCGGCGAACATGGAAAGCATGCGGCCATTTCCTATCTGCTCTTCATTCTCATCTATGTTCCCTGTGTGGCAGCCCTGGCCGCGATTTACCGAGAGATCGGCATGCGCTGGATGCTCTTGGCCGTTGCCTACCTGACGTCCTTGGCTTGGGTTTTGGCGACGATTTACTTTCAGGTGGCTACCTTTACGGTGGATCCATCCTCTTCGGCCGTATGGCTTGCGATTTGTGCGGTCATCTGTGTGGTCTTCGTTGCTGGCTTGAGGTGGGCCGGGAGCAGTCAGGCCAAGAAGGACGCGTCCTCAATGGAGCCCCATGCTTAGTGGAATTCTAAAGCTGCTCAATACGTATCCCGAGGCGCTTTCCGTTCAGGAAATCAGTCTTGCGCTGGACATCGAGTCCAGCGCACTGCATCCGATGCTTGATCTGCTCGCGTTTAAAGGGCGGATCAAAAAGATTGAGTTGCCCTGCGGAACTGGTTGCGCTGGCGGATGCACGAAAGCGGACGGCATGATTTTTTATAAATCCGCAGGATAGTTCAAATGATCCCGCCCGATTGTCTGATCGAAAAAAGTTAGCTGTTCCTTTGTTAAAATTTAATCCTTATACGTTCTGCCTCGATCTGTCATTTAAGGTTGTGGTGAATTCGAGAGCTGTTAAGTTGACTCACTGTTCGATGGTGAACCTGTCGACGAGATGATTAACCCTAACAATGGAGCGTACCCTATGGCCTATATTATTTCAGACGAATGCACCAACTGTGCTGCCTGCGAACCGACCTGCCCAACGAATGCAATCAGCGCTGGAGAGGGTAAATATGTGATCAGTGCAGAGGCTTGTACCGATTGCGCTGCCTGCGAACCCGTATGCCCGGTTGAAGCTATTTCAGCGGGATAAATTTTTTCCAACGTTTGGAAATGAAAAGCTCCTCTTGCTTATTAGCGACGGGGGCTTCTTTTTTATACCTTCCAATCCAATGGTCCGGTCGTTTATTTCGGCGGCAAAAAGTTAGGTGCTCCTTTATTACAATTTAATCCTTATATGATCTGTTTCGATCTGTTATTTGGGGTTGTGACTGATTTCGGACCTGTTAGGTTGGCCCCCGTTCGATGGTAAATCTGTCGATCCTATTAATAATTTTAACAATGGAGAATACCCCATGGCTTATGTAATTTCTGACGAATGCACCAACTGTGCTGCCTGCGAATCCGAATGCCCAACGAATGCAATCAGCGCTGGTGAAGGTAAATATGTGATCAGTGCAGATGCTTGTACTGATTGCGCTGCCTGCGAATCGGTATGCCCGGTTGAAGCTATTTCAGCTGGATAATTTTTTTCCAACGTTTGGAAGTGAGAAGCTCCCGTCGCTTATAAGCGACGGGAGCTTCTTTTTTGGTGCATTTGCACTAACTAGGAGTGGGGGGACCTGGGATTCGTAAGCGAGCAACCAAAGGATATGGCACCGGATTGCACCAGTGCGGGTTGCTGAAAGAGTTCGCTAATCCAGTCCAAACTGGTTTCTTCTAACTCCAGTCGGCGGTGGAGTGATCTTGATGCCGACCGAACCTGAAGCTGTTCTGAAAGGGTTTGTAGTTGCGGGGTGGATGGCCCAGAGAAAAGAGTTGGTTTGAATTGGTTGGCACAGGTGAAGCACGATAGGTGGGCTGGGGTCCCCGGTTTTGCTGGGGTCAGCAGACCTTTCATCATGCCTGTACTAACTTCCATGGCGAATGCTCCCACATGCGGATCCGCTGTGGGAAAGGTGCAGATATCCTCAAAGCGTCCCATAAACCAGTCATTCTTTTTCAGGATTCGTTTTCCAAGGTCAGGAAGCTGTATGGCAATGGACCCGCTGCGTATAAAGCCCATCCAAATGAGATCGGGAAAGGAGTGCAGTTTCTGTTTTCGTTGAGGGGCCGGGGAAAAGCGCGTTTCGTGCAATCGAATGCCGGAATGCAGTCGGAGTTCACAGCCGGAAAAGCATCCCCCAGAGGCCTGAATATCATATGGGCTGGGCTCTGAGAGGTGTGAGCCGGTAAATTTATGTGGTTGGGTGAACTGTTTCACGCCGGTATCCAAGGGTATCGTTTTCCCTATCCCGAAAAACGGGGCGAGATGAGACGCCCCCCGCCTTTCGGCAGGGGGCTATTATGAGGATCTAACTAACCAAGAAGGATCAACACGCCACGGCACTCGCCGCTTTGGTTTCCCATAAATTTCGTTGTTCTAAATAGCGTTCGCATTGTTGCTTGCGTTCGTAGCCCAGCATAATCCCGAGCATGAAATCTTCTTCCGGCGTGTAATCATTCAGGTTCGATTTTCCGATTCGCTGAATCATGTCAATGCTGGCAGAATCGCCGAAGAAGATATTCACTCGGTCGCTTTTGCCTACGGGGTAGATTTCGAAGGAAATTTCTGATGCGTCCAATCTGCGGATGATGGTTTCCAGGTGCTCTTTACCAATGGTGTGCAGAACCATATTGCGCAGGCCCTTTTTATATTCATAAAGGTGATGACTGAAAACCTGCATAATTATGCTCCTGCTTCAGATTTGAGTTGTTTGGCCCAGGCCGAGATTCGCGCTTCCGTTTTTTCGGATTCGTTATCTTCATCTAAAGGGAGTCCGGAAAATGAATCGCCATTCAGGGCCCGCGATTCGGAAAACAAATAGCCGCTATTGGGCCAGTTTCCGATGCGTTTGATGCCGTTATCTGCGAGGGTTTGGGCCATATCGGCGATCCCGTCAACAAAGCTGTCGGCATAGCCGAACTGATCGCCCAACCCAAAAACGGCTCCGGCGGAGGCGCTCACCTTCAAGGAATCAAAGGTGGAAAGAAAGTCGGCCATATCATCTTGTAATTCGCCCATGCCCCAGGTGGATGCGCCGAGGATCAGCAGGTCGCAATTTTCGAGGCTCGCAGCGTCTGCATCGGTTGCCGCAACCACCGTGGCCTGCAATTCCGCCCCCAGGGTCTCCGCGACCGTTTTAGTGGTTCCAGTCATGCTTCCATATACAATTACAGTCTTCATATTAAATTCCTGGTTGTGGGTTGTCGCTCGGGGGTGCCCCGAAGGCATAGGTGGGTGCTGCGTGCAGTTCGTCTTGTTTAAATAGGGTCTCCATCCAGCTTCGGGTGCGGTATTCCACCTGAAGTTTATCGTCTAGCGTTTTGCAATCCTGGATCTGGAGCGATTGGGAGAGCGAGATGAGATTGCTGTCGCACTGTCCTTGCAGCAGGGTTGGGCTTAATTGCTTCATGGAATAAAAGAGGGAGAGATTTGGCTGCAAGGAGGCATCGGCCAGTTTAACGAGCCGCTTCATTACGCACCCACAGAATGAAAAGCTGAGTACGCGGGAAAATGAATCGCGTTGATTGAGCATTTGAACATCTTCCGCTCGAGCTAAAAACCATTGGCCGGCGTTGATGACCTTGTTTCCAAGGTCTGGAAGTTGAATGGAAATGCTGCCATCCAGAACGGTTCCTGCCCAGATGGCGTTGTTTGGCAAGGAAATTGGAATTTGGGAGTCGCACTCAGAAAGAAAGTTAAATTCGTGAAGCCGTATGCCGGAATCGAATCCCACGCTGGACCCCACAACATAGAGTCCGCTGGCGGTGAAGTTATAATCCTGGCATGCGCTGAAGGGGCTTACACCCCGTAAAGTTTGATCCTGCATTTCGATCTCCATTTTGCGGTCGGACCACACCGGCGGGTGGCGCGGTGTGAATCTGTTGAGGCAATGATTACTCATGACTCATCGTTTCGAATGCCCTTGAGGATCGCCCTGAAAAGAAAACGATTGCCGAAGCAACTGCTCCGCTTGCAATGGAAGGAAACTAGCAAACCCAAAAAGTTTGCCAAGCCTAAAATTGGGATTAAATCTCAATAAGGCCTAAGGCCGAGCTAGAGTGAACGATTGTAGTTTCCGTCGTGGTGGTCAGAAAAAGTTTCGCCCCTTAAGATGCGACGAATAATCTCGGTTGCCTGTTCTGTTGTATCCACACCGTAGGTCAGATCAATCCGGAAATGGCGGGCCCCAGCGCTGCGGAGTTCATCGAGATGATCCATCAGACAGAACGGTTCTTCAAAAATAAGGACAAACTGATCCCCGTTCTTTTCGATACGCATGGGCTTTTTTCGGCGGTCGAAAAGGGCGTTGCCCGAATTCGGCATCGTGGCAGACACCATCATCGGCGTATGTTGATATATCGTAATCATTGCCCGATCACCGAGTATGGCGAGCAAGGACTTTAGATTATCGCCGGTATCTTCCGGCGAAAGTACGTGCTGCTGAATACCAAGCTCCCTCCACTGTTCTGCGGCTTCGGTGTTCAACGTGTAAAGTGGCCAGTCGGCCGTGAGATTGCCGCACGCTCGGTGTTCGTGCAGAGCCCCCACGTTGGAGACTTCGATGCGTGATTCGTGTAATCGGATGCCTGATTCTCGTTGAATGACGGGAACGGAAAATCGGAGGGGAGGGCGATGCTTCGCCGTTGCCCACACCGCGGACGCATCGCCTTCGAGCACCACTTCATGAATTTGTTTTAATTCGTCGTCCGTGAGCCCATCTAACAACGACCCGTCGCGCAATCGAATTGACCACTGTTCGGGGTTATCGGATTTTGCAGGCGGTTGAATCAGTTCTTCCACCCATTGGGCCCGATCGATTTTCTTTTTGATTTGGAATTCGGCACTCAGTTTTTTCAGCAAGTCGCGCCGCGCTTCATTCAACATGGAGGCCGGAGCAAAGAGGCCGTGGTCTTCTATTTTTAAGGTGTGGAGAATCCATTCTGTGTCGCCCGTCTTCCCGATGCTTTTTCGGGTGGAGGCCTCCGTTTTTTCCGGCTGCCGAGCTTCACTGAGTTTGGCCTCCAGGTTTAATTCCGCCAAAATTCCATCTGCTGTAGCGGTGAGCTGTAGGCCGTTAGGGGTAAACTTCACGAAAACATCAAAGGGTTTTCGTTGCCGATGGATGCCTGGACGCGGCGTTTCAAACCCATAGCGTTGCCGCACCTCTTGTGAGATGGAACAATAGATGGTGAGCCCCGATTCGAGATAGGGGTGATTCGGGGGTAGTTTAATTTCGATCTCTGAATCGGCCGGAACGTCAAACTTCAGTTGCCTTTTCCGATCTTTGGAAAAATAAATTTCAGAGACCGAGAAGCCAAAAAGCGCCTGGGCGCCGGGCCGTCTAATTTTCAGGCCATCAAACTTTTGCAGGGCGCGGTTGGTTTTGAATTGGAGCCAGTGCTCGCCGCGTTCTTGACGAATGCCTTTAATGGTTCCAATCGTCGTGCCCTGATGGCCGTTGGTGATGGGGTCAATGGGATTGGTGTCGGCCTTTTTTAGATAGAGTTCGGTGGCCGGACGCCCGAAAATGGTCTGGAGGTCGGAAAGTAGTTCGCGCTGTTCGGTTTCATTCAAGCCTCGGTCCATTCGCTTGCGATAAAAATCGGTTACGGCGCCGACATAGGCCGGTCCCTTCATGCGGCCTTCAATTTTCAGCGAAGCCACGCCGGTGGCGAGCAACTCATCAAAATATGCTCCCACCGCAAAATCCTTCATCGAAAAGGGCAGGGTTTTGCCGTCATCGGTGTCGAAGGTCTGGCGGCAGCAATAGGCACATTTTCCTCGGTTGCCACTGCGGCTGTTCGCGTGTGAGGAGAGCAGGCAGAGTCCGCTGTAGGAATAGCACAGCGCGCCATGAATAAAGACCTCGGTTTCGATTCCGCAGTGGTTCGTGATGGTTCCAATCTCGGATAGACTCAGCTCGCGGGCCAGCACCACGCGGGTGAAACCGATATTGGCCAGCAGCTGTGCCCCAGCTGTGTTGTGAACGGCTAGCTGAGTGCTGGCATGCAGGTCGAGCTTCGGGAAAAAGCGCCGTGCCATGCGCGCTACGCCGAGGTCTTGAACAATGATGCCGTCCGCATTCAGGGAATTAATCAGCGAGAGGGCGTCAAGCGCATCGGGTAGTTCATGCTGTTGAGTGAGGGTATTGAACGTAATATATACCTTCCGACTCGTGGAATGGGCAAAGCCAATGAGTTCATCTAGTTCGGATTCCGTCAGGTTGATGGCTTCGGCCCGCGCGGAAAAGCGTTGGAGGCCGGTGAAGACCGCATCGGCACCATAGCTCAATGCCGCCCATGCCGCTTCGGGGCTTCCGGCAGGGGCTAGAAGTTCAGGATTTTTGGATATGTTCATGGGGGAGGTCCAATCGGGATGAAAAGTGATGCGGCCTATACTGTGCTGGGTCGCAAATGAATTTTAGGTGAAAAAGAATCGTAGACGTAGCGGACCTCTTCAGCAACGCGAGGGGAGATCGGGACGCGCTTGTCCTGAATACATCTGGGCTGGTGTTGCACTGACCCCCCTCTTTTATGCGAAAGAAGCATCCTCAAAAGATCGGAGGAGAAGCCGTGTGATCCCTTGCGCTGAAGGGTACTCCGGCTTTGTGGAGGCGCGTCCGTTCTCGTTAAGTTTGTCGTTCGCATGGCCGCCCTTTTGTCATCGATTCGCTAAAAATAGATGCCCGCGATGAAGGAAAATCCATCCCAGTCGCCGGTCACATATTTTACTTCGAAAAAGAGGCGGGTTTCTGTGTTGAGGTCAAACAGCGCACCGCCGCCTAGGTTTGCACCCAGGCGATTGTTTTTGTTTCGAATGGCGAGGTCGATGCCGAGCAACGGATAGACGCTGAACGATGAGGTGGGCGTGAGGACATAGTGGAAATCTGCATCGAATCGGCCGGTCCACTTGGTTTCGTTATAAAGACCGCCCTGCAACACGATGGCGTATTGTTGTTCCTCTCCTAACAGAAAGCCTTTTCGAGCATGGGCGCCGAAGGCGCCATCCATGACGCCTATTCCGGTTCCCCAACCGCGCGGTTCGGCAAATGTTCCGACGGTGCAGAGGAAGAGAAGGGCAAAAATAAGGTGTATTTTTTTTGGCATGGTTACGCTCCAAGGTTCTGGCTAATAAGCATTAAAACTTAGCAGGGAATATCTTGCGCAGTCAAGGTTCGCGGAACCGATCGCGAGGAGGTTGGAGCCGTTCGGTGGCGCGATTCGGATGTTGCCGCCGAGTGTGGGCCCGTGGGGGAGTGGATGGCAAACGGCACGCGCAAAGTCGTTGAAGTTTTCGATCATCACCTTGGGGATCCTGACTCCAAGTCCGGGAAGAAATTCGGATGCTCCGGCTCCCCTCGCCGTAGATCCAAGGATGCGATTCCTTGGATCCTCAGGAAATTTAATCGGTTGATTCTGGTTCTTTTTGAGGAAACTCCAGCGCACGCCGCACGGCATAGAACCCGATCGATAGCGAGATGACCAACGCAGCCACGGCGAAGATCATCTGGGGGGTAATGTCCTTGTAGTCCATGATGATGATTTTTCGGGCAACAGCCACAATGGCAACCAGCAACACGACTTCAACATGGATTACTTTTTTATCCAGATAGGCTTTGATCGTTTCCAGCAATTCCAGACCGATGACGATCATCAGAATGAATCCGAAGACCTCCATCATTTCTTTCGCGTTCATGAGGAGGAACGGCGGCTCAACCATCTGTTGCCAGAGAATCACCCCGACTTCGATGGTCGATAAGAGTACGACGAGCATCATGAATGCCATCAGGGCGAGCACAATGGCCCGTTCAAATTTTTCGAAAAGCTTTTTCATGAATAGATCCTTTAAATGGACCATTTTGGGCATGATTAACTTCTGGAATCAAGTTTCTATATCGGCATCTTTGTTCGAGACGAACGGGGCGAATGCTGAGTGTGACGATTTGACCAGAATTGAACCGTGGTTTGGATGATCAAAGCGGGACAGAACGCCCGTCGGATAATGCCTTCGGCCCTGTCCAACTTGAGCCGGCCGGAGCCGTCTCTATTAAAGAACCTCACCTTTAAATAGACTCGGAACTTGGCCCATGAAAAGACTCTTTATATTGATACTCATTCTCGGCGTGAGCGTAATTGCAACCCTTGCTGTTCCGCCCTCGTTGGATAAGAAATTTAAGGATACTGCCCTTGCTATTCGTTTCTTGGGAGAGACGTTCGGGGAATACGACAGTCAAAATCTGCTCGGGGAGCTGGCTAAACTCAAAAAATCCAATGCGCCGGAAGAGGGGTTGGCTACCTTTCGTTATAAAGCATTGGTGTTGCAAAATCCGGTGATTGATTTTGACCGGATCTTGTTTCGTCAGTCGGGCAGTGAACGAATGCCTGCCAACTGGCGTGGAAACTCGCAGTTTCTGCACCGCGCGGGAAAAACGTTCAGCTATAATTTCAACGATAGCTTTCAAATGCTGGACCTGAAAACCGGAAAAATTAGAACCGTATACGACCCCAAGGATGCCAAGGAAGGCTTGATGGATATCTGTCTGGATTATTCCGGGGAACAGTTTCTCTATTCGGGGATCGATACGGAGACCTCCACGTTTCAACTTTTTGAAATGAAGATTAACGGGTCTGGGAAGCGTCAGATTACCTCCTATATTCCTGAGATCGACCACTACAACGGCATCTATCTCCCAAATGGTAAAATCCTATTCTGCTCCACGCTACCGCTCAACTCGGTACCCTGCGTGGGAGGTAGCGACTATGTTGGAACACTCTATGAAATGAATGCCGATGGCTCCGGTCTGCGGCAGGTCACATTCGATCAGGAGAACAATTGGTATCCGTGGGTGAAAGACAATGGGAAAGTGATGTATCACCGCTGGGAATACACCGATAACTCCCACTATTTCACGCGAATTCTAATGGAGATGAATCCCGATGGCTCGAACAACCGCTCCATCTACGGCTCCAACTCCTATTGGCCGAATACCCTTTTTTATGCGAAGCAGATTCCCGGCCACACGTCTAAATTTGCGGCCATCGTTTCTGGTCACCATGGGACTGCTCGAGCGGGGGAACTTTGGCTGTTCGATCACAACCTTGGCGACTTCGAAGGCGCGGGCGCGCTACAGCGAATTCTGGCCCGTGGTGAGCCGATGGAGTTCCCGATTATCGATAATTATACCGCGGGAAAATGGCCGCTATTCCTTCATCCATTTCCGTTGAGTGAGAACTTCTTTCTGGTTTCCATGAAGCGCTCAAAAAGGGACAAATGGGGGCTCTATCTGGTGGATACGTTTGACAACGTGGTTGAGCTGGCGAGTACGTCGAGAAATCATTATTTCGAACCGATTCCGATCAAACCCCGTACAGTTCCTCCCATCATTCCCGACCGGTATAATCCTGAGGCGGACCACGCCACGCTCTTCATTCAAGACATCTATGCCGGCCCGGGTCTGAAAGGGGTTCCGCGCGGCGAAGTGGCCGCCCTACGGATCTTTACCTATGGCTATGCCTACCGCAACACCGGGAGCCACGATGCACTGGCCATCGAAGGGGCCTGGGATACGAAGCGCGTGCTAGGCACCGTTCCGGTTGAAGAGGATGGATCGGTGATGGTTAACATTCCCCACAGCCTGCCTCTTTCGCTGCAACCCTTGGACCAGGACGGTCGTGCCATGCAGGTGATGCGAAGCTGGTTGGCCGCCCAGCCAGGAGAGCGACTCTCCTGTATTGGTTGTCATGAGTCGCCTCGAACGGCTCCTCCGCCCTCCGCTCCGATGGCTGCACGCAAAGCGCCGCAGGAACTCACGCCGTGGTCTAAAGTGGATCGCCCATACAACTATGGGTTTAAGCGCGAAATTCAGCCCATTCTCGATCGTAAATGTGTGGGTTGCCACGATGGGTCCAAAAAAGAGCGGCCCAACTTTGCTGACCTTACCGAGAAAAAATTCGGACGGGGAAAATTTTCCCGCTCCTATATGGCGCTCCATCCCTATGTCCGGCGCCCCGGACCAGAAAGCGACCTGCATGTGCTCACGCCGCTCGATTTTCATGCATCCACCAGCGAACTTTTCCAATTGTTGGAAAAGGGACATCACGGCGTGGAACTCAGTGATGCCGAGTGGCGCGAACTTTTCACCTGGGTTGATTTGAATGTTCCGTACTCCGCCACTTGGCTGGAGCTGAATAATGATAAGCGAACCCGCGAGATTGCGAAACGCACCGTCGAGTTTAAAAAGAAATATGCTGGCATTGACAACGACATCGAATGGCTGCCCCCCATGCAACCCCGCCCCGACTTTATTCCGCCGCAAAAACCGGCCAAACGTCCGGATCCGCTAACGCTCAAGGGCTGGCCGCTGAAGCATCCGGGTAAGGCGCAAACCAAGATGATGAACTTCCAGGGATTGGAAATCGAAATGGCCCGAATTCCCGCCGGAAAATATGTGATGGGTTCGGTCACGGGCGCCAACGATGAATTTCCCCAAAGCGTGGTTGAAATCAAAAAACCGTTCTGGATGTCCGTTGCCGAAATTACCAATGAGCAGTTTCAACAATTCAAACCGGAGCATGACAGCCGCGTGATCGACCAGCAGTGGAAAGACCATATCTATGCAGGGTATCCCGCCAACGAACCCCAGATGCCCGTCATTCGTGTGACCTGGCATGAGAGTGTCGATTTCTGCAACTGGCTCGCCGAAAAAATCGGCCAAAAGGTTGCGCTTCCCACCGAAGCCCAATGGGAATGGGCTGCGCGTGCCGGTTCCGATCAGCCCTTCCACTTTGGGGAATCCGGATTCGAGCAGCATGCCAATCTTGCCGATGAAAGCATCGGTTTTCTCGCGGTTCGAGGCGTGAACCCTAAACCCATTCCCGAGCGAGCCCGGTCGCCGGTCACGGACTTTGTGCCCCGCGATGCGTCGTTCAACGACGGCCGCATGATTCCCGATGGCACGGCGCAGTATAAGCCGAACCCTTGGGGCCTGTACGATATGCATGGGAATGTGTCCGAATGGACCCGCTCTGATTATAAACCATACCCATATCGCGAAAGCGATGGCGCTTCCACGGTTCGGAAAGCGGTTCGTGGCGGTTCTTGGCGCGATCGCCCGTATCGGGCAACGTCCTCCTACCGCTTGGGCTACCTCCCGTACCAACGGGTCTTTAATGTGGGCTTCCGCATTATCATCGAAGAATAGATTGGCCTTCGATTTCTTCCTGACCGCCCCCTTGCGCAAGGGGGCGTGGCACATTCATTAAGTAGGAATAAATGGTGCGGCGATCTTCTGAGATGCGTTCTCAACGGGGGCGGGTTGGGGCCCCTCGGGCCCTCGGTCTTTGGGCGATAAAATAACACCATCCGCCCTTCTCACTGAAGAGTAAATGGGCCTATAGCGTAGGAAGCTGAGCGGGCAGTGTGGGAGTGGGAATCCAATTGCCTTCGGCGTCGGGCTGAAAGGTAATCATCAGCTCGCCGACGCGAGCCCCTTCGATGTAGCCCAAACGAAAGGTGATCGGTTGGGTGTGCTGCACGGTGGCATCTTTGGTTTCCGAACTCATGGGGCGAATGCCGGGGTATTGGCGTTCGAAGATGCGCATTGCCCGGTCTGGATTCGGGCGGATTTTAAGCAAGAGCGGTTCTGCGGCCGGGTCATCCATTTGCTGGAGAGCCACATAGAAGGGGGATTCCGTCAGAAGCTCTCCGGCTTCGAGTTTGTTCGAAACCACTTTCATGAGGGGGTGAAGGGCGCGTTTTTCGCCCTGACTACCCAGAAGGTCTGCCGCATTCCCCGCAATGAGTTCGTTCTCGTCTTCAAGGGCTGCAATAAGAGGGAGTGTTGCGAAGTAGTTCGCCGCAAACAGCTGTTCTTCTGCCAGCATGCGGTTGGATTCGCCGCGGAATAGATCTCGCTTCTTTTTGATGATCGGCATGCCGTCTTTATCATAGTCCGGTTCTGCAGGGGGTGGTTTGGAGGTGTCGCCCAGTAGGGCAATCAGGAGGGGAATATATTCGCGCTCCGCTTTAAAGTTCGGGGAACTCATGATGTTAAAGGCCGAGCGCGCCTGCATTTCGAGGCTGCTGGCGGTGGCGTTATCGAGATTGAAGTGCGGATTCAATGCCGCAAGAGAGGCCCAGAGATCGATCCGCCACGAGGGAGCGCCCGCCCAAGAACCGCGTTTGGCCATCCACGCTTTTGCAGAGCTTCCTGCCTTTTCATTGGCAGCGGCTATCGCTTTCTCGACCGCATTTACACCCTTCTTCTCTAGCGCAAAGCTGGCGTGCTCCCGGAAGCTACGCACGTTGTGTGCTGCCGCTTCGAGGAGGGTATCCATGGCGGAATCACCCAATTTGGAGAGGGTCATGACAGCCCCTTGGTCGATGTCTTCCGCCGAGCTCACCGAAACTCGGGCTAGCAGATACCAGATCAGATTATTTCCCGTTTCAGGAACGGATTTAAGGCGGCGTAATACCACCAGGGCTCCGGCGCGGATTTTAGTTTTATCATTCTTAAGGGCTTCGAGTGCATGTGGAACGGAGCGATTGCCTAGATTAATCAGGGAGTCTTTGGCGGCGCTCACCACGGTGTCGCTGCGGTCGGCAAGTGCTTCAATCAATCCTTTCGCGGCTATTTCACCGCCGGTTAGCCCCAATGATTCCGCGGAGATTTTGCGCAGTTTTTCGGAGGGATCGCTCAATTTCTTAACCAAACCTTCGCTGCCATCTTCTTCAGCAATCTGCCCGAGCGATAGGGCTGCTGCCAGCTGAACATCCGCTTCCGTATCGTCGAGTGCTTCCACCAATTGGTGGACCGCTCCGACGGCCTTCAGTTCGCCCAAGGTGATGGCCGCTGTTTTGCGAGCTTGCGGATCGTTGAGTTTCAGGGCGGCGGTCATGGGGGTGATGATGGAGGGGGTGCTGATCTGCGCGAGTGCCTTCACGGAGGCGAGAATAATGGTTTTTTCAGCATCATTATATAGAGCCGCCAGTGCATTCACGGCGGGTTCCGCTTGTAGTTCGCCCAGTGCTTTCGTGGCCGAGAGGCGCACTTCAAATTTCGGATCAGACAGGGCTTTAATGAGTTTCTCAATATTCCCGGTGGCTTTCCATTTTGCAACATCGTCAATGGTGCGGCTACAGCCGGTCAGTCCGAGCATGGCAATAGCAGCCAGCAAGCTAATGTAAATTAACGGTTTTTTTTTCATAGTGGTTTATTCCCCTTCCTAAGTGGACGTATTCTTGTCCCGTGTTTGGACGGTACGAGCTAAATAGAGCATCTATCCTACAAAGTCGGGCATGTGCTTTCAAGCGGGTTGCCTATATTTGATGTTGAGAGAGTCCTTTGTTTGCTAATCAGAACGCGAGCAAGTGGTGCGCGGCATTGATGCCGACTTGGCGGAGCGACCATTTCGCGCGTCGAGATTTTCTGATGAAAGTAGGTTTAAAAATCTCAGAAATCACATCGTCGCAGATTTTATGATTGGTCCTCCGCGGATGCTCTGGAACATCTCGGTTCATTGCGCCGCATTATCATTGGCATTGCCAACGGGGCACCGATGATCCCGCTTGCATGCCTTCCGTATGAACCGAAAAAGAAGATGTCGGGTTGACGGGGGGGCATTTTTGGTGTTCTCTCCACTCGTTCTCCTATATGGGGATGACTGGTTTCGACGGGTACGTAGAAGCTTCAGTGGCGTGTCGAGGTTGGACTCCAGGCCTCGTAAAAAGGAGCCCAAACAACATAAATGCTGACGAAAGTTACGCACTAGCGGCATAGTTCCGCTACGTCTCTACTCCGATGTCTGTTAAGAGATAGAGGCGACGATAGCAGGCTAAGGCTCCATTCGGGTTTCCGGAATGTGGCTCGAAAACTATAACAGGAAACTAGCGACCAAAGTGGCCTTGTTCGGCGGCAGCGGAGGCGGCGAATCTTTAAATGACGAACTACACACGTAGAAGCTGCTGTAACTCTTATTCGGACGGGGGTTCAATTCCCCCCATCTCCACCAGCTTTAAGAAGGCCTTCCAGTTATTGGAAGGCCTTCTTTTTTGTCTAATATGGAATAGTTTTTTTGCGGGTGTTCGCTCGAGAACGCTTTGCAGAAGCGGAACGCAACGCGACAACTTTTGATCTGAAACATATTTTGCGCGAACGGCTGAGACTGGGAAAAAGGGCCCCGGAGCTGGGGTACAATCAACGCGAGAGGGTGCGGCTCTTTCTTTTCAAGGGTGCGTTGAGGCCGATTGGCCCGAATTTATACCTTAAGTGATCTATACACCTAAAAAGTGCAAAAGAGGGTTCATGAAGGAGTGGGCGGTAGGAGACCCATCGGACGAAGAAAAGGGAGGCCTTTTAATTTGCAGTCTACCACCACTTGATATTGAACTGAATTGAGATGGGATTTTTCTTATGGTTCTGTAATATACTTATTGTTAATTGCTTGGGCGTGGTTGGCGCGTGACGATTCTGAAAAAGATGACCTCCATGAACTGCGGCCACCAATCGATCGTCGACAAAGCCCTCTCAAGAAAAAATAAATAAAAACAGAGAAAGGCTCTGATTTAAACTGGTGTGATTAGAACTGGGGATATGATGAAAAAACAGACCATAGTGTTAATCTTATTAATGGGCGTGTCCGCTGTTTGGGCCGAACAAAAATCAAATATTCTATTTATTTTTGCAGACGATCAGATGTGGGACAGCTTGAGTTATTTTTCGGACGGTCCTATCAAAACGCCCAATCTGGACCGGTTGGCGGCGAGTGGTGCTTCGTTTACACATGCGTATAATCAAGGATCTTTCACCCCAGCAGTTTGTGTGGCCAGCCGTACGATGCTGAATACGGGGGCCTTTCTTTGGCGGGCGGCCGAATTTTCTCCAAAGGGAAATAATCTCAAGGACCCGAATGCGCCTAAAAATATGCCACAGTATACGGTGTCCCGGAAAGAGCCGAAGGCCTATTGGTCGCAATATATGAAGCAGGCGGGCTACGAAACCTATATGAGCGGAAAGTGGCATGTGGTTGGTGCGGATGCGAAAAAGCTGTTCGATCATACCGTGCATGTTCGCGCAGGAATGCCGGGTCAGACTCGGGCCGGATACAACCGTCCGAAAAGCCCTGAATCGTATGAAACCGGATGGAAACCGTGGGAGACCAAGCGGGGCGGTTTTTGGAAGGGCGGAACGCATTGGAGCGAAGTCCTTGGCGATGATGGGGTCGCCTTTCTCGAGCAGGCTGGAGAACGGGATGAACCATTTTTCATGTATCTGGCTTTTAACGCACCGCACGATCCGCGTCAGTCACCCAAACGATTTGTCGATCTATATCCGCTTGATGAGATCGAGGTGCCCGAAAACTTTCTTCCAGAGTATCCCTACAACGAGGAGGCTGGTGCAGGGCGCGGCCTGCGGGACGAACGATTAGCCCCGTTTCCCCGTACGGAATATTCAGTTAAAGTAAACCGGCAGGAATATTTTGCCATTATCACGCATATGGATGAGCAGATCGGCCGAATTCTCGATGCGCTGGAAGCATCTGGCAAAGCCGAAAACACCTATATCTTTTTCACCGCCGATCATGGTTTGGCAGTGGGCGATCACGGGTTTTTTGGAAAGCAGAACATGTACGACAGTAGCATACGCGTGCCCATGCTGATGGCTGGGCCGGGAATCAAGGCGGGAATCTCTATTGATGCGCCAGTCTATTTGCAGGATGTCATGGCTACTTCCCTCGAGCTGGCGGGTGTTGAAAAGCCAATGCAGGTTGAGTTCAATAGTATGTTGCCGTTGGCTACGGGGAAAACAAACAAGAGTGCCTACGGCGACATTTATGGCGCCTATTTCGGTTGCCAGCGTATGATTCGCACCGATCAGTATAAAATGATTATTTACCCAATCGCCAACGTCGTTCGGTTATATGATATGATGAATGATCCCCTAGAAATAAACGATCTGGCTGAGGGGCCGAACCTTCCGGTTGAGCTGATGAACTCGCTCTTCAAAAAATACAAGAAACTGGCCATATCCATGGACGATCCGGTGGATGTAACCGGCGCTTACGAAGCGTTCATGGGCGAGCATTAATGGTGG
>JBAHZU010000115.1:0-8725 GCA_037132875.1 Pontiella sp.
ATGGACATTGGGGGCAATCCACAAGGAGATCAAGGGGACGAGGATCCCGCTGAGCAATGCGCTCCGTTGCAACAGTCCGCATTCTGGAGCGAGTATGGAGAGCGCTTTGTTGAGGAGCAGTACGAGGGGAAACACACAAACCCAAAGGCCGAAAAGGTGCAAGAGACTATTCATGCTGGATCTCTTTCCGCCCGCTGTCGGATCGAACGTGTTTTGCAAGCAGTACGTAATAGCCGGGTAGCAGGGTATGAAGTAGGTCCTTCCCTTTTGGGGTGAGGCCGAAAATGCGCGAACGTTGGTCGCTTTCGTGTGGTCGTGCGTGGAGTAGTTCCTCGTGTACAAGTGCCTTGAGGGTTTTGGAAACCACGGGTTTGGAAACATCGAGCCGATCAGCCAACTCAATGGGAGTGAGTCCCGTGCCGTTGGTTTCGCGGTCGATGAGGATGAGGACCAGAAAGCGGGTCTGCGAGAGGCCGTAGGAGCTGAAGTAGGCGTCCAGTTTTCGGAGCAAAATGCTTGCTGATCGCAGTTCGCTAAGCGCTTGTTCAACCCCATCGATATCCATTTCTGAATAGCGCTCATGGTATGAATTTAGAATCTTACGGGAGGGCAATTTTTTTAGGAAAAACATGATTCGTCTCCCAGTAAGGACAGAAGGTTTGTGGTGTTGATTTGGGTTCCGAAGTGGTGAATAACGTGCTGTTCCACGTAGGTCCGCTGTGCGGGTTCGAAAACCCCGCACGCGTCGGTGGGTACCATAACATTGTAGCCAATATCGTGTGCTTCGCGGAGGCTCGATTCGACGCAGACATGTAGAGCGAAGCCCAGTAGGATCAGAGTGGTTATCCCGGTGTTTCGCAGATAGGGGTCTAGGGTTGAGTTTTTGAGCACACTGGCTCCGGAACGCCCTTGAACGATGTATTCACCTGCTTCGGGAATGAAGGGTTTGGCAAAGGCGGCCTGGTCGCCCGTCCAAGTTGATGCGTGTGGAATGGCAGCTCGTAGGCCTTGCACCTTCTGTCCTCCGTTGAATAAGAGATATTCTGGATCAGCGGTCAAATCCATCCCTGCGTGGACGACCCGCCAGCCCTGTGTGCGGGCCTGATGTAGAATCTGTTCGGCATGGGCCGTGGCCTGTTGGAAGTCGTGGTCGTCTTGAACGAGCAGTCGCCGCAGTTTGGCCTTGGGATCCAGCCATTCCTTTTGAAATTCAATGAAAACGATCGCGGTAGTCCGTTTATTCAGTTTCATCTGTAGTCCTTTGCTTTTTTTAAGGGGAACGGTGTTGTTTTTCGATGGCCCCGGTTTTCCCCTGCTGAACATGGGGATCGCGGTGGAGGCAGCCGCGGCGGTTTGCTGAAACCATCTTCTATTTATCGGTTCCATGGATGATCTCCTCTGTTGTGCTTTCATTCCGGTGAAAATGGATGAAGCGGGCTCGATGGTTCGTGGGCTACCTATATTAATTAGCTAGCTAATCATATTAAGTCAAGGGGGAAGTTGGGGACGGTCAACGTCCAACGGGACTTTTTGACTTTGTTTTCGATTGAGCGGGAGGGTTTCCGCTGAAGCGCGGTTTTTAAACGCCGATTGTTTTGGAGCAGGGGCGGAATAAAGGCCGCACCATTGAGTGGTTCGTAGTTGAGCGTAAATCCACGGGTACCGGCAGTTTCATCCGCGAATGCAGAAGCGTCCGCGCCAAACAACTCCTGAGGGTAGGGGCGGAAGAATGGATCGGTTTTGAGGATTTCTCGGAATTCAGTTCGAACGGCGGAATTGGCAGCGTGAGTATCCCGCTTATTAAAGTAGACCTGTTTATTGATGGGCTTGAGATTCCTGCCCGCCACGGGAATATCGATCATGTGCGTGTCGCTTTCCGTGGAGAAACCCTATCCTGTATATGGGGCGGAGAGCGTCATTTATAGTCCCCCGCGAGGAAATATTTTTGCAAAAAAAAAGGCTTGCCTTTTCCGGAAACTTGGGGGCGGTGTATAATATCTTTTAAATGGATGATTGTGGGGGTAATGGTCGGGGGAGTCGGGTGTACTGAGACAGAAAGAGCAATAGATTGGCTCTTTGTATCTGAATCATTAGATTGTTTTAAACATCAGATCGCTGTATTTCATCAAGATATTTTAAGTGCGTATTTTGGAAATATTCACGAGGGGGAACAGATGAGGACTGGGGTAGTTGTATTCTTAGTTTCGATATGGGGGGTTGCAGTGCAAGCTGCACCAACGAGATCTGGGGACGTGAAAGAAACCATTTCGTCGGTGGAACAGGCTGATGCATTGGTCCGGGATGCACAAAAACAATTTTGGCGATTGGTTCCTCCCGGTATGTCGTTGTATGTCCACTCTGAGCGAAAGGCGCATCCAATGACTTGGTCGAGTGGCTGGCCAGATGCCCTCAAAAAGCAAGCCTATGCAGAAATGCAACGTATTAACGGTCTTGATTATCCAATTTACCGTTTTTGGGCTGAAGCGGATCTGATTACCGGAGATCTTACCTATTATAATATGCATGGGGCTCCTGTTTGGACGAGTCTGGCACCTTCCGACTATTCCCCGTATTCTTATATAATGGAACAGTTTAATGTTGATTCCGTGGATCAGTTGACCGAAGAGCAAAAACAATTGTCGGCTTCTCATGTTGGTTTGGAAATTCTGCTGACTTTCGACACCATTTACGAATTCTATGAACAGGATCTGGCGTATGAAGCACAGGAGAAAATATCATCTTCAGCTCCCGATGGAACCGCTCAGGATCAATCCGCCTCGATTGACTACGGTGATGAACTGTATCTGGTTCATAATTTCTCCCTAAGCGAAGAAGGATGGATGGATATTCACAACGCTGAAGTCGGTCAGAACTATGAAATTTATTTCACCGACAGCCTTCAATGGCGGCCATTTTCGACCAATACTTCAAGCGATTACACCGCGTGGCCTGCCCAAGTTGGGCTGGTAGGGCACTCTGATGAAATCGCTTATTGGAGTGCTCCAATGATAAACGAAAATGGAATGTATCGAGAGGCTGGTTTCTTCAAGGCCTATAGCTCAAAAGATTCGGACGGGGATGGCCTAAGCGATATTTATGAACTGATGATGACAAAAACCGACCCGTTTAATGCTTATGATATTGATGGCGTGACTTTGGATGGCGATGTGGACATGGATGGTGATGGGCTCACCAACCGCGAGGAATACCTGGGGTTGGGTATTGGGGTTTATACGCATCCCCTAAAATTCGACACCGATGGTGATGGCCAACACGATGGCGTGGACCCATGGCCCATGGATGGTGCCGGAGCCGTAGACACCGACGGCGACGGGATGCCTGACGATCTTTACCAGAACCGAATATCAACAAGTTATCCGCAATTAATAGCTGATCTGGATGACGATAACGACGGGTTCTCAGATCTGGAAGAAGAAATGATGGGGTGGGATGGAAAAGATGCCGATTGTCCGGGTCGTGACGTTTATTTGGATAGCGATGGCGATGGCCTTTACGACTGGGAAGACCCTTACCCAACTGATCCTGATGGGGACAATGATGGGATTGGGGATGGGTATGAGGTAAAGGTTCTGGGCAATTCCCCCACCGAATACAATAACTATACTCAGGCAGAAAAGGACGCCTATGCCGCAGTGGCTGGGGATTCCGATTTGGACGGAAAACCGCAGTGGGCAGAAGATATAGATTCGACAAATCCGAATGATGGGTTGGATTTTTCAATAAAGATTTTCTGAGGGGATTGGGGATGAGCATTATAAAATATAGCAATGTGCGGTATCTGTTTACTTTTTTGTTGCTGGGCTCCATCGCGGTAGAGGCGCAACGGCAGTATGATATTCAGCCCTATACGCGACAGACCGTCCAAAGAGAACTAGGCGATTCTGAGCAGGAAAGTTATGGATTTACAAAGTATAAGTGGTTAATGCCGCAACCGAGCATCGGGGGGAAAGTTTCTCTAGGCGGTATGCCGATGGCGGATAGCGCCCCGCAGGTTCAACGCCCCTTCGATTATCTGAATGAAAGTACATACATTGATACCTTCGCGGTAGACCTGCAGCACAGCGTGACCGATATTCATATTCCTGTCGGATCAGAGCACCTTGCCCTTGAAGTTCGCAGAACGCTGATCCAGGAAATCTGGGGTGAATTTGGCCTTCATCCTGATGCACGCTTGGATAAGCCGTTCGGTAAGTGCTGGCAGTCGAACCTGGCTCCGTGCATTTACTGGATGAAAGGTGAGGGGGGACATGGAACGCTTAATGTTAGTGACCACACCGGTAGGCAGTACACCTATAAAAAATATAGCGAAATGACGACTGATCCCGGCCCTTACCTGGTTTTTAGTTCTGGCCAGAGCGGTCATGATTTTTCCAAAGTGGAGCTTGAGCATGATGGAACAACGGGAGAAGCAACGTTGCGGTTGGCAAATGGTACCCTGCTGACCTATGCCGCGGCTCGCCTGTTCGCGACGACAGAACGGGTGCGCTGGACTCCAGATGATCTGGATGAGCTCTCCGGTGGTTGGGGTTCTAAGACGATTAAAAACTACCACTGGATTTCACGGTTAACTCGGGTAGAGGATCGCTACGGTTATTCACTTGAATACACGTATTCAGGTGAAAATGTGATTCCTGATACCATTACCGCGCAGCCCGCCGGCCTGTCGCTCACGATTACCCAGAGCAATAATGTAATCACGGCCATTACTGATCCCCGGGGCAATGAAATAACATACGAGTATGATGGCTCGTATGAGATGATGGATGACTCGGATAATGATGCTACAATCCGTGAAGATCCCGATGGTGGGGACGGCGGTTCCTTTGCTCCACTTTTACGGACTGTAACACGGGAGAACGGAGCAGCCACGGGCTATCGATACTGGCATTCAGTGGAATTTGATGACCGCTATGACGAGGGGACCTATCCCGATGGCCTTTTTTATGAGCCGGATCTAGGTAGCAGGAACTCAGTCCACAATGAAAACCAGCAACACCTCTGCATTCGCGCCATCATCGATGCCAAGGCTAACACGTTCCGGTTTGACTACCAAAATGCCACGGATTATTACACCTATGTTGCTGGATCTGCCACAATGATTGGCAAGCCACGTTGGTTAACGCAGGTTACTCATCCGAACCAAAAAATGGTATCGCTGAGCAGAGCCTCTTTTGGGTCTTATTTCGTGCAATACGATGGCATGTTTCTGCCATCCTCGCGCGATACCAAGATTACCGATCTTGGTGGTACAGTATGGACTTACAGCTACAAGGAAGGCGATGCTGGGTACTTTAAATGGTCGACTCCTTGGCAGAGGGAATCGCTCTTCGCCGCCCGGCAATTGGTGGTATCCAACAACAAGGGGTACCGCGAAATGGTTGAGCTCACCTCCATGGGAGATCTTCAGAGTCCCTATACCGTAGCGGCCCATTTTTTTGTTCCGGTCATTGGAACGGGAGGGCAAGTGGACCAATGGACCAATGAAACGAAGTTCGTGTATGAGGGCTGGGATGTTGTCACTCCTTTGGGGGCCAAAAGTGAAATCATTAAACCAATCCAGCTGATTGATGCCTTAAACCATGAACGGTTGTTTGAATACAGCACGGACCATGAAGTATTATCGAATAAGATTCTGTTCAAAACGGACCCCTTGCAGCGGGTCATGGAATATGACTACTATGACACAATGGGCAAAGAAGGGCTGTTGTCCTCGCTGACCGTTACACAAAACGATTCTCTCAAGCAAAGCTCCTCGTTCGAATATGCAGACACCACGTGGCCCGCATTTATGACCAAACGCATCGAAAATGATGTGCCGGGTGATCCGAGCTTTGTTGACCGAGAAATCAGCTACACTCCGCATGATTTTGGCTTGGTTGAATCCAAGGTTATCGATCCTGAAGGTCTTGCGATTACCACCTCTTACGGATATGACTCAAACAACAATCAGGTTGTGGTTATTGATCCCAACTTGAATGCCACTTGGTTTGAGTATGATGCGCTCAACCGGTTGGTTGCAGTCACCAATTCCGATCTGACCGTGCGCTCATACGGGTATGACCTGCGCGGTAACAAAACGTCTGAAATCGATGAGAATGAGCATACGGTTTTTTGGGAATATGACCGTATGAACCGGGTCATCAATACCGTGGTTGATCTCAATGAGAATGGCCGCATTGACGGCGAAGATCTCTCAACCAAAATGACCTACAATGCAATGGGATCGGTCGCGTCAGTCACCGACCCCAACGGCATGGTCACCACCAATGTATACGACCACCTGCAACGGTTGACTACTTCGATTATCGATCCGGGAGGCCTGAATTATTCCACATCCTATGAATACGGCACCAACAGTGGATCGTTATTGTTCGAACCCTATGGTTATAAACCTACGCGTATTGTGGATGCCCGCGGTTATGAAACCCTTATTACCTACGATAAACTGTACCGTGCCGTGAAGCGAGAAGCGCAGATTAACGACACCGAATACACCAAAACCACCATGGGCTATGATGCGGTTGGAAATATGCGCTTCACCACCAATTGGGTGAATTCTGTCGAATATCAGGTCACCACCACCACCTACGATGCACTCAATCAACCCGCCACCACCACCTATGACGACGGAACCTCGGTTGTTTTTGAATACACCTCCAGTGGGCTCCTATACGGGCAGGAGGATGAGTATAGTCGCCGAACCACCACCGATTATGATCAGGCGCAACGTTTGGTTAAAGTGACCCATCCAACGGTTTCGGCAGGAATTCCTTTCACGGAAACCGGATATGATAAGGCCGGAAATGTGATCCGCATCAGGGATCCTGAGAATAATGTCACAACATTCTTGTATGACAATCGGAACCGTAAAACGCATACGATTCAGCCATTGATCTGGGATGAAGAAACTCTCGATTCACTTAATCCCACCACCACCACGTTCTATGACGACGTAGGAAACGTTACGGGCATTCTGGATGCCCGGCAAAATTCCACCACGAACACCTACGATGCGGCCAACCGCCTGATCAGCTCGGTCCTGCCCGAAGTGGCTGTATACGGTGGAGGGACCACACAGCCCTCCATAAAGACCACCTACGACAAAAATGGCAACCCGCGTTTCGTAACCGATGCCAACGACGTGGTGGTTGAGATGCAGTACGATGCCCTTAATCAGCTGGTGAAGTCCATTGATGGAGAACAGCATGAAGTCGGATACGCCTACGATGCCGTCGGCAACCGCACCTGGATCAAAGACCAAAATGGCAACGTCACCACCTTTGAATACGACGGTCTGAGCCGCAACTCAAAAGTTTTTTATGCCGATTGGAGTGAGGAGAGCCGGGGCTATGACTGGCTGGGGAACCGGATTCGGCGGACAGATGCCAAGAATCAGGTGACAAACTATGATTTTGATGAGCGCAACCGGCTAGATTTCGTCGATTACAATAACGGTCACACCCGCAACTATGTTTATGACCAGACCGGTAATCTGCGATCGGTTTCAGAAAGCGGGAGCCTTCAATCGGCGCTCGGCACTCCGAATGTTTCCTATACCTATGATGCCCTGAACCGAGTGATAACCGAAACCTCCGTCGGTGTCACCCATGCGTATGGGTATGATAAAGTGGGGAATCGCATTGAGGCCGATTATGGAATCACCCGTCGCCACATCGACTGGAATTATGATGCGCTGAATCGACTCCAGACCATCATCGATACCAAAGACTATACCGCAACGATTCTCCATTCCGGGTCGGACTTGCAGGCCACCATCGCCGCGGCCGTAAGCGGTTCGCTCATTCTCGTGCCCAACGGAACCTACGGCCCGATCACAGTAAATAAACCGATAACCATCCAAAGCCAGAACGGTTTCGTAGATGCCATCATCGAAGGAGAAGCCGGCGAACGCAGCGTCTTGCTTTCTAACAACGCGCGTTTAATTGGTTTCACCCTCACTGGCGGCCATATCACCAACCAAAGTGGAGCCGGCGGCTCCATCGGGAAAGGGTGCTTCATTGCCGACTGCCTTATCCGCAGCAACACAGCAAGCGGAATCAATGCCTACGGCGGCGGCCTGTTTCTTCAGACCGGAGCCACTGCCCAGAACTGCGAGATCCGGAACAACAGCGCCCTCAACGGCGGCGGCATCTTCTGCGAAAAGGGCGGTATCGTGAGAAACTGCACCCTCGAAAATAATAAAGCGGAATCCATGGGCGGAGGTGGAGTCTTCATGCAGGAAGGCGGTTGGATCGCCGACTCCATCATCAATGGCAACATCGCAACCAACACCTATGCCCGAGGTGGAGGCGGTGTTCTGTTCTACAACGACGGCGGCAAAGTCAACAGCTCCACCCTTGCCAACAACACCTCCATCAAAAACGGAGCGGCTCATAGCCACATCTCAACCTACGTTCATCCCAGCAAGGTCGGTGAAATCAGCACCTCCAAATTCTGGAACAACGCCCCCACCAGCACTTCCAATGGTTGGAACTCAAACCGTAGATCCTTTATTGGCAAGTTCATCGCTCGGAGCCGACCTCTCCGTCCGCTCCTATCAGTACAACGGTTCCCGCACCACCAAATATTTCTACGACCTGCATTCCAACCTTTGGAAAAGGGAATTGCCCAATGGCGTAACCGAAACCCGCATCTTCGATGCCCTCGGCCGCCTTACTGCGCAGGCTAATTCGTCTGGGTATGC
>JBAHZU010000005.1:0-14993 GCA_037132875.1 Pontiella sp.
TATACCGCGCTAGGCATCGACTGGAAAACTGCGTACACCCCAATCCGAAGCGAGGTTAACATGTAGCGTTTTTGTAGTGCCTCCGGAAGTGCTTTCGTTGATTTGCAACAAGTTACACCGTCAAACAAGAAACTTGGGTTAACGGCGAAAAACTTCAAGCAACTGTACGCGCAAAACATGCGGCTCGAAGTGAATATTCGCTTTCTGAGACTAAAGCTTCAGGCGGCGCTCGGAAAACTTTTCGGTTCCAGTTCGGAGAAGCTCTCCCCTGATCAACTGGCCTTGGAGTTCAGCGTTGACTCGGTTGCGCTATGGCTAGCGACAACTACATTTACCAACCAACGACAATTACACTTACCTATTAATTAGCCGATAATCGGCACTCATTCCGAACGGATGAACGGTTTGCTGATTCGGCTGCTGAATGGTTAAGCGTGGTTGCTGACCATGGAACCTATTTCCTGAATTCGCATTCTCTTTTTTATGATTTGGTCGCGAAATAATTTCGTTGGGGTACTGATAATTAGTGTCTTGTCCTAAATCCGCTTTGTTATTTTCATGCGCTCGTTTCTGCTCGGCTTTATAGTCTTTTACTTGTTTTACATATGTTCTGGATTGAAAGTCGAACGACCTGAACTCTTTTAAAATAAGGAGCCATATACCCGCTCTATTCTCGTATATGGCTAGATATTTATTTTTATAACTCTTTGACGGATTCTGAATAACCGTTGCGTTGATTTGCTCGAAATTTTCAGCTCAAAAATATCTTACATTTCATCAACGGTGATCTTCTTGTCATATGGATTGGCTATTTTACTGTATTTTGAGCGGACGCATTTCCCGTTAAAACAGAGTTGAGTAATATAGAGATTTCTGGATTTGAAGGTGTATTGAGACATTCCATTTTCTTTTGTTGGGACTGGCATTCACGGTTTATTCCACCTTTTGATCGAGATCGCCATGGTGTCCCTGATCTTTGCCGGGGAGGGAATACATAAGAAAGCCAGTAGGCTTATAATCAGAATGAGTTTCATTTTATTATTGGGCTTTAAGTGAATTTGCTGAACCTGCGGCACAGAATCGTTGGTCCCGTTTCTCTGAATAATTTTCTCGAATACCATTCGTAACTATCATTTTTTATTGCACACTTTTGGTGCATATTTCTGAAGTATGCATAGTCGAGGGTCTCTGTTTTAGCTTTTGAATTTCGAACGTAAATGAGGAGGCGTTCAATGCCTTTCATTATTTCATCAAAGATATCTCCGACAAAATATTGCCTTTAGGCACTCCTAAGTTTTGTGCTAAAAAAAGTCGTCATTTTCATTCTTTAAGGGTAATCATTTGCGATCAGAAAAAGGAACAGACCTTTTTCTCTGATGCCTCTCTCGGGCCTATCATTTTAAATAATTCAAAGGTATGGGATGCTAATTGGGTAAAATATCTTCAAATCCTATTTATTCTTAGCGTCTAAACTTCGCTTAAAAATAAATACAAAATCATTTTCACATGAACACATTAGATGCTTAAGTTATATATATAAACAAAAAATATATTTATCTTATAGTATATTTCAGGTCATTTTTTTACTGATGGCCCTTGTTAGTGCATAGTTCGAACCACGGTCATCATGATGCATATACTTGGCAGCCTAATTTTAATGCGGAGTAAGCCTACCGCAAGCCAGATTCAGAGATGAACAGGATAGTAATCGATATAAAACCATTATCTGGGTTTCGAATATCGTCTGCCCTTCTCACCGTCAACGCCCGAGTCGTTGCTTCCACATCAGACCAATTCATACTCAACCGGCACAGACAGTGCCGGTGGATGCCCGAAAAAAGTATTTCCTTATTTTTACCGGGCTTTAGCGAGTCGCCAACGCCGTCAGCCTACATTTCGGCCAGTGATACCCACAAAAAAGGCCCATTCACAAACGAACGGGCCTTAAAAATGGTGCACCCGAATGGAGTCGAAGAATACTCCAGCACTTGTAAATATTGGATATTCTAAAGCAAACCCCCCATATGATCCCCCAGATAGCGTCCTAGACTGTCGTTTACTGGCGTTAATCGGCATTTGGGACACGTTGCCGGACAACATAAAGGCAACGATTCATTTCATAGCTATGACCTCTGAACATTCGGAGGTGGAAGCGTGAATATGCCAAAACTTAAATCCTGTCCTTTCTGCGGAAATGATTATCACAAGGTTATCCAGATAGATGACACTCGTGAAGCGGTAGAGTGCTTCGTCTGTAATACCACTGGTCCAACAGCTTATTCCATCATGAAGGCTTGCGAGCTTTGGAATGAACGGGTGCAGGCATGATCTCTGGAACGATAACCAGTTGTCCGGGGCAATTAGCCAGTTCATCTGCCTGCCTTGCGCCTTCAGAAACAGACTCACAAGATATAAACGTTAGCTATCCACAGCCCTCTGTGCGTGAATTCCCTATCAAGTTCAAAACTGCAAAACGTGATGCGTCAACGATCAAGTTCAATCAGCCATTCAAAAGAAAATTCAGCACGATTGTTGTGGTTGGTGACTTTTTAAATGATGTCGAAAAACGCCGAGTCGTGGACGCTGCTCGGATGCGGCGTCCCGCCGCGCTGAGCACGGCCGCGAAGCGGCGGGGGGTGACATTCAGTAACACACCCCCCCCAAGTAGTCAAAACAGGCAAAAACCCCAATGTTTTCGTTTGCCCATGACTACCCGCGAGGAACGTTCATGAACACGTATGAACAAATCAGCGTTGCTGACTTCACCGGCGCGGAGGATTGGTTTGAATTCTGTTTTTACGTGGATTGGAACAACAATGCCGCCCGTCTCTTTCAACAATTGGAACGTGTGCAGGAATACGCGAGGGACGAAGGCAAGGCATCAAACTTTGAGCATGTCATCGGCGTTGGCCGAACCCGTCTAACCTCGCTCACTCACGGCGCCCGTCTGGGCGGCAAAAAGGGGCCGTATATGGATTTCATGCTCGAACATGAACATGGAATAACCTTCATCATCTCAAGGAAGGGAAAGCCGCACAAAACAATCCCGAATGTAATGGTGCGGGTAGATGGTGAATGTTGCCTTGCAATCGGAGCACAAAAGGCTTTTGACCTTGGCCGGTATATCGTCGAACAGCTTGGAGGTGATATTGAGCGAAATAAGCTGTCGAGGGTTGACGTTTGTTTGGATATGCCGGACGTGGGGATTCACGAGCTACACAGGGCCTTTAAGAATGAACGGTACATTTGCCGCTCTAACGCAAAAAACTTCTATGAATCGCCCGGCATATCTCTTGGCTTTGGAATAGGCTCTCTCACCTGTCGAGTGTACGAGAAACATGAAGAAGTTAAGCTAAAAGCAAACCCGTACAAAAAGGCGTTAATGATTAAGAACCGGTGGAACGGGAAAACACCGGCTCAGGCCTTGCGGGTAGAATTTCAAATGAGGCGGGACACGCTTAAAGGCAAAGGCATCGACACCGTGGAAGATTACTACCGCCTGCGCTCGGATCTGGTCAGATACCTATGCTTTCGCTGGCTGCGCTTTACCTCGGAAAAGGTGGATCGAGAAAATAAGAATCAGTCACGCGCAAAAACGCATGAAATATGGGTAATGGTGCAAGACGGCTTTATGCGCTGGGCAGGTTCCCCGGCTGGACAGGAACTTGAACCGCTCGACCGGTCAACGGTCGATATTTCCCAACTGATTAAGCAAGCGGCTGGCGTGTTGAAATCTGCCGCAAACTACAAAGGGAAACAGATAGCCAATTGGCAAGAGTTCGCGCGCTTCGCTCTCCCAGAGTTGAAGCGTGTAATGGCAGAAAAACATAACATCAAATAAAGGAATGAAATCATGGAGTTATCGAAAGAAGCAACTGAGCGGGTGGAAGCAAGAGTTGAAGAAGCTATTAAATGCCCCGAACGGGTAAAGGGCCTTATTAGGCGTTTTGGTGAAAACTATATAGAGGGATTAAGAGAAAGTGAGGTAGAGGATGAGGCGATGGCGGAAGGTTTTACAAAACACGATTGCTATATTCATGAACCACGCGATCTGGAAGGAGAACACATCGTTTTGGATGCTCAGGCTTTTGATATAATTCGGTCTTGGAAGGATCTACCTGCGGAAAAGAAAGAGGTGATTCATCACATAGCAATAACAGCAAAATCATTTAATTACCGAAAAATAGAGAGTGAACTTTAGTTCACCTGTTGGTTCATGTCTTGATTTTTATCAAGATGTATGAGAACTACTAAATGCACGTAACGAAGGGAATAGACATGGCGAAAACGAAAATAGAAGAGCTCAAACAGGCGCGAAAAATCATCCTTAAAGAGATGGATATAATGGAGGAAATCGTTGGCACACCTAATTATCTTATTGCACCAGCAACAGCTGCAAAAGTGCTGGGTATTAGTTTACAGGCAATGGAACAAAGAATGGTGAAAGATCCGATTATCATTAAAAAGGTATATGAAACCTTTGAAAAACGCATGTTGAGTGGCGGCTTAATTCGCGACCATTTCGAAAACAAGGTTAATCACCTTGAAGAAACATTTGAGTCCCTCGGCGCTTACGATTCCCTCGCTGTTGAAAGAATTGTTGATTATGCAAATCGACTCGAAAAAAGAAGAGATATTTACCCTCCGGACTGATCTTGGTATTCATCAACATTATATCTTGATAAATACCAAGATACTTATTACCGTGTGTCTTAACTGGAACACGGTTTTTTTTATGTCTACGTCAACCAAAGGAAAAAATATGCAACTGCTTAGTAAAAAGGAAGTGTGCGGGATCCTAGGGATTGCTCTTCGTTCGCTGGATCGCCGGATCGCCAATCAGGAAATCGGAATCGTTAAAGTTGGTCGCCTAACCAGAATCAAAGAAACAGAGGTCAAGGAATATATCCGCCGCAACTCTCATGGAGGGCTGACAGCATGAAGACTCTACGCAAGAGAAAGAACGGATGGTATGAGGCTAAGATAAGAATCAATACATGGGACAAGATCACCTATAAATCACTTGGAACACAGGATAAGACGGTTGCCCAAAAGCGGATGAATGAACTGTATCGCCAAATGGAACTGGAATCCGAAGGGCTGACAACCTCTCAGAAAATGCGGGATGCTGCTGAAGGCTCCCTGCTCGATCTGATCAAGCGATATATCCGGACGTTGGAAGCTGGGTATCAGTATATCAATCAAACAGAATCTCGCCTTAAACGGCTCTGCGCTGACTGTGGTTGGAGACGGATCAAGGATGTAGATGCCGAGTCCTTTCAGAACTGGGGAACGTCTCATAGTGACTACAGCCCAAAAACTAAAAATCATTATCGATCTTCTCTGAATGCCTTCTTTACATGGCTGGTGGATAACGGCCTTGCCATGATCAATCCGATTGAGAAAACAAAGCCGGTTCCTGTTCGTGGAAGACGTGCGTTCATATATCGGGCTTTGTCGGCGGATGAAATGAAAGCATTGCTTGAACTGCCCAGACGCTCCGAAATCTATCATTTCGCGGCCATGACAGGATTGCGACATGCAGAAGTGGGAAAGGTTCAGTGGGGAGATCTACATCTTGATTCAAATCCCCCCTTTATTCATGTTCGTGCTGATACGACTAAAAACGGCCATGAAGCGACAATTAAGCTACATGCTGACCTTGTAGCCCTCCTTTGTTCGATTCGTCCCAGAGCGGCAAAAGCGGCGGCTTATGTATTCCCCTTCATGCCGGATAATAAGACGGTTCGCAGGGACTTCATAAACGCAGGAATCGAGACGAACAACGACCGAAAGGAGAAGGCAAGTTTCCACTCTCTCCGGAAGACATTCTGTACCATGCTTCACATGGCAGGAGTCCCCCAGCGGGAAACGCAGGAACTCATGAGGCACAGCGATGCAAAACTAACTAATGATGTTTATGCGGATCGAAGCCTTTTTTCTCTAGGATCTGCGATTGATTCACTCCCTAGTCTCTCGAAAACTACCGCACCCCCACCTGAACCCCCAAAATCTGACTTGATGGGGCATAATCTGGCGCAAACTGACCTGAATGGGGAAAATGGTGCATCCGCCGAAAGTGCGAATTCCCTAGAAAAAACGAAAGGAATGCCCATTTCTGAGGCATTCCTGATCGTTAAAGAATGGTGCACCCGAATGGAGTCGAACCATCACGCCGTTGCCGGCACAAGAACCTGAATCTTGCGTGTCTACCAATTTCACCACGGGTGCGATGAAGTTGAGGAATGTATATATCTCCATGAGGCGAGTCAACGCCTGAAAGTACCTTTTTTTAATCCTCTCGCGCAAAGCGCTTCGAACATCCATTTAGAGTTTTAAATCTGGGGATTAAGGTCGCTTTTTTAGGGCATTTTAAGGGCCCTTTTTAAACCGTTCAGTCCGCGTTTACTTTGCCTCGCCCACATCACAAATGTTACAGGTGGAACAGTCCATGGCAGCGGCTTTGAAGTTTTTGCCTTCTTTCCGCGCTTTACGAATGTTCCGCGCATTCATTCCGGCCAGGAATAAACCAAGAATAATGAAGGCGCCGGGCGCGGAGGTTGGCAGCATAAAGTCGATCTCCCAAGCGGGGATCAGTTTGATTTGGAACAACGATCCGCTGCCAAGGAATTCACGGACGCCCCCCAGCGCTACGAGCGCAAGGGTGAAACCCATGCCCATGCCAAGCGCATCGAGGACCGATTTCCCTATCCCATTTTTAGAGGCAAAGGCTTCGGCTCGCCCCAAGACCACGCAGTTCACCACGATCAACGGAATAAAGATGCCAAGGGCGTTATAGAGCGAGGCGGGCGCATAGGCTTGCATGGCTAAGTCGATCATGGTGACAAAGGTGGCAATAATCACGATATAGACTGGGATTCTTATTTTTTTTGGAACGATTTTCCGAATACTGGAAACCACCACGTTACTACCGAGCAGCACAAACAGAGTGGCCACTCCCATTCCGAGTCCATTTGTTGCACTGGAGGTCACCCCTAAGGTCGGACACATGCCCAGCAGCAGCACGAGCACGGGGTTCTCTTTCCAGAGCCCTTTTGAAAATTCTTTCATTGCAGACATTGCATTACTCCAAATCAATTATGTAGTTCGTCAAGGTGTTCCACGGCCGTTTTGCTTATGGCATAGACCGCCTCACAAATCGCGCGGCTGGTGATGGTGGCACCGGTCTTGCCGTTGACGGCTTCACCGTCTTTCGTGATGCCCCACACCTGCTCTCCGGCTTTACGGCCGGCGTACCAATCCAGATATTTATTCGGAACCAGCCCTTCGATTTTTTCCACGCCCTGAATGAGATCCATAATCGTTTTCTGTAGCTTACGATCAGTCAGTGCCGTACCCAGCCCGGGGGTCTCGGTCTGTGCGGTCACAATCACCGCACTGTTGACGATCTCACCGGACGCTATGGAGGCCACGGTTCCGTCGGGTAGAATGCCCACCATTAGGGAAACCGTTCCGGAGAACCCATCATCGGTGTTATCCACGGTGCCGGCATATCCGATAATTTCTCCGTCTTTACGCGCGGTATAGAAGGTTACCTCCCACCCGCGGGTGCTGATGAAGGTTTTAAATTCAGTGGTCGGATCATTGTCATATTCAGACAGTACCTGATCCATCGCCAAACCAATGGCCGCTTTTTTATTGGCTTCAATCTGCGGGGTTGTCATGGCCTTCACCCCGGAAAGTAAACCGGCGGCAATGGCGGCAATGACGCCGAGGAAGGCTCCCAACATTGGAATATTTATTTTCTGTTCGCTCATAATTACGCCTCCCCTTTGGCTGGCGCGGTGAAACCAAATGGTTTGCGAATGGTGCTGCGATCGATTAATGGCACAAGGGCATTCATGAAGAGAATCGCGAAGCTGACCCCTTCCGGATAGCTGCCCCATAGACGAATCAGGCTCGTGATCAGGCCACAACCGAAACCAAAGATCCAAGCGCCTTTATGCGTCATCGGTGAAGTGACCATATCGGTGGCCATAAAGAAGGCCCCCAGCATCAGCCCCCCGCTGAACACATGAACGAATGGAGAGTGATAGACCTCTGGATTCAACAGATAAGCAAGGCCCGTGATGGCAAATACAGTTCCGATGAACATCAGCGGAACTTCCCACTTGATGAGTTTGAAATAAATTAGGATGGCACCGCCAATGAGCAGGGCCAGCACTGAAGTTTCGCCCAGACTCCCGCCTACATTTCCGAGGATCAGATCCTTCATCAAAGTTTCGCCGGGGGCGAGGCCGAGTGGAGTGGCCGCGGTGATTCCATCGAATCCCAGGCTGCCCAACTGCGGTTTATTCCACGTGGTCATCAGCCCAGGGAAGCCAATCAATAGCCCCACACGGGCCACGAGCACTGGGTTAAACGGATTGTAGCCCAAGCCGCCATAGAGTTGCTTGCCGAGAAGGATGGCCAAACCACTCCCGAGCACACAGATCCACCATGGGACCCCGGCATTGAGGTTCATGCCGAGCAACAACCCGGTCAGAATGGCGCTGCCATCCTTCCAAGTGGAGGACCGTTTCATTAATTTATTCCACCCTTCTTCCACAAGTACGGAAGAGATGGTGCAGAGCAACAGCACTTCCAGGGCAGCAATGCCGAAGAATAGAACCGCAACAATCAGGGCCGGAACCATGGCCGCAATTACGGTGAACATAATTTTATTGATCGTCGGTTTATCGCGTATGTGTGGCGAGTTACTCACGACCAGCTTTGCCGGGTCCGGCAATTGAATGGTTGGCATTTCTTCAGACATATGATCTATCCCTTTTTCCTCAGGCCAGCCTGAATCTCAATTTTTGCGCGTTTAAAGTGTTGGTTCAATGGGCGATGCGACGGGCAGGAGTAACTGCAGGACCCGCATTCAATACAGGCCATTACATTGAGTTTTTCCGCCCAATCGAACCGGCCATTCTCAACGGCCTGACTGATCGTGGCGGGCAAAATCTCCATTGGGCAGCAGTCCACACAGCGACCACATCGAATACAAGGTTCTTCGGTGTAGAGCGAAACTTCGTCTTTGGCAATGAGGAGAATACCCGAGGTGTTTTTCATGGTGGTTACACCCAGCGAACTTTGGGCAATTCCCATCATGGGTCCTCCGAGCAGCAACTTGGCTGGTTGCTCCTTAATTCCGCCGGCCAACTTGAGGACTTCCTCGATTGGCGTTCCAATGCGCAACTTCCAGTTTCCGGGATTCACTACGGGCTTTCCGGTTACCGTTGTGATGCGCTCGATGGAAGGCAACCCTTTCACGACGGCATCAACAACCGCCACGGCCGAGGCCACATTCTGAACCACACAACCCACCTCCATGGGCAACTTGCCCACGGGAACCTCGCGACCGGTGATGCTATAAATCAATTGTTTTTCTGCGCCCTGTGGATAGTTCACCGCCAAGGCCTGCACTTCGATATTGTATTTTCCGGCCACTTTTTTGAGCGCAATAATGGCATCGGGTTTATTATCTTCTACGCCAATCACGGCGGTATCCAGCCCCAGAATACGAGCACAGATCGCAGCCCCAAGAACCACTTCTTCTGCCTGCTCCAGCATCAGCCGGTGGTCGGCCGTTAGATAGGGCTCGCACTCCGCACCGTTCAAAATGAGGCGATCAATTTTCTTATCTTCCGGCGGGGAAAGTTTCACATGAGTTGGAAATGCAGCCCCTCCCATGCCCACAACACCGGCATCCCAAACACGCTGTTTCAGCACCGCGGGATCGGTGGTTTTCCAGTCGGCAATGGGCTCGAACGGACTGCCCCATTCATCTTCGCCATCGGCCACAATTTCAATGCAAGGCACGCTAATCCCCGTGGGACCGGGCACTTTAGCAATGGCTTTAATGGTTCCAGAGGTTGGCGCGTGCAGCGGCACAGAAACAAAGCCGGTTGCCGTGGCCAACAAGGCCCCTTTTTTAACCGTATCGCCCTTTTTCACCACCAGTTCCGGCGGAGCGCCAATGTTCTGATGCATGATGACTTTATAACTTTTCAGCAGCGGCCCTTCCTGGATGGCTTTATGTGCGGAGAGTGCTTTGGAATCGTTGGGGTGAATGCCCCCTTTAAATTTTCGTGGTTTATCGCTCATTTGGAAGTTCCTTCATAGGCCCCGGCGGCATGCGCTTTATCTGTCCGCAATGCGGAAGTCGGACACGCCGAAGCTTCAACCAGTTCTGGGCCGGGCGGGTTTTCATAGTTGGTGCGGATTAGGAATCCATCGATTTCCATGTGATCCTCTTCGCCGGAGGCTTTAACACACTTGCGGCAGGCAATGCAGGCGGTTTTACAAACGGATCGTTTGGCTGCACCTTTTTCCGGCGAGTTACAATAGACGTGGGTTTCGGCCGCTTCCGGCACCATGATAATGAGCTCTTTGGGACAGGCAGCCACACAATTTTCACAGCCGACGCAAAGATCTTTATGCACAATGGCGAGGCCTTTTTTCATTTCAATGGCCCCAAATGGACACGCCCTAGCACAGCTACCAAAACCCAAACATCCGTAGTCGCAGCCTTTGGCTCCACCGGCCACCAGCACGGCCGATCGGCAGTCGCGCACTCCGTTATACATGGAGCGGACCGTATTGGGCTCATCGCCCGAACAGCGAACCAATGCCACCATTTTTTCCTTCTCTTCGGCGGAGATGCCCAGATAGTTGGCAATGGCCGTGACATCTTCTGGTGAAGCAACAGGGCATTGATCCGGCGTTGCCATTTCGCCAACGACCCCTTTGGCAAAATCAGCGCAACCGGCATAGCCGCAACCCCCACAGTTTGCGCCGGGAAGCAGATCAGCAACGCCTTCAATACGCTCATCCACCTCCACCGCGAAAACTTTGGCCACCATCCCAATAATTACGCCTAGAAGCGTTCCAAGGAAACCCACAGCAAGAATTGCAATTATCGCTATATTCATCGTGCTAATTCCTTAAACAAGACCGGAAAATCCAAGAAACGCCATGGCAAGTATGCCTGCCGTAACCAGAGAAATGGCCGTGCCTTCGAAGGCTTCTGGCACCTTGGCGAGGTCGAGCTTTTCCCGAATACTGGAAAATAGAATCAAAGCGAGTGCAAAGCCAAGTGCCGAACAGAATCCATAGATGGTTGCTCCATACCAAGTGGACTGAATGGCATCGGGTGCTGATTTGGCATTCAGCACCACACAGCCAAGTACTGCGCAGTTGGTTGTGATTAACGGCAAGAAGATGCCCAGGCTTTCATACAGTTTGGCACTCAGTTTTTGGAGTACAATTTCCACCAACTGCACCAACGATGCAATGACCACAATAAAGACCAGTGTTTGCAGGTATTCGAGTTTCATCGGAACCAACAAGAACGTATTGATCAGCGAGCTGACTAACGAGGACAAGGTCATCACAAAAACCACTGCAGCCGACATACCCAGTGCGGTATCCAGCTTTTTTGAAACTCCTAAGAACGGACATATTCCCAAAAACTTCGATAAAACGAAATTATTTACTAGGATTGCCCCGACCGTAATGACGAGAAACTCACTCAACATGATATTGCTACCCCTTCGGTTCTTTGAACCCGACATAAAACCACGATTATACCCATGCAATTCGCTTCGGCAATACAGATCAATTTATAGATCATATTGAGAACGGGTTTAAATAACGCCTTGATATTCCGATATTAATATCAATTTCAATATGCCATTTTAAACGGCACCCCAGATTTCCCTCGCAACACATACAACACCACAAACATGAACCCTATAAAAAAAAGCAGAAATGAACACAATGGGCTCTTCATGGAAATAGGACGGCCCAAACGAAACGGGCCAGGGCCCCTCCCGTGGTCGTAGAATCTCTAAAAACAACCACGGAAATAACCAACCAGCGCGTTCATCTGGCTTGATTTACATCGAAAAAAAACTAAACGGAACGGACGAGGAGGGGCTTTCGCTTTTCATTTAGTCTGCCTCTTTTAGATCAGTTTTTTTAATGTAAACCCATAATCCAAACGTATTCACCACGAGCGTAAAGAGACACATTACCAACGCCGAGAGCAGGAAAAAATCACGATAGATATAATCCTCCGGAATCATCAAAATAAGAGCAACGGACAGCGCTCCTTTCAAGCCCCCGAGATTGAGCACATGCTGCCACGCAAGTGGAATCGGAATCCGAAAAATACGGAATACCGCACCAAAACCGTATACCACCACACTGCGGGACAGAAGCAGCGCGCCGAGAGACACCAGGATCAATTTCCAGTGGATATCGGCGGAATGATTTCCAATTTCAGCACCCAGGATAAAAAACAAAATCGAATTAGCTAACACGCTAAGGAAATCCCAAAAGTTGCGATAGAACCCCATCTGCTCATGCTTCACGCGGACTTCTTTCGGGTATTTAATCGAGATCAGTTTCATGGTGATGGTGGTGGCCATCACCGCAATCACTCCAGAAACATTCAGTCCCGCCTGAGCCGCACAAAAAACTAGGTAAACAAAGAGCAACGGCATCAGCGGTCCAATGAAATGATCCGTCAACGCCTTCCAGTTTCGCATCAGAGCCATGCACATCCAGCCCGCCGCTACGCCCATCAAAATAGCCAGACCAACTGCCCCAACAAACATCAACATCCCTTGGCTGAACATCAACTCCTGCCCCTCCACCACCTTTCCAAACAGCAGTGAGAACAGAATGATGGCGGTTCCATCGTTCAGAAGCGACTCGCCCTCCACCAACATCTTCAGCTTTTCGGGAACGGAAAAAACCTTAAAGATGGCAGAAACCGCAACCGGATCGGTCGCCGACATAATGGCACTGAAAAAAAGGATATCCATCCAAGGTAGGCCCGTGAAGAACCAGATCGGCAACGCCATCGTAAACATGCTCAGAATAATCCCGAATGTGGCCAATAGCACCGAGGGCAATGCCACTTTCAGGGCAATTTTTATACGAAGCTTCCGGGAAGAATCAAAAATCAGCACCGGAAGAATGATATATAGAATGACATCGGAAGAGAGATGAACCCTCGGAAATACGGGCAAGGCAAACTTCTGTAGCATACCGTAGCCCACTCCAAAAAGTACCACCCAGCAGATGACTGGCAATCGGGAGTTTCGGAAATAATGCGTAATCGCACACAGCGCAATCAGGAAGAGACAGACAAATACCAAACCATGCACAACATCCATTTTACAAATCCTTTCCCAAGAGTTGGAAGCACCTACTTACCCCGAGCCACACCATCCCGCCCGTCAAGTTGCTTTGTATTCCACCGACGGTGCATCCAAATCCACTGCTCGGGGGCTTCTCGAACGGCATCTTCAACTATTTGGGTATAAAGCTGTGTGGCGGCATGAACCGTTTCTGGTGTGCGATCAGCCGGAGGCTCAATCGGAGGATGAACCTTCATCTGAAAACCGCCTTCGGGTTTACGATAAATAAAAGCTGGAATGATCGGCGCTTTAGATTGTGCAGCCATGAAAGCCAACCCCGGCGAGGTGCAGGCAGGCACGCCAAAAAAGTCAACGAACACGCCTTCATTGCGCGTCATATTCTGATCAATAATCATACCCACCGCCTCATTGCGTCGTAACGCCTTCAGACAGTCTCGATAGGCATTTTTCTGGGTGTAAAAGGTTAATCCCTCATGGGTGCGCAAATTTTCAAAGATCTCATTCACCGCGTCATTTTTGATCCGCTTCACAATGATACTGAGCTTATATCCCCAGGCCGCAGTCGCCATAGACATCAGCTCAAAATTACCAACATGGGCCGAAAGGATCAGCACCCCTTTTCCACGCTCGAGCGCCCGCTCATAATGTTCAATGCCATCGACTTCAACCACTTCGGCGATCCGTTTCAACCCTTTTAAGGAATACCAAACCATTTCCACAAAATTGATCCCTTGAAAGCGATACATCGTATTAATAATCCGCTTACGCTCGTTCGAAGAGAGCTCCGGCATCGAGCGCTCCAAAGCCTCGAATGCATCGGTGCGATGATGCCGCATGACACGTCCGAAGACAAAACCGATCAACCGGCCCACGTGGTGCACCATCGGTAGCGGAAGAACTGAAATAAATTTAAGTAGCGCGTTGAGTATCACTTTAATCATGCGCCCAAGGGTGCAGGAATACCGATTGTTGAGCAATGATTTTGAGTAAAATGATCGTCTCGCCTGCACCGACCCATTACGGTGCCTTAATGATTAAACTACGAACCTTTGAAAACTCCGAGAACCTGATCGTCCAAACCTTGGAACTGCTGCGAGCCACCCTTCCAACCCCTGGAAACCTCATGCTCAGCGGCGGGTCCACCCCTTATATCATTTACAATCGCCTCGCCTCCGATCCCTGCCCCGTGCACCCACAACGCAACCTTTTTCTGAGCGATGAACGTATGAAACCGTTCAGCTCTCCCAAAAACAATGCCCACAACCTGCTGCCTCTGCTCAGGGCGCTGGATTGCCATGGTCATTTTCTTCAGGTCGACACCAAACTCTCCGCTCGCGCGGCCGCAGCACATTTTGAAGAAGGGCTGGAGCGCATGCAAACGGTGGACCTCGGCTTTCTTGGCATGGGGACCGATGGACATACCGCCGGATTTTTCACCCCAGAACAGGCCCAGATTCAGGATCAGCTCACCTTGCACACTCCCCGGCCCGATGGCATGGAAGGCGTCAGCGTGACCCCGGCTCTTTTTCAACGGGTGGAAAAAATCATCTTACTGGTCACCGGCGAATCCAAACGCGAAATCATCAATACCCTGCTCACCAATCCGCAATCCATCCCCGCCGGCATCGCTCTCGCAAATCATCCCCATTGCGAACTCTGGACCGATCTAAAAATAGGCTAGTCACACCGGACCCAACCCTTCCCCGGTGCACATATGGAACACCTGCCATACAAACAGGATCCAGCAGGGCGTTGAGTATGGCATGGCCCAGCAATAGCTCGCAGACCGGCATCTGGATGAAGCTAAAACGAACGGCC
>JBAHZU010000013.1:0-10198 GCA_037132875.1 Pontiella sp.
TGCCCTTGCGTGTTTGGGTGCTATCTTTTTCTTGCTCCATGCCGATGCTCCTATCCTCGTTTGTGGTGAATTGAAGAAAGGTTCATTCTGGCATGGGGCACTAGATTTCCAAACTGGGCATTTTAATTTACAGTCTACCCACCGTCATGGCTCTGCAACAGCATTTCCGCAATGGCGGCGGTCCCCCCAAAATTACCATCGATCTGGAAGGGCGGATGATAATCGAACAGGTTATCCATCGTGCACCGTCTCAACAAGTTCGACAGCAAGACGTGGGCATGATCCCCATCGTGGAACCGCGCCCAGAAGTTTATCTTCCACGCCATGCTCCAACCGGTGCCGCCATCGCCACGTGTTTCCAGCGATTTCCGCGCCGCTTCATACAGCTCTGGGGTCGCGGTTTTGGTGATCTGTTTTCCAGGATGTAACCCATACAGATGCGAGGTGTGACGGTGGTCAATATCGGTCTCTTCGTAGTCTTCAATCCATTCCTGCAGGCGACCGGTTTTCTCACTGATCTGCAGCGGCGCCAAGTGGGCGAGTGCATCTTGAAGTTCACGGATGAATTCCGCATCAAACTGACCTGAGGGATCGATACTGCGGTTCGCTTCCAGCACCCCGGTAAACAGGTCGTGGATAATCTGTAGATCCATCGTTGGAGCATAGGTGAAATCGGATTCAGAACCATCCGGCAGGATAAAATAGTTTTCCGGGGAGTGCGACGGAGCCGTTACCAGTTTCCCAGCCGCTGGCGTGCCTTCCGGCGCAACGATCAGAAAATCGAGCAAAAATTCTGCGGCGCCTTTCATCAGCGGATAGGCCCGTGTTTCAAGGAAAACTCTATCGCCATTAAACCGATAATATTCCAGCAGATCACGCACCGCCCACGCGGCACCAAACGGCCAAATGCCGTGAACGCCATCAGCCGGGGCCGTGAACCCGTAAATATCGGACAGATGATGAATCACCCAGCCGTCGGCATCATAATGCACTCGGGCTGTATGTGTGCCGGACTCCACCAGACTTTCGAGATAGTCAAACATCGGCAGATGACATTCCGACAGATTACACACCTGCGCGAGCCAATAGTTCATCTGAAAATTAATGTTAAAATGATAATCGCTGTTAAAGGGAGCGTTGATGGATTGGCACCATTTACCCTGCAGGTTGGCCGGCAGACAGCCCGGACGGGAACTGCCAATGAGCATGTAACGACCATACTGGAAATAGAGTGTTTCCAACTGCGGATCAAATTCACCGTCTTTGATCGCCTGCATACGCTCATCGGTCGGCATCGTCACCGCATCGGTGGTTCCCAGATCCAGTTTTACACGATTAAACAGCGCCTGATGATCCGCAATATGATCTGCCCGCAACTGCTCGTAGGGTTTCCGGCCGATTGCTTTCAGATAGTCTTCACAACGCGCCGAGGCATCGCCCGAAATATCCGTGGCGCTGTTATAGCTTGTGGCGCCGACAATCAGTAGCGTGACTTCATTCGCATTGGATACTTCCAGTTTCCCATCTTTGGAAACCACGCTCCCCCCTTTCACCTGAGGAAATAACTGCGCTTCATAATCAATGCCCAGTTTACCTCGCAGGATTATCCGATTTCCGGACGCCGATTCCATGGTTACATTTTGACGGGAAAATTCGGCGGTAAAGTTAATTTTTCCCCGCTGGCTCGCCTTCAGGTTAATCACGATGGCCTGATCTGGCGCACTCACAAAAACTTCGCGGATATATTCAACCTCCTCAACGGTGTACTGCATACGACTAATTGCCGTGGTCAGATCCAGATCCCGACGATATTCGGACACCTTCTCTGTTTCAGGAAAATAGAGGAAGAGATCGCCCATCGTCTGATAGGACTTAATCTTGTGCGGACTGCCCATCATCTTCCGTTTCGCCAAGCTCTTGGCTTCATGATTTTTACCTTCAAACAGCAGACGCCGCACTTCGGGCAAGGCCTCTAAGGCCTCCGGATTGGTATAATCCGTCGGCACACCATCCCATAGCGTCTCTTCATTCAGTTGAATGCGTTCATGATTAATGCCGCCGAACACCATGGCCGCCAAACGACCATTCCCCACCGGAAGCGCCTCGCTTTCCCACATCGTGGCGGGTTGACGATACCAAAGTGTCAGCGGCTCTTTAGGCGCATCAGCATCCTTGGAGAATTGATAATCTATGCTTGGATTATTCGGTTCCTCTGGTTGTTTCGGCCAAGCCAACACAGTTCCTGTTGAAATAAGGAGTACTCCCAGTGATACCGGCTTGATCAGTCTGTTTTTCATATTCTGTCCTACTTCAATAAAGTGGGTGGTTGCTACAGCGGAACACCGAGTTACGCCATTAAATGTTTAGACATATCGGAATCAAAGTCCCATGGCAAAATCTAACAAATGTACCCTGTTACATTTACATATAACAAGACGGATTCTGATTAAATAAGTAAGAATGCATCCTTCTTTTTTAACATTTTTCCATTCCGGTCGACGCTCGTCGTTTACGGAAACACGCTGCCCATATCCGACAGAATAACGCAGGCCAAGTCCGGGCTTAAAATGTCCAAGCCCCTCTTCACGAGACGGGCAGAAAGCGCCCGCCATCTCTGGCAGTGTAATGGCCTCTTCTCGACGTTCAGTTTAGCCCTGAAGGACGGTGCCCACCTTGGCACCGTCCTTCAGAAGAACCTCATTGTCAAAATGATGTTTCGTATACTCCGAGAGCATTAGTCAATCCGCCCGTAGAATTGACGTCCTTTCTCGTCGACGTTTTTAAAATTACTCAACACCGATTTCGTAGAATACGGAACTCGCCTCGCTTACCGTAGTGGTGTAGGACGTTTCTGATGACAGTCCCTGAATGTCAGAAACAATCACGCCAGGTTGCGAGAACATCAGACTGCTATTCGTGATCACGCTATAGCTCTTTCCCTCAACAGACTGCCAGGTAAGGACGAAGCCATTCGTCAACACGGTAATGGAGTTCAGCTCCAGAACGGAAGCGGAATCCGTTGGATCCGTTCCGGCAATATATTCTTCCCAGTTTTTCAGTCCATCGAGATCGGTATCCACTTCGTCATCGGCCTCCGTTAAACCGTATTCCTCAAGCCAGAGGATGGGAGTTCCCTTCGCGGTAAAGTCGGCGGCGGTGAGGAATTCCACATCGGCCATGACATAGTTGTTCCAACCGCTGGGGGCGGAATTATAGCGAACATACCGGTAGGCTGTCGTATCCGTGACGGTAAGCTGATTCCACTCGCCCATTGCGGCAATATTCGTAATCGCAGCAAACTCCGTCCAAGTAGCTCCGTCGTTCGATCCCTCGAATGTAGCTCCAAAGGTGCCGTTCTGCGAACGGGTCACACTATTGGTCACCCCGTCAACAACCAATGTTCCGTCATCGCCGGAGCCAAAAGAGTCGTTGCGAAGCCTGAAGGAAACATACAAGACCTGAGTGTTGTTACCCGCTCCATAATCAAGACCTGCATAACCACCGGAAGCGTTGTCATCACAGAACGTATCCAGATTTCGGTCAAATAATTCATAGAACCACCTGGTTTCCAATGCGCTTGAGTTATGCATCACACCAAAAATATTATATTTGTTCGGTACAGAAAATTCCGAACCTGAAAGAGCTCCCTCTCCACTCGGACTCACTGCGGACGCCTTATAGTAATAGGTAACCCCTACCGTTACAGCAGTATCAGTGAAGGAGGTATCCATAACGTTCGTGGCAATTTGAACATAGTTTGTTTCTACATCGTCCACCGAACGATAAACACAGTATCCACCCGTTGCCAGAGCCGCCTCATCCCAATAAACCGTCACCGAGTTATTGGTTTCCGGCCAAGCATACAAATTCTCCGGAGCGGGAGGTAAGGCAGAGGCTTCAATCTCATACACTTCAAAGTCCCCGAACGTCACTTTGCCATTAGCCCCAAAGAAAATGTGCATCTCGTTCGTATTAGTCAGAAAACCATCAATAGAAACCGGAGCACAGGTCACGTCGATCTCATCACCAAAACCTCGTCCACCATTCCAGTTATCCACCTCAAACTGGACCTGTTTCGTGAGATGGTTATAGGTCATAAGAATGTCATATCCCGGATCGCCCTGCCAAGTTTGAGTATTCACAACATCCGTTCCATTGCGATTGACCTTAATCTTTGAATTGGAGGCGCCAGATTGCCAATATACATAAACGCTTTGCCCATCTCGCGGTTCATTATTAGCACCTTCATTCGGAACCGGTGATCCCAGACCAAAAAACAGCGTGTTCTTTGGGTCTGTATTCACCGTTTCCACGGCAATACGAGCGGTCCAAGAGTGCCCCATCCAGTTGGAATAAACCGTGCCCTGATAACTGCGAGCAGTATTGTCATCGATTGTCACCCAGTCCAGAACCGCCCCCCCCCTGCAGTACGGTATTGGTTGAACCATCCTGCGCCAGCGCATAGTCATTCGTATAGGTCCAAACACTGTTACTCTGCGAACCAATATATTCGTCAAAATCCAGTGCAACACTGCTCGCGTCCGTCAAATCGTTCGCAAAAAACTGCGCAGTTACAGTTTGAACTGCGCAGAACAATGCCACCATACTCATCGTGACTATATTTTTCATCATCATCTCACCTTTACTTTTTGGCTTATCTGCCTTGTGATTCATAATCCCTTGCCAGAGAACTCACGAGCTCTATATATGCATCCTTCCAACCGAGTCAGATTCATCCTATTCCGACTTTGTTCCAGTTATACACGACCATGTCATCCGACCAAGTCTCACACTATGAAACCTGTTACATTACTGGCATTTAAGATGAAACTGTGTGAAGATAAAGATTCGTTCTGTGAAGAGAGATTCCGGGTTTAAACCCACGGACCAATGACCGGAATTAAACAATACGAACAGGGTTCGAAATCTCGTTCGGTTCGATAAAATACCTGATGAAGGAGCCCCACGTTCAATGCATAATGATAAACCAAAGAAGCGAATCAGCCTTCGCGATATTGCCGGTGAGTTGGGAATTTCCCATGTTACGGTCTCACGAGCACTGCGCAATATGCAGAATGTGGCTCCCGAACAGAAAGCTCGAATTCAAGCCAAGGCAGATGAAATGGGCTATGTCCCGGATCCGTTGTTGGCGGCGCTTTCCCGATACAGCAAGACCGGGGGAAAGCAAGCCATACAGGCGGAACTGGCCTGGTTCAACACCTGGTCGCCTCCGGAACTTCTCCGACAGCACAACGAGTTTGATCTATATTGGCAGGGGGCAGTTGAAAATGCCCGGCGAATGGGTTTTCAGCTCATTGAGTTCAACCTTTTAGACCTCCCGATCCCCCGGCTGAAAACCATCCTTCGCACTCGGAACATTCAAGGTATTCTTCTTCCGCCACTTGGAACGATGTCGGGCGTCCTGAATCATTTTAATTGGAGCGACTTTGCGGTCGTGCGTTTCGGCCAAGCCATCCCGGAACCAGCAACCCACTTTGTGAGTAGTTCGCAACATCAAAATACCATGCAGGCCTTCGAACGCATTCAGCAACTCGGCTATCAACGAATCGGATGCACATGCCAGTATTTGAGAAGGCGCCTTTTTGGCAGTGGTTTTTTCTGGGCCCAACAAAAACTACCCTCATCTCAGCAGTTGCCTATACTCACTTGGAATCCGGAAGAACCCTTCGAACAACAACAGGTCCAGTTTAAGCACTGGCTGGAACAGGCCCAGCCGGATGCCATCCTAACCGATAGCAGTGAAACTCACCGCATGCTGGACAATCTCGGCTATCGCATTCCAGAAGATATCGCCATAGCCACCACCACGGTGCATGACACCGATATCAATACCGGGATCAACCAACATCCCTATGAAATCGGTTGGGCCGCCACCCGCATGCTTACTGCTCTCATCAATGAAAAGAGCTTTGGTCTTCCAAAGCACCGCAGTGAACTCCTTATCGAAGGAAGCTGGGTTGACGGCTCTATGATGCCGATGAAGCAGGGGGTTTAGCACACGAGGTTAATGACCAAATTGATGATCCATTTGACATTAACCCCGATCGCTACCTCAGACTAATCGCGCAGGTCGAAGATATAAGCGGTTCCACTGGGCATTTCACTCGGACCACTGAGGTCCACCGTTTGGCCACTAAGGACGTCTATTTCTTCGCTCATTCCGGATGGAGGAGTATACGTGCGAGGTCCCCCTTCGCGGTTAACATCGTCACCCCCGGTTTTAGCCCGATTGATGGCCACATAAAACGGCCCAAACTGCCCCTGCACAAAATCATGCTGTTCAACCGCCTGCGTATGCCCATAGGAAAGATATCGATCTGTAATCAGCTGATAAAGATTCCACTGAATGTAGAGCAGATCCCGGTCGCCTTCCTTGATCATAATTGGATCAATAATCCGCGCACTGGATGTTGGATCCGTCCAGAAATAGGGTCCGGAACGCTCCGCGGGCAGACGATACGTGGTGGCCGGAAGTTTCCAGAACTGCTCAAACTCCTCAATTTTTTCCAGCGTATTGAGCGTTCGAGTCGCCTCACTTGTGAGGTGCATACGATCTTTACGACCGTGGCTGACTTCCGAAAAATTATCGGTCTGTTCCAATCCAAAGCGAACAATACGCTGTGCAATCGGATTCTTCATTTCGTTGGCAGCATACACAAACTCACCCCAAGCCCCTGGACGGAATGGTGTCTGTGTATTCCGAGATCCAATCGCCGCTTCCACCATCCAAGTGCAATAGTTTCCGTTGTTCCATGGAATAAAGAAATGTTGAATGGCCCCCAGAAAACGTTCGTACTGACTCAACAATACGGGATCGCCGGTGATTTTACACATTTCAGCAAATGTGCCCTGCATCTGGCCGTAGCCCGGAGCAAAACCCCACTCCATCGTCACCCCGCCGGGAGAGATCAGCACCTGATCCCCCGCTCTACCCCGATCCACTTTTTCAGTAATACTCAACGTGAACGCTTCAAAGTCCGCTTCACGCGGCATAATCCCCATCACCATTCGGAAGGCACTGTTAAAAAAGGAATCCGGAAAAGCATCGTTCGGCGAAAGGATCTTCAGGCATTCATTCACGCGCCAAGCTGCCAATGCCGTATGCATATCCTGATTGGCACATCCGGTACGCAGCGAAAGCCGCGGGTAATCCTTCCAGATCCAATTGCGAAAAAGCTGAATATAGGCCTCTTTCCGCGAGACACTCTTTTTCCCGTCCCCGTTGTGATCCATCTTTTCAGCAAACCAGGTTGGATTCTTTTGCAACTCCGGCAAAATGCCCATAAACGAGTGCGCCAGTCCAGCGGCAAAGTATCCAGGAAGCCCTCCGGTGGCCCGACTACGATTCGGCCCACCGATCCATCCGGGAACCCCGCCACCGATTTCCCAACCGCCATCGGCCCCTTGATAACGACAATAACCATCCAGCAAGGCAATCGTCCGCGTTAGCATCTCCGGATCCTTAAAATAGCGAGATCCCGGCTCGCGATACATCGCCATATACAAATGGCCCGCAGCACCATGCGGACGACCACTGGCCGATCCGGTCACATGATACAACCAGTCATCACGTCCCCATTGCTCTTTCCGGCCCGCATGCAGATATTCCTCCAGCCCTTTCCAATGGAAGAGGCCGTCGATCTTCTTCGGAATATCCAATTCATCACGGGCGGTTTCATACGCCGAACCATACAATTGGCGGCGCATCAATTCCTCCACGGCCTGATCAATGGCCCGCACTAGGTTGATGCGCATCACGTCCAGATTCAATGGCTTTGCCGCCGGAGCGGGGAAAGCCAACGTTTGAGTTCCATCTTCAGGCACTGCGCCATACACCACATCGGCCGGCGGAACAAAAATATCTTCCGTATGCAGATAAACAGCATAAATCCCGCGACTGCAGGACCCAGCTTCCACCTGCTTTGCCGCAGGCCCCCCAACCGTTGAATACTCACCGCCTGATGCACCGGCCGGTTTAATGAGGAGCGTGACCTCCTCCTTTCCAAACGTTGATTTCAGCGGCAAGGCCACCGTCCGATAGACAAACCGCCCCGGAAAAAGAGGCTGATCAGAAAGCTTCTCATCGCCCGGCGATTTCAGTTCTTTTCCATCCACGTTGATGCGAACCTCTTCCGCAGCCATGTTTACGACGCCACCGGAAAGGGTCTTCACCTCCCGCTTCACATCGCCGCCCCACAAACGAAGGGTCACCAGATTCGGTTTCACCGGATCGCACTTCAGCGTAAAGGTTAATCCGCCCTCCACCGAAACGATACGGGCAATCTGATCAACCCCACCCACCATCTTCGGCGCAGATACCGCCTTCATCTGATGCTGTTGCTCCGACCCCGTATTTCCCAAAACAACCTGATCCAATATCGTCGTTGGGGGAAGTTCCGCGCGACTCCCCATTGCCATCAGCAACCATGCGCTCACCACTATCATTCTCATGCATAGATTCATTTTATGCTCCACGTAGACGTTGCCTACTTATCTCCAGAAACCACCACACCACCAACGAGTTGGCGCGCGAGGATCAGGGCATCAGCTCGCACTTCATATTCCGACGGATACAGCACCCGGGTTCCCGGAGCAATCCCAGAGGTGTCGCGCGAACGGAGAATCAAATCTTTCGCAAAAGCGGCCGATTTTTTCTCTTCATCCGATCCCGAAACCATAAGCAATTCTGCTTTTTCGAGTACTAGATCCTGCTGCATGGTGAAGATGGCTTTCATCGTTTCCAGCGGATCGGTATCCAATGCTGAACGATCAACGCCCCCCAGCAGGGTTTCGGCCATCAGCAAGTTGTTAAAGTTGTAGCCATAGTTGAACGGATAGATAATGTGCGGAGAGGCCTTGGTAGTCGGCGGCCACTGGCCATCGGAATTATAGGAATTGGTAAGATGGAACCAAATCCGCTCCAACATATCCTGTGGCAAGTCCGCCTCAACCGCCTTCAATTTATCGCGAACAAGTTGCTGCCATGGACGGAGTAACAGCGCCATGGGTGTGCCAGACCAATTGGAGGCCTGGCCGCCATGCCACGACATATTGTCGTTGAAGTTAATTTTATCTTCCAAGGGTTGGATCTCATTACACGCGGAATCAAACGACGTGAATTCGCCCATCTCGCGGACCGCTTCCACCATAGCAATCAGCTTCTCCTCGGCATCGGGCATGCGCTCGAAAATTTGATCCGGATCGTTGCAATATTTCAGGTTATACCACGCATTCGTGCCCACATATTCTGCATCGTCAGCATAGATCAGCATGGCCCCCTCTTCTTCGCCAGGATGCTGCGCAGAAAACTTTTTAATGAGCTCTACATAATTTTCGAGCGAATGACCGGGATGACTCATGAAATAGCGGACACCGAACACGGCCACGCGGTCGGTGCGCAGGAAGATGCGGAGCGTATCGGGCTCCATACCTTCGAGGTTTTTGAACGGGAAGTGCAACGCTTTTTCCGTACCCGGCAAATCATATTTAAAGTCGAAGTTGTAGAACTGCGAGTTGTCGATTTTTTCGACATCATAAATTTCAGGGCGCAACGGATTGCCCTCTAAATCCAAGGATCGGCTGTATTGTTCAAATTCCTGCAACAGGTTTTTATAGCCGTTATCAGCTACCTGATTTTTCACATAGCTGCGCCATCCACATTCCGGATTCCAGAAGCTTTTTGGCTGCATGCCGAGGTATTTATTGTAACTATCGTTCGAGAATTTAATCGCCCAGCGGCCATCCTCTTCTGGGAAATTGGGAAGCATGGGGTGGGCATAAGGCGAGCCCATGAATTCGCATTGGCCGGAGGCAATGGCGGCCTTCAGCTTTTCCAGCACATCCGGGGTTTTAATCGCCATCTGCTCGATGGTGTAACCAGAAGCCTCGAAAACATATTTATCGGTCGGGAGTTTATCGCGGTAGGTGTCAAAAATCAGCTCATAGCTGCTTCGGATCACAAACTCATACCGTCGTTCCGGCAGGTAGGCATAGTTCAGGTTTGCATGGTATATCGATACATATTTCATCAGCGGTTCCTTTCATTCATGAACATAGCTCTGCCCACGCAGAACGCTATGTAAACAAACGAACCCTGACTGATGAGATCGAAGTAATCGGGGCAGCAGTGCCGTTTCCGGACTGCATAAAACAGCCCCCCGATAATTTACTTACACGG
>JBAHZU010000028.1:0-40186 GCA_037132875.1 Pontiella sp.
AAAACGGAGGTCACCGCCCCAAAGAGGAATACCATGGAAGGTCCCGTTTTCATTTGGAACCTTCGTATGTACTCAACTTATTTTTCAATATGGGGCGGTGCTCATCTCTCTTCGTTAAGGTCTACAGATGGTCCTATTCCGCATCAAGCGGAACCACAATGGCCCACGTGTTGGAGCCATTACTAAAGCCTCCTGGGCCGTCCATGACCGCATAACTGAGATGCGTCAGCACTCCGTCCTCAATCAGGCCCTGCACTCGCTCAAGCTGCCCCATTTCAACCGTTTTCCCGTCGTCCCAGCGAATCTCTTTCGTATAGGCCAGCGGATGTTCATCCAACGTCCAATCCAATCCATTTTCTGAATGAGCCAGAAAACCGCAATGCGATTGATTGACCAGCTTACCCCTCATATCTTTGGCTAGCATGTGATAACCGTCATCATCCAGCCATAAGTAGGGGTCTTCCACCACTCCGAATCGGGTTTCGCTGAAGATCGGTTCGTCTTTCACCACCGTATAGGGCCCGGTATAATGCGGAGCCGTGGCCACCCCCAGCATCATATCGCTTTGAAATGGAAAAGATTCATTATAGGTCCGTGATTTAAAGATCAGGAGGACACTACCATCTTCATGAATAACCGGCGTCGGGTTGGACGTCAGAAAACTATAGAACGTGTCCGGCTTCGTATCCAGCACCGGCTTATCCATCCGTGTCCAGGGTCCATACGGACTTTTTGAGGTGGCCACTCCAATGCGTTTATTTGAACGGCCAACGATGGAATATTTTGACCCTAATGTTACCTCTTCCGGATGCTCGCGCGCATCATCAAACGGATGCGTAGACCCCATATAGTACAGGATGTAGGTATCTCCATGCCTAAACACCTTTGGGTTATGCTGCGAACAGCCATCCCAGTACTGCGGACTTCGCGCCCCAAGCGCAACATCACTGAAGGTGTAAGGACCAACAGCCGTATCGGATACGGCATGCGCAATTTCAGAGGCTACCATCCATCCCGGATGAAATTTCAAGATTTTCGGCCAGCGGGAAACATACATATGATATTTACCATCATCACCTTTCACGATGGAACTTCCCCAAACCCAATAGTCATCTTGTTTGAAACCGCCGTCTACCGGCACGATGCCGAGTCCATCATAAATTGGATTGCCGTTCTTTTCCGGATGAGCTGACTGTTGCGCTATATTCCCGACGCACGCAGAAGCCATACAACAAACTGCCCAAACGATCCCTAGCCTCTTTCGTTTCTTCAATATCATGCCCATTTCTCCCTGACTTTATTCCCAGTCTTTTAAACCAATCGATGCTCTGTGGCGCAGCCGCTCTGGACTGCGAGGGTAAGCATGACCCCGTTCCTCCCGCGCACCGATCTATGAAAAGTCGATTTATAACACATTATGGCTTCGAAATCCGAACGATTTTCTCGTCAGCAAATTTACCTTGCGGTTCAACCCCTCATGGCTAGAAACCATTACATATAGCAATTAATTCGCGGATAACCTGCTCTTCTGCCTAACTTCGGGTGAGGTGCAGACCGACTTATCCTTGTTTCCTGACGAGGAGTAATTTAGCTTTTCCTTATCTTTGGAGGATATAATGAAAATTTTAGTACTGAACGGCCCTAATCTAAATCTGCTTGGAACCCGCGAACCGGACATCTATGGGTATGAAACCTTGGACGATATCGAAGCCAGCCTGCAGGGACTCTTCCCGGAGGTCGAGATTGATTTCAGACAGTCCAACTCTGAAGCCGATCTGATTACCTGGATTGGAGAAACACGCGGAACCTTTGACGGACTGGTCATTAACCCGGCCGCCCTCACCCACACAAGCTTGGGCCTTTGCGATGCACTGAAAGCGGTAGCCGATGTTGTTCCGGCCGTGGAAATTCATTTGAGCAATACGCACACTCGCGAAGAGATCCGCCACACGAGCCTCACCGCTCCAGCGTGCATTGGGCAGATCATGGGGTTTCAAGGCTTTGGATATACGCTCGCATTAAGAGCGTTGGTGAATCAGCTTCAAAAAGACTAGCGACGAACCAATTTCCGAAAGGCCTCGTCGAAAATTTGCAACGGTGGAATATTCCGGTCTAGTCGACGGGATATGCCTTCGATTTCTTGAATGGCTTTAAGAGCAGATCCCTGCGTATGCAGCTTGGCCTGCTCTTGCAAAATGTTCCAATCCTTGGAAAATATCAGGTTATCGCGCTCCATACCAGATACCAACAACAGCACATCACGTTGCCATTCGAGCATCACTCGGAAGACATCGGCTTGCACTTCTTTTAATCGTGCATTGGTCCGCGCCTCCAGAATCACTTTCAGTTTCGATTCATCCAGTGCTTCATCATTCTGGTCCAGGTCTTCAATAACGGCATCAGCAATCCCGTCTTTAACGATATCGAGCAAACCTTTCAACTGACCAGCCAACCGAGCCGCATCCAGCCCACCGGTGGGCGGCAGGCCATGCAACATATCCAGGAGGGGTTCATGCCAACGTTCAGCTTCTGCATTGGCATTCCCTTCAGACAATACAATTTTTTGGCAACGGGAGATAATGGTTGGTAGCAAGGACTGTGCGGAGTCCGTTACCAACAGCAAAATACTTTTTGCGGGAGGCTCTTCCAATGTCTTGAGCAACGCATTCTCGGAACTTTCATTCATGCAGTCTGCAGAAAGAATAATTCCAGCCTTCCAGCCTCCGTTGAACGAGGTTTGTGACATGCGTTTAATCAATCCACGAATATCATCTGCCAAAATTTGGCGCGATTTACTCTGAGGCTCAATCCACAGCGTATCCACATGCTTATGGGCCTCAATTTGCCGGCAATTCTTACATTCATTGCACGGTTTCTCCGGACGCTCACAAAAAAGCAGTTTCAGAAATGATTCAGCAAAATGGAGCGCATTCCCTCGGGGCGATCCAACAATGGTATAGGCATGAGCTAGACGATCGGACGCAAATCCATTCCGTATGCCTTGCCATGCTTCCGCATGTTGATCCACTACATCCATCTTCAGAGCACCCCCTCGTTGACCGCAGTCCAAACCTCGGCCGCCACTTCGTCGATAGAGCGGTCGGCATTAATGATGCGAAAACGATTGGGTTCTCGCTCGGCCAGCTCATGATAACCACCACGTACCTTATGATGAAATGCACGGGCTTCCCGCTCGAAACGGTCATGCGATTCCTCTGAATCGGCATAGCGCTCTTCCAAACGCCGAAAACCGGCCTCGACATCTAAATCGAGTAGCAACGTTAAATCAGGCTTTCGCTCGTAGGTGGCAAAATCATTAATCGAATCCAGCGTGGCAATATCCATGCCCCGAGCGAATCCCTGATAAGCCATCGTCGAATCGATAAAACGGTCACAAAGCACCCAGCCCCCCTGTCCAAGGGTTGGAAGAATGATGCGATCCATTAATTGAGCCCGACTCGCCGTAAAAAGTAATAACTCAGCGCGATCACAGAGCGGCTCGCCAGCCGCATCGTGTTGTAGAAGATTTCTGATCTGCTCCCCCGTCGCCGTTCCTCCGGGCTCACGAGTGCAAGTGACATCCATCCCCTGCTCTTCCAGTTTTTTGACCAGCAGACGAATCTGCGTAGACTTCCCGCTGCCTTCTGGACCTTCAAACGTAATGAATTTACCAAGCATGCTATAGCTTTCTGAGTTTTGGACCTTCTGGTGTATCTTTTACGGTCCATCCCAGTTCAGCAAGCCGATCGCGAATACGATCTGATTCGCCCCAGTTTTTTTCAGCACGAGCCACAGCGCGGGCCGTCAATAACCCCGTTACTTCTTCAGAAACGTCTTCCTGTTGTGGAATCAAAAATCCAAGTACGGTATCCAGCTCTTTCCACAGTTCGGAAACGGCCAGCGCCTCCGCTCCAGACATTGGAGTTTCAGCCAAGGCTTTATTTCCAGCATGAACCGTATCAAAGACCGCAGCCATGGCCCCAGAAATATTCAAGTCGTCATCCATGGATTCCACAAATTTAGCTCGGCTATGCTGAGCCCATTCGGGGAGCACTCCAGCCTCCGTCGCAGATCCGATTGCATCGATAACCTGCGAATAGAATTCGTCGAGACGCTTGAGTGAGGCCCGGTTTGAATCCAAAGATTTAAAAGCAAAATTAAGCGATTGGCGGTAGTGTGACGACAGGAGTTCATAGCGTACTTCACGACCCGTGTATCCCATCTCGAGGATCTCACGAAGCGTGTAAAAGTTGCCCACGGATTTGGACATTTTTTTGCCGTCTACCACCAAATATCCACAGTGCATCCAGTATTTGGAATAGGTTTTTCCTGTTGCGGCTTCAGATTGAGCAATTTCATCTTCATGATGAGGGAAAATATTATCAACGCCGCCGGTATGAATATCAAAACTTTCGCCGAGAAATTTCATGCTCATCGCGGAACATTCGATGTGCCAACCGGGACGACCTCTGCCCCAAGGCGAATCCCAAACCACCTCTCCATCTTCGGGAACATAGGCTTTCCACAGCGCAAAATCGGCTGCGTTGTCTTTATCGTATTCATCCTGAGCAACGCGGACTCCAGACTGCATGCCTTCTCGATCCAAACGCGCCAGCTTGCCGTATTCTTCAAACTTATCGATACTGTAATACACCGAGCCATCATCCGATTGATACGCATAGCCCTTCTCAAAAAGCGTTTCAATGATGGATATCATTTCGGGAATAAAATCCGTGGCGGCGGGATAGTGCTCGGCGGGTTCAATATACAACTTAGCGAGATCCGTAAAAAACGCATCGATATAGGTCTTGGTATATTCCTTTAAAGGAACGCCCTCGGCGATCGATGACCGAATTGTTTTATCATCCACGTCTGTCAGGTTCTGAACCTGTGTAACTTCAAACCCGCAGAATTTAATATATCGACGTAAAAGATCCTCGAACATGTACGCCCGAAAATTGCCAATATGAGCATAGTTATACACCGTAGGTCCGCACGTATACATTCGCACATGCTTTCCATCCATAGGAACCAGCTCTTCCTTAGCCCGGCTCATGGTGTTGTATATCTTAAAGGCCATTATTCAGCCTCATTCTGATCCACAGAGGGCATATCCTTCCACAACTTTTCAAGATCGTAAAACTCGCGAAGTTCTCGCTCAAATATATGAACCATGACTCCATGATAATCCATGATCATCCAACCGCTCTCGGGGACACCATCCTTATGGTATCCCTTAAAACCTGCATCTTTGAAGAGGCGCTTCAATCCATCGTATAATGATTTGAGATGCGGTTTGTTCGCTCCGGTCGCAATAATAAAGTAATCTGCGATATTTGCGCGCTCCCGAAGATCCAGCGTAACAATATCTTCCGCTTTACGATCGTCTAGAAACGTGATGATTTCGTTAATAATTTCCTGATCTGTCTTTTCCATATTTCCTCTCAGCCTCGATAAAGGCTCTGCTCAAAAATGTATGTTTCCACTTCCGGGGGAACCAGGTATTTAATACTCAGCCCTTCCGCGACGCGCATCCGCACCTCAGTAGAAGATATCCCGATCATATGTGATTCAAAAGAATTCTTTAAAACCTGCTTTTTGTAATGCTCCGGAAGGTTAACTTTCTGCTCGATCTGTTTCAAATCACCATCACCGGGTCGCCTAAAAGAGGCAACCTCGCATAGCCCAAGCAATTCGTCAATCTTGTACCAGTTGTGCAAATCGATCAAGGTGTCACTTCCGACGATCAGTACCAAATCAATATCTGATTGATTTGATTTCACCTCACAAATTGTATCAAAAGTATAAGAAACTCCGCCTCGACGTGCTTCTATGTCTGAAACGTTGAACCGAACATCCCCCTCTAAAGCAACATCGAGCATGCTGAGTCGGTGCTCAGCAGAACTTTGCTGTACATGTTGCTTATGGGGAGGAATGGCTGCAGGTATGAAGATTATTTCGGAAAGGCCTAATTGTTCAGCAGCATCCTGAGCAATCACAAGATGACCGACATGAACAGGATCAAACGTTCCTCCAAATATTCCAATCCTTTTCGTGACGGATGGTATGTCCATGACATGATCTCGAGTTTAACCACGCCGATGGATTAATACCATGTCTGCAATATTTTTATAACATCGCCAGCAGCAATCTTAACATCCCGAGATGGATCTTCCTCCAATTTCTCAATATCAAAGGTATACACTTTACCTTGACGAGTAATCGTTACTTTTTTCAAGTTAGCAAACGCAGTCGGTCCTCGAGCACCGGCAATGGCCTGCAACAGCGTCGTACCACTGGATAGAGGAAACTGACCCGGCTGATTGACCTCACCTTGCATATAGAAAACTTTCGCCGTCATTGTAACATTTACAGATACATTCTTGTAAATTTCACCTTCGATATAGCTCTTCTCGATCAACGCTTCCAAGGCAGAGGTCGTTAACCCTCCCGCTTGGATGGAGTCGACAATGTGCAGTAGATTAATTTTCCCATTTTCATCCACAATAACTTCGAGAGTTTGTTGTTCAATAATGCCATTAAAACGGATAAATAATGGATCAAGCGCCTTAATGGTATACCCACTAATGATAGCGCCCTCCTCAGAACTCAAGCCAGCAGGCGTCAATGTGGGGACCTTTTCTTCTGAGCGCCCTCCATTTATGGGTTGAATGACACATCCAGCAAGCAAGAATGGTCCGATTAACAGTGCTGTAGTAAAAAAGATTCGCATTATATTAATTCCTAGATCACTTAAAATTAAGATTCTTCATCCATAGACGCTTCACTCTGCGAACTATTATAATAGTCCGAGGAGTACGAATGATAATAATAGTAATAATCATCACGCATGATATTGATGTTATTCAATACCGCTCCGATTACGTTCACGCCTAGAGCTTCAATCATATCCTTGGCTTTAATCAGCATTTCACGAGGGTATTTACGGTACTGCACAACAATAATCGCACCATCCGTTTCTTTTGCAATAATCGAAGAATCACTAATACCAACCAAAGGGGGGGTATCAATTAAAATCACATCATATTTCGTTTTCAAACTGGCGATCAGCTCACCAATACGCTTCGGATCCAATACCCCGATCGAAGATCTCGGAAGACGCCCACTGGGAAGAAAATGAAGATTCGGAACACTCGTTGCTTTAATCGCCTCTTCAACCGGCACATCCCGCAACAGAACATTGGTTAAACCAAAGCGATTAGATACCCCCAAAATGGTGTGTTGCACAGGACGACGCAGGTCAGCGTCAATTAGCAATACCTTCTCACCTTGCTGCGCACTCACGTAAGCCAAATTGAAAACCGTGGTTGATTTACCCTCACCGGCCCCACTCGAAAGAACAGAAAATGCACCCCGTTGCGAACCCCCTTTCGTGAAGGCCAGATTCGTGCGTAACACTCGGTATGCCTCCGCGTGCTCACTATCCGGGCCTTCCTCAATCAAGGGGCGTACCTTCTGAGGAATTAAACCCAGTACCGGCAATCCTAGAATGCGCTCAACATCATCCGCAGTCTTAATCGACGTATCCAAATATTCAATGAAGTATGCTAAACCGACACCTGCCCCGAGACCGACAAAAATACTCATTAACACATTCATGAAAAGGTTCGGACTGACTGGACGTCGATTCGGCTCAGCTACATCAATAATTTCTACCGGATTACGCGGGACTCCCAGGGTAATAATCTCCTGGCGATGCTTTGATTTCAACTGAAGATAAATAAACCGCTCCGTCTCTAAATCATCTTGTGCATTTCGAAATGGGCGATATTTGGTTCCCTGTGCTTCAATCGTCTCCGAACGAACCAATGCCAGAACATCATCGAGCCTTTCGAAATTATTCTTAGCAATCATATACTCAGTCTGCAGGCCATTACGTAGCGCCCGAAGCCTGCCCTGAAGAGTCTCTTCCAATTTTTTCTTCTGAAGCATGTAACGCTTAACTTCTGGATGGTTTACGCCATAATCCGCATCAAGAGAGCTTAGTTGAACATTAATATCCTGAAGATGCTGAATCGTTGACATGACAATCTGATCAAATGTGATGTAAGAAGCGCGTTCGACTAAATCTTTATCATCCAAATTTTCTAGAATTTTAAGTAGATCCTCCCGCTCCCCCATTTCTTTCTGGGCCATCAGGCGATCGCCCTCCAATTGCTGCATACGAATATCGCCCACATCGATACTGCCTTCACCGCCGACCACTGCAATGTCCAGTTCGGAACGGATCTGTTGCACCTTTTCCTCCGCAACTTCCATACGGATACGTTGTTCTTTAAGCGCTTCTTCAATTTTATCAATCGCACTCCGCGCAGTCGTCACCGCCAAATCCAAACGAGAGTCTCGATATACGTCAGCCAGTTCATTCGCGATATTAGCCGCCTCTTCAGGAGTATCGCGCTTCACACTGATTACGATTAATGATGTATCCCGCTGTTGGAACACAGACAGACTATTATCGAGAATCTTATAGGCAATATCTCTTGGGAGATCTTCACCATCACTGCCCCACTCCTGCCGCAGATTAAGGCGATTCAGCACTTCATAAAGAATGGGTTTCGATTGTAATATTTCAAATTGGGTACGTAAAAAATAGGGATTATACGAGGTGAAATACGACTGCTGCGCAGCAAAAGGATTGATCTCGGGCGCATCCTCTGCAACCTGAATACGAACCGATGAAGCATAGATATTCGGCAACATTAATGTGTAAACGGTACCGGTCAGAATCACCAGAATTGCTACAGCAAGAACAATTTCTTTTCTCGACCGAATTACTCGCCAATAGTCGAGAAAGTGAAGTGTACTCGACTGCTCCGTTGATTCATTACTCATAAAAGGTACTCCCTATCAAAAATTAAGGTGGTGAAGGTAACCCTTCACCACCTCGTCATTCAAATCAATTTTACAATAATCAAATGGTTCTAGAGACGTAATCTCCAAGCCAGATCCACGCGGTTCCCATCCCAGTCGCTATTATCATCCAGCCCTCCGGAAAGATCACGAGTTCGGAACAGATAACCCGCTTCAACAAAGTTATTACGATTAAGCTGATATGCACAACGCAAACTGAAGATAATCAGTGCATCATCGACATCGGGAAGATCTGCACCATAATTAGCACTATATGAGCCATCATAATTACTTAAAATATAATTAAGGGCCCCCGTCAAAGCAATCTTAGCCGTAAGATCTCTACGTACGCTTACTCCAATATCAAAGCGATCCTGTGCATTATAAGCTGAGTTTTCAGATCGTGATAGCGAGTAGCCCAACGAACCCGATACTTGAGTTTTTTCAGATGGACTAACTTCCACACCCGCTTTAAAATATGGTGCAGAGGTATCCTCACTGCCATTAACCTGATCAATCGTCGACATAGAATATCCGACGCGCCCAAATGCCGTTACCTGGGGATTAAACGTCTGATCCACACCCACAATTAACGACAGCGAGTCAAAACCACCGCGACTTCCATCATATTCCAAATTGGAATAATCGATCCCCGCCATCGCCTGAGTTTTATTCGGCTTAATTTGACGATAGTAAGAAAAATCAGCGTTAAACTCGTTGAAATCATTCCCCCCCGTTTCCGCACCATCCTGCCACTCTCCGTAGTCGCTATCGTCCCAAATCCGGAACGAATATCCTGCACCCAACGTAAGAAAGCTGATGTCGTTTAATGTATAATTAACAGCACCGTTCAAATCATTTTCAAAATAATTCTGATTGGAATCATCTACACCACCAGACTGACCATCCATCTGCCGATAAAACAACCGGTCAGAAAGCGTTAAAAAAGCACGCTCTGTCAATGCGTGATTCAGCTTCGCATATAAGTTTTGATAGGTAACAAATTCCGGATCTGCATCAAAACGATAACGAAACTCGGGTTCCCAGTACAGCAAGGCATCCGTTCTAGATGAAAAAGTGAGATTGGCAGATAAATTAATAATTTCCGTGATAAACGCGGAATCTTCGTCTGTACTATTTTGGTAGATATTGTCATCGTACCCAATGCGAACATGGTTCTGAAATTGTATTACATTTTCCGTAGCTGCGTATGTTGCAGCAGAGGAAACAGTAAGAGCGACGAGAACCTGTAGTGATCTCTTTGTCATCATATATAACTCCCTTAAAACAACCTTTTAAAAATTCGATTCATCCAACAGACTTAGGTATCAGTAGCCGGTTTATCATACGGTACCACACCGGTTAACCAGTTATTAATGAATTGATCATCGGCAATGCCCTGCTCGGCGTCAGTGTCAGACGGATCAGCATAGATATTTACCGGATCATAAGCATCATCTGCCATCTGCGGTCCCATCTGTTGATCGGAAGCCCCCATAACTCCGTCGGGAACCAATCCAGCCATCGCATCCGAAGCGAGCCCCAAGGCTGCCACAATGTCATCATAGGAAGACTGAGCTAATTCATCATTCCCCGCGGCGACAGCCTGCTCCAACGTCTCAAAGGATTCTTGAGACTGTGCCAAGGCAACGGCCACAGCAGCCCCCAGCTGACTCGCTTCGGCAAGAGCATCCACATCACCACCGGCAGCAGCCTCCGTAATATTGGCCTGAGCCACAACAGATAGGGTTCCCAGATCTGCCAATTTGGCAGCAGCATCAGCGGGATCGACCGCTGCTCGAGAGGTGATCGCCATCAAGGCAACAACCATGCACGTTGAACTAATAATTTGTTTTAACCGCTTATTCATATTGAGCTCCTTTACTTAGAATATTTCTGCGAAATCAGTGCTTTAACGCGCTCATAACTGAGTTGAACTTGGGAGGAAGACTCCAGTGCGTCCTGCATCGCCGCACGAATAATACGCAGAGAACCTGTTTTATTGTTAGCAATTGCGTCAAGATATGTAATGGACATCTGAACCACCTTAGCACCCGACACAGAAACACCCGCATTCACCTTCGCAAGCATTGCATAATCATTGGCAATCGAGTCTTGAGTGGCGGATCCCATCTTAGAAGCACTCATCTCTGCTCCTTTCAAAGAATCAACGGCGGTCTTCCAGTTTTCCGAAGCCAACTCAAGAACTTGAGCGACATCGGGCATCAACAGATGATCCTCCGGAATTTGCGTAATGAGTTGCTTGCCTAGCTCAATTGCTTCACGAGCTTTTTCTACCTCAGCTTCTGCATATTCAATTGCCTGCTTTGCCTGAGATGCAACCTCACTTTGCGCTGCATATGTTTTACAATTAGTCACGCTACCTGCGAGAGCAACGATCACCAAACCAATGGTCATACTGTGTTTAATCATGCCTTAATCCTCAAGTTAAGTTTCGTAAAAATATAAAATTCCTCATTCAGACGCAAGCAAACTAATGATTTAACTTCCGAGCATTATTCAACGCCTGAACAATCATCTTGTAGCCACGTTCAAAATCAACCCCATCTAAGGTACAGAATTCCCGCCACGAATCAATGCCTTTTGGCAACTGAACCTCCCCCCCCGAAAACTTCGCCTCTCCAGTAAGAATGAGTTCGATCTGCCCCATGACCCGTGCACAATCTGCCCGAGTAAACGCCTCCCCATTGACCACCTCCATTAATCCGAAGTAAATGCCCTGTTTATTAAAGAAAGCAACACATTCACTTAGCGTAGCCTCTTTATTTACGTAGCGCTCAAATAGCCCCGAGTATCTGGCCAGGATAACTGCAGCATCTGCATGCGTCGGGACAAGGGGAACCCCGTTGTCTTTCGCAAAAACAAACGGGGTACCCGCAAAAATATACACAACAAGGAATAGAACTATTATTTTACGTTTTTTTTGCATCTTCGGCTATATTTGGTTTATAAATTTTGTTTTAAAAAGCATCCTTGCAGTACGGATCACTTCCGGTTATTAAATCGCTAACAAGTATGACGGACGCCCCCCATGAAAACAAATTCTTTTACTTTCAAACTTAACGAGCAGCAACAGAGCGAAGCGCTCAAACTACTCAGCGCATCCAAATATGAGCCCCAAAACGTGCCTCACACGCGTATTGCGGTCTCCATTCCAGATTGCCGGATCAATCTTTACAACTCCGGCAAGCTCCTTATCCAAGGGAAAGCTGCCCAAGAATGGATCACCTTTACCCTAGAAACCGAACTTCTCAAGGGGGTCCAATTGGGAGGCCACGAAGATCTTCAGGACCCAGAAGCCACCCAACCACACATGGGGATTGATGAAAGCGGCAAAGGCGACTACTTCGGACCTCTGGTTATTGCTTCCGCATTCGTGAACGCAGAACTCGTCGTAAAACTACGCGACATGGGCGTGCGAGACTCAAAAAAAATCTCCTCCGATAAGATCGCCCTCAGCATGGCGCGCGATATAAAGAAACTCCTCGGGCACCGCTGCGCCATGGTGACCATTGGCCCGCGCTCCTATAACCGGATGTATGCCAAAATACGCAACGTGAATAAAATGCTTGCATGGGGACATGCCCGGGCCATCGAAAATCTACTCGAAAAAGTTCCAGACTGCCCTCGTGCGCTCTCCGATAAATTTGGACCGACGCACCAAATTGAGCGTGCGCTGCTGGATAAAGGAAAAAAAATAAAACTAGATCAGCGCACCAAGGCCGAATCGGACCCAGCGGTAGCCGCCGCCTCAATCCTGGCCCGCGCAGGATTTCTTTACGCACTCAAAGAAATGGGGAAAATCCATAACTTTGAAGTCCCGAAAGGCGCATCCGAAAAAGTCCGGCGGGAAGCCGAAAAACTCGTGGCCTACAAAGGCCCGGGCATCCTGCTCGAGACAGCAAAATGCCATTTCCAGACAACAGATAAAGTACTGGCAGAGGTCGGATATACCCGAAAAGATCTCCCCTCGCCCACATAACTCCAGTCCGAGGGGCCACCGCAAAAATAAAGCTCCAAGGATTGGAACTTATTCCACGGAACCGAAAGTTACATTCTTAATGCCCGCACCCGCGCAGGCATTCAGCACATCGATCACCCGCTCATGCACCGCATCATCATCTGCCGCAATCGTGATTAGAGCTTTGGACTTCGATATTTTCGCCGCCTGACTATAGCGGAGCAGCGTATATTCAAGCCCCGCCAGATCGCTTTTATCCTGTGAAGCATACACCTTATTGTTCAGTACAATTCGTCCATCGGCCAACACCTCAATAATCTGCTCATCAGGAATCTCCATCTGAGTCGACACCGAAACCGCACCGGGCAGAGCAAGATTCAAATCCGCCTCCGGCCGCTTCAATCGCGCGCTAACCATAAAATAGATCAGCAATAGGAAAACCACATCAATCAGCGGAGCAATCTGAAGCTCCGCCTTCTCATTAATTAGTTCTTCAACCCAAGCTTTCATGCTTAGTTCCCCGACTCAAAGGTTCCAAAGATTACATTCACCACGCCACCCTCAGCACAAGCTGCCATAACCGATTTCACGTGCTTATGCTTGGCATATCGGTCCGCACGAAGGTAAATCTCTGCATCGGGATTTTCCAAGAGAACCTTCCGAAGCAAAGGAGTAATTTCCTCGACCTCAAGCCTTTTAAGATTCATCAGGATATCCACCTGTTCTCCGGTTCGGTCCAGCGAACGGATGGTTATCAGCTGCCGACCGCCCGCATTTTCTGGCACCGTCGATTTATTCGCCACCGGAAGTTCCACCGGCGTGCGATCCATCTTCGACATATGCGAAGCGACCATGAAAAAGATCAAAAGCAGGAACACCATATCAATCATGGGAGCCATGTTGATCTCGTCGTCGCCCCCCTCTACTGGAATTTTAAATTTCAAGGAAATCCCCCGGAAACCTAATCAATTTTCGCGTAACGATAGATATTCAGATAATGCCCGATCATGCGACCCATGGTGGACATACTCTTAATGAAATTATTTTTAAACACGAAGTAGGTAATCATCGCCGGAATCGCAATCACCAACCCGGTCGCCGTCGTAATCAAAGCCTCCCCAATCGCCCCCGCAAGCTTACCCGGATCTCCCATGCCACCCTGTTCAATAAGCGCAAAGGCCTTGATCATCCCAGAGACGGTACCCAGCAAGCCCAGCATTGGAGCCGTTCCGCCAATAATGGAAAGAAAGTTAATCGGCTTCATAAAGGTAACCATCTGCTCATTTCCCGCTTCCTCAATGGCCTCCATGACATGGATCGCATCATATTCATGCTCCTCCGAAATACGCTCCATACCCGCACCCAACACCGCGGTAAGCAAACTGTCATGTTCAGAACACAACTCGCGAATGCCTGCGACATCACGTTTTGCCATCAACTCCTCCAACTGAGGCTTAAGATCCTCGCGCAACATATTTTTTTCGCGCAACAGCATCGTATTGCGAATAATAAAATAAAACATTGCAACCGAGAAGAGGCCCAATGGATACATGGCCCAACCGCCCTGCTTAATCAAAGCACCTAATGTAACGGTTTCAGTTGCAACCTGAGCATCGGCCGTAGCCGGAGTAGCAGCCCCCACTTCCTGCGCTAACGATGTCGCAATCGGCACCATCATGCCAACAAACATCACCATCATTGCAGCCACTCCAAGATATTTTTTATTCATTTATCTAACCTCCTCGGGTTCCAGTTATTTCCATTTTAATCGTTTCGCCCAGCGTGCTCCATCGCGAATTGGGATAGGCAATAATTAATTCATTGGCAACCGTCTCGGCTTTTTGTGGATGCCCTAAACGCTGATAAATTCTTGCCTCCAGCACCGTCGCCGGCGGCAACCATTCCTTATTGCGACTGTGAAATGCAACGATTCGAGCAACATGCCGCATTGCCTCACGAAGCTCGCCCGATTCCAAAGCCAATTTACCGCGAATATATTCTGTCATAGGAACCGACATTTCTTCCGGCCTCCCAATACTTGAAAAAATGGTGCGGGCCTCATCCACCTTGCCCTGATCCAATAAAAGCATGGAAAAATACATACTCGCCACATTCATCAGTAGCGGATCTTCAGTCTGTCGAATATAGCCAATCGTTTTTTTGACACCGGCTGAATTTCCATTCCAATACTGCGTCTTAAGCCACCAATGCAGATAGTCGCCCAGATTTGTAGGTAGGCTGCTATACTGCGCTAGCGGCCCAACATTCTGCTCAATCAGCCCTTCCAACGCATTCCGATCCCCCATCCTAAACATAGAATCGCACATTTTCAGACTAATGCCCGAGAACCGGAATTCAATGCTCTTGATCATAGAAAGCGAGGTGAAAGAACTTCCTACATTTCGATAAAGGCGATCGCCTTTAACATTCAAGCGGTTAACCACAAAAGAATTCCCCGAGTTCACGGTCACTTTTGCAGAATACTGCGTTTGTGCAAAAAGCGATCCCGCAGAACAGACCAGCATCACCATCATTATTGAACGCCCATTCATCATCGCGTCGCCTCCGCAGGTTGAAGCTCGCGCAACCGCTCTGCAGCCTCAAGGCCTTCCGGCGTGAATGCCACAACTTCATTGGCCAACATCTCTTTATAGGTATTGATAATTTCCTGATCATATCCGCCGAGCGCTTCCATACATTGGATACTTTTACCGTATGCCGGAGCCACCCACTCGGTATAATCTTCATAAAGCACATAAATACGCTGAAAATAAACAAACGCCTCCGCCACATCATTCAGCTCCAGCTTGCATATTCCTGAATAATAGAGCGCTTCTGGCGTCAAAGGGCCGCGCCACTCACGAATCGAGAGCACCTCCTTATAGGCCTCCAGAGCCTTGGTGAAGTCGCCCCGCAAACGAAAGGCATCGCCCCGCCGCTTGCGAGCATAACCAACCGACTTGCTGTATCCAAACTTCAGCAAAATCTGCTCCGAGAGTTCGTCCGCTTCGGCATAGCTCCCCTCCTCAACCAAAGCGTCCATATTCGCGATCATCACATAGAGCATCTCATTCGAGACCGGAAATTTCGACATAAAGCGATCCGCCGCATCGTGCACCAGTTCAAACTGCTTGCGTTTCACCGCTTCGCGGGCAATCACAACCAACGTTCCCGGCCCCGAAGCAGGAACATTTTTAGACTGCACAATCGAATCAACCAACGCGTCCCGCTCGGCACCTTCGGTTATTCCAACAAAAACCGTCTGATACCGAAGTTCCAGCGTCCGTTCACCTTTTTCCGAAGCCCTCAGCAGATGCTCCTCCAGCTCATCCTCAATGATTGAACGATATCCTTCTAACTCATCGCTTTTATAATCATTAACCACCTCATTCAAAACCAAATCCACTCCGCCTCGCTCGGCATCATTTCCATAGGCATTGATGATCTCAAAATACGATGTTAACGCACGTGGGTATTCATCCATCGCCTTATATGCTTTGCCCTTCCAGTTTATCGCATGAGCAAAATCGCCATTCGCCCCCCACTGCTCCAAATAAGCCGACATCAGCACCACCAAATCCGCATAGCGCCTATCCATATCCAGCACCTTGGCTGCCTGAAACAGCGGATAGTTGATCTGAGAAATATTCTGCGCCTTCGCACGCGCTTTTTCATAGTAATCCAACGCAATCTCCAGATCCCCCTCCGCGGCACGCAGATCCCCCAGCATGGCATATGCCTCCGAAAGCAGGGCGCTCTCCGGGTAATTACCGACAAATGAAACAAACGTTTCTTCCGACTCCTTAAATTTTTCCGCACCATACTGCGCAATACCTAAGCGATAGGAAGCATCCTCCTCAAACGCCCGAGGCCTATATTTTGGATTGCTGAGATAGCCCGTGAAAGCAGTTTCTGACTGAGCAAACTCACCCAAAAACAGCAACGTCATCGAACGCCAATATTCTGCCGATTCATAATAACGGCTCTCGGGCCATTCCCCTAAAACTTGCGTAAAGTAACCCAACGCCTCCGGATAATCCCAACTCTGGAACCGCAGATAGCCTAGCAAATACGTAATCTGATCGATATATTTATGGTTTGGCGAAATTTCAATCGCCGTCTTCCCCATCTCATACGCCAATTCAAATTGGTTTTGATGCATTCGCACCTGCATCAGGTTCAGCGTAACATCATCCTTGAACTCACCATCCGGCATCTTCTCGATATATTCATAGCCCTCGGCCATGGCCAGCGCCCACTCCTGCTCATCAAGCATCACAGCAAAAGCAGCATAGCGCGATTGATCGGCCAGCTCACTGCCCGGATTTTCATCAAAGATACGGTGATAAATTGCATGCGCCGGCCAGTTTCGGCCTAAATCGCTATAACACTGGGCCGTACGCAACATGACATCCATATCATAATCTTGGAAATTCGTAATCACCTCATACTGCGCCTTCAACCGATCAAACAACTGCTGTTGTTTCTGCTGAAACACCTTAAATTCAGCCAAGGTCTGACCGGTTCCAGCAACAAATGGCTTCATCGCGAGCCTCAGCTTGCGTAAGCGCGCTTCATAATGCTCCGTCAGGTCAGCCTTCGTCAGCACCAACCGATACAATAGGAGAGCCTTTTGAAACGCACCGTTATTATAGTGCGAATCGCCCGCCTCTAGCAGGGCCACATTCAACCCCACATCATGACGGGCCGAAATGTTGCAATGCGGAAGAAAACGAAACAGATTTGCAAAATCATCCAGCCGAACATAACAGGTCACCAGCATCACAGTAGCCCCCGACCGAACGGTATCCTTCTTGGCCATTCGGAAAAGCGAGGCCAACGGCTTAATGGCTTCCGCCCACTTTTCCTGCCGATAGCGCGACTCCGCCAGCAATTGAGTCGCCTGCACGTTCAACGAGTCTGCCAACCGGAGATTCTGCAGAACCATTTCGGACTGCTCTTCAACCGCGGGCCATTGTTGCACCATGGTCAAACACTGTGCAGCCATCACGCGGGCCAACTCCTGCTGATAATCATCCGGAAATTCATTACAAAATCGCACAAAATTCCGTGCACCGGCAACATATTCACCCAGTTGCATCTGGCAATACGCGAGTTGATAAATGGTAAAGGCCAGCGTCTGTCGCGCCTTCTTCCCCTCGTCACCTTCCAAACGAACGAGTACTTCCTCTAAAAAAGGTAGTGCATCCTCAAGCTGCTCATTTTTCAGCAATTCCTTAGAGGTTTCCAGCAATACACTGGTTGATTCAGCCTGCGGGTTTAGGCGAGAAAGTTGACTCTGCGTCACCCCTCGCCCCGATAATTGGCCCAAAGAAAAGACCGGCAGCAAAGCAACCGCCGCTACCAGCACCACACCCTCTCGCATTCTGCACACATTCCACATAAGCCAGAAAGTTTACTCAAGTCGTTTCTATTCGTGAAGTTCAAAGTGATAAAAAAACTAAACAAAGCCTTGCCTCACAGAACTAGTTTGTATAAAAACCACGCTCCCTAAACGAACTAGAGGATTTTGAAATGAAAGCTAATATACACCCCGCTTACGAAGACGCTACTGTTAACTGTGCCTGCGGAAACGAGATCAAAACTCGTTCCACCGTAAAGAAAATGCATGTAAACACATGCTCCAGTTGCCATCCATTCTTTACCGGCAGCGCCAAATTGATTGATACTGAAGGCCGCGTAGACCGCTTTAACAAGCGCTTTGCTGAAGGCACATATTAATCTATTTGTTGTCAATCAGGCCGAACCTGCGCAAGCACGTTCGGCCTTTTTTCGTTATTAACCGGCACATTCTAAACGGGGAAAAATCATGGTCGATCAGGCATATCTAGAACAACTCCAATCTAATTTATCCAAACTCGAAACGCGCATGTCGCAACCCGATGTCTCGTCCAATCCCAAAAAAATGCAGGAATGTATGCGCGAATACGGCCACCAAAAAATGTTGGCCGAACACGCAGGCAAAGTCATTACCCTGGCCGATGCCAAGGTCGAATCCGAAGCCATACTCTCCGATGCCAACTCCGACGACGAGCTCAAGGAAATGGCCGAAATGGAACTAGCCGAGATTGCGGAACAGCTTCCGCAAGCGGAGCGCGATATGGAAATCGCCCTCATCCCGCCCGATCCCACAGACTCCCGCAACGTCATCATCGAAATCCGCGCAGGCATCGGCGGCGACGAAGCTGGCATTTTCTGCGGCGACTTGTATCGCATGTACACCCGCTATTTTGACGTAAGGGGATGGAAGCATAAAGTCCTCGACGTCAGCCCATCTGAATCCGGCGGCTATAAAGAAGTTTCCTTCACCGCCGAAGGCGAGAATGTATATAAAGCCCTAAAACATGAAGGGGGAATCCACCGCGTTCAGCGTGTTCCACAGACCGAAACACAGGGGCGTGTCCACACCTCCGCCGCCACGGTTGCCGTACTGGCCGAAGTGGAAGAGGTCGACATCGAAGTGCGCACGGAAGATCTCCGAATCGATACCTACCGCGCACAAGGCGCCGGCGGACAGCATGTCAACACCACCGACTCCGCCATCCGCATCACACATATCCCCTCCGGCGTAGTGGTACAGTGCCAGGACGAACGCTCTCAGCATAAAAACAAAGCCTCCGCCATGAAAATGCTGCGCGCAAAACTGTATGACGATCAAGAACGCAAAAAAGCCGAAGCCCAGGCGTCCGAGCGCAAATCAATGGTGGGTTCCGGCGATCGCTCTGAAAAGATCCGCACCTATAACTATCCGCAGAATCGCCTGACCGATCACCGCATCAACCTCACGCTCTACAAACTGGACCGCGTCATGGAAGGTTCGCTTGACGAGATCCTCACCGCTCTCTACGAGCACGATATTGCCCTGCGCATCGAACAGCAGATGGAGTCTTAATACGGAATTCTTTCTATTCCAGTCAATCTAGAGCGAGCCCCCAATCCAGCTCGGCGGGGCATCCGATGAATGAATGCATGATAATTTGCATCCATTTTCAGTTTTATTCCCAAACATTGGAACGTATATTCCTCTGCTCAATCGCACAAAAAAGGTGAGCAAAATGAAAAGTGCATACGAACTGGCCATGGAACGATCCAGCGGCCCATCCGTCCAACTGACCGACGAACAAAAAGCGGCCCTCACAGAGATTGATTCAAAAATGAAAGCCAAGGTCGCCGAAATCGAAATCATGTTCGATCAACAGATCGCCTCAGAAGTCGATCCTGCCAAAGCCTCCATGATTCAGCAAACGCGGCAACAGCAGATCGCCAAGATCAAAAACAATGCGGAAGAAGAAAAGGAGAGCGTTAGGCACTAGGCGTCAGGCACTAGACCCGAGAGCATCGTCTCATGCAACCGGCCATTCCCTCCCGACCTTAGTGCCTCAAACCTCACCCTTCCCCACCCCATGAAAACCACTCCTAAAACCGTCGATTTCCTCGTAATCGGTTCCGGACTGGCCGGCCTCACGGCCGCCATGGAGCTGAGCAAACACGGCAATGTGCTCGTATCCAGCAAAGTTGAAGCATCTGAATGCAACAGCTTTTATGCCCAAGGCGGCATTGCCTGCGTCATCGACCCCGAAGATTCGGTCGAAGCGCACATGGCAGACACCCTCAACACCGGTTGCGGACTAGGCAATGCCGACGTGGTCCGGGAAATCCTTCAGAATGGCTTTAAGCGCATTCAAGAACTCGAAGAGATTGGCATTGAATTCGATCAGCACAAACAAAACGGTGCAAAAAACGAATACGATCTAGGCCAAGAAGGCGGCCACTCACATCGCCGCATCTTACATGCCGGTGATATCACCGGTCAGTCCATGATGCAGGTCCTGCTCGCCTTTGCCCACGAAAACAAAAACATCACCATTCACGAAAATCTGATGGCCATCGATCTGGTGACCACCGATTGGATCAAACACCCCGGTAGTAATCGATGCATTGGCGCCTATTTTCTCGATACCCAAACCGAGAAGATTTTCCCGATTCAGGCCAAATGTACCGTACTGGCCACCGGCGGAATTGGAAAAGTTTATCCCTACACCTCGAATCCTGATGTCGCCACCGGCGATGGCGTCGCCATGGCCTGGCGGGCCGGCCTGCCGATTCGCAATATGGAATTTGTCCAATTTCACCCCACCTGCCTTTACCATCCCCAGGCCAAATCATTTTTAATCTCAGAAGCCGTCCGCGGCGAAGGCGCAGAGCTGAAAGATATTCGCGGCAAAGCCTTCATGAAAGATTTCGATCCGCGCGGGTCGCTTGCCACACGCGATGTCACCGCTCGAGCCATCGATTTTGTCATGAAAAAACATGGCGACCCCTATGTCTATCTCGACATCACCCATCGCTCCGAATCGTTTCTACGCAAACGCTTCCCCAACCTATATTCCGCCTGCCTGCACTACGGCATCAACATGTCCACCGATCCAATTCCAGTCGTACCCGCCGCACACTATTCCTGCGGAGGCGTCATTGCAGAGGTCAATGGCACCACCGCCCTCCCCGGCTTCTATGCCTGCGGCGAAGTGGCCAGCACAGGTTTACACGGAGCCAATCGTCTGGCCAGCAATTCCCTACTGGAAGCCCTGGTTTGTGGATACGAAACCGGCGCAGAAATTGCCAAGGTTTGGAACCAGTTCGACGAAGCCGTTTCGATCCCCGAGTGGAAATGCGGCGAAGCCGTTTCTTCAGACGAGGCCGTGGTGGTGGAACACAACTGGAACGAAGTGCGCACCGCGATGTGGGACTATGTCGGCATTGTTCGCACGGATCGCCGCCTAGCCCGTGCTCGGTCTCGCATTCGTAATCTCCGCCAGGAAATTAAGCAGTACTATGGCGACTATCTCGTCACCGCCGACCTACTGGAGCTTCGTAATATTGCCGATGTGGCCGAACTAATCATCCGCTCCGCCGAACAGCGGAAAGAAAGCCGGGGTTTGCATTATATGGCCGATCATCCAGAAACCGCTGACGCCCTAACAGACACCATCATCCACGACAAACCCGGTGGACCACTGACTTAATCCCGATCGAATGTCACCGATCATCACACCCGATAGTATTGCTCCCAACCTTTCCGGATATCGTCCTTCAGGAAGCTGTTTGCCCGGTTACTGTTCGTGATCTGTTTCGTTCTCCGGTCGAAGGTATATTCGCCACCCAGACGCTGAGCAATGCAACCCAGAGCAAACATCTGGCAAAGCGGGCCGGACACAGAGAATGGGGAGCGGCACGTTTCATCGCCCCGCACCGCATGAATAAAATTGGCATGATGGTTAGAATGCTTTCCATACTCCTTGGAAACCGCTCCAGATCGCAACATATCCTTGAAACGATCATAGGGAACAATCTGCAGCGCTCGGCTATGAGATCCTCCGTGGAAAACAAGCTCTTTAGAATAGATCACCTTGCCAGGGCCTCGGAATTTTTTAGAGGCCATCTCTTTCGGAGTCGGAGCAAAATTTCCGACACCGTCGTACCAGTCAATATCCATTGCCGGCATGCCATTGCGCTCTGGGAAGGCAAAATTAATGGTCGATTGCAGCGGGAAAATATAGTCATTACGGCCCACGAGATGAGAGGCCGAAAATTTCTCCGGCAACCCGAGTTCAAGAAACTCGTGAATCGTGTCGAGAATATGTGCGCCCCAGTCGCCGAAACAGCCGGTACCGAACTGATGCCAGCCACGCCAGTTTCCGTAGTGTAACTTATCGTTGAAAGCGGTCGGCTTCGCCGTGGTGCCTTGCCAGACGCTCCAATTCAGGTCAGCAGGCATCTTTTCGCCGATCGGGAATGCCGCGACATCGCCCCACCCATGCCAGCGGCGCGGATTGTTCATCTGCGCGTCCACATGGGTTACGTCTTTAATGATCCCCGTTTCTTTCCACAGTTTGAATTGGTGATAATTGTCGCCGGAATGCCCCTGATTGCCCATCTGCGTGACCACACCATATTTTTTCTCGGCTCGCATCAGTAGCTCGCACTCCTGGAACGTACGGGCCAACGGTTTTTCAACATAAACCGGCTTGCCAAGCATCATGGCCGCCATCGTGACCGGAAAATGCGAGTGGTCGGGCAGACCAATACAGACCGCATCAATTTCTTCGGCCATCTGATCAAACATCAACCGAAAGTCACGAAAGGTACGGGCATTGGGAAATTGGGCCGCAGCGGCGGCGGGGGTTGCGGCGGGACTCATCCAACCCCGAATAGAATACGCAGGTTGCTGCCCCGAGGGAGCAACCGGCGCATCACTCTCGATATCGACATCGCACAGCGCAACCACTTCAACACCGGGCTGTCCGCCAATGGCACGGAGAATAGTCCCACCCTGCTGGCCAATCCCAATGGCTGCCAAACGGACTTTATTGTTCGCTCCGAGCACGGAGCCAGGAATCATGGCCCAGCCAGCGGCCGCTCCAGCAACACCTATCGCAGATCTTCTCGAACCTTTCATTCTCATCGCCTCCAATCATTCAGGCGGCAAAAGCCACCTAGTTCCATACGCTAATAAAAACATGTAGCAATTGAACCTTGCCAACACAATCCCAATTTGTAACTTTTAGTTACAAATGCTCTAGGCGATCCTGCATAATACGCTCATCGCGTTGAGTATATTAAACCTGAAAAATGCAGGGTAAATTTGTCTAATGACAAGGGAGGAGTCCGGACGGCGAAGATGTTTCAACCGCCATTCTCTTCATTTCCATGGCTTTTTACGGGTTAGAAAGGCTCAACGATAGAACGTCACTCAAAAGGAAATTTATTCCATGAAAAAAATAATTCTTACCCTCGCGGCATTTGCACTGACTGCCTCATTGGTTCAGGCCAACACCATTTCAGCAAGCCAGCAGCAATATATTAAGAAATATGAGAAACAAAAAGTGGTTCCAAAACCTGCTGACATGCTGATCAACACGGATAAAGAACCAGACCTCTGCTGCGACTTCACGTCCCTTTTCAACGGCAAGGACCTAACGGGTTGGACGCCCAAGGGCGGGCATTGCACTTTTGAAGTGGTGGACAACGCCATTAAGGGCACCTGCGTCAAAGGCTCCCCAAGCACCTACCTTTCCACCAAGAGAGCTGACTTCGCTGATTTTGTTTTCACCTGCGATATGAAATGGGAAGTCACCGGAAACTCTGGTGTCATGTTTCGCGCTCAGACCCGCCCCGGGGAAAATGTCGAAGAAGAGGTCTTCGGCCCGCAGTACGAAATGGAAGGATTCTCCCAGGATCGAGGTTGGTCTGGCGGCATCTACGGCCAGTCCTGCGGCGGCTGGTACTACCCGCTTTGGCTCGAAGCACATGCCAAAGCTCGCAAAGCCCTGAAAGAAGGCGAATGGAACCGAGTCACCATCAAAGCGCAGGGCGATATGGTCCAAACGTGGATCAACGGCATTCCGGCGGCAACGTGGAAAAATTCGGACTATTTGGAAGGATTCTTCGGCCTCCAAGTTCATGCCGGCAAAGAAGGCACCATCTTCTGGCGCAATCTTAAGGTTAAGGAACTCTAATGAAACGCCTTTTGATCATATCCCGTCATCGGAACCGGTACCGACGCACAGCGGCAATAAAATTCAACCGTTTTCCAGCGCTACAATAGCCCCATTATCTACCAAAATGTCTAGGCCACGGAACTAAAACAATTCGTATCTGAAAATTACGCTTTACGAATTTCTCGTTATCTCTACCCTTGGGGCATGTTTATTCTTAATAGCATCGCCCCCATTTTTTTACTCATTGCGCTAGGTAAGTTACTCCAGAAATGCGGCTTTCTGCCGGAGGCCTTTTTTAAGAGCCTGAACCGGTTTGTATTTTGGATTGCCCTGCCCGCGTTGCTGATCAGTCGAATCAGTGTGTCCCCGCTGGACCCAGAAACGATCTCACAAATTGTGTTACTATTTTCGGCCGGAACACTGTTAAGTTTGGCTATTGCATGGGGAATCTCCCGCATCTTAAAACTCCCCAAACCCTCCTGCGGTTCATTTATTCAAGGTTCGTTTCGAGGCAATGGTGCTTTTGTGGGATTGCCTGTAATCATTTACTCCCTCGGCACACTCGACCCCAAAGCCGAAGCGCTGGCCACCCTCATTCTTGCTCCGGTTGTTATCCTATTTAACATTCTAGGCGTCATTGTTCTGACCCACTACAGCCAGGAACAGCGCGGCACGGCTAAATCCGTCCAACTCTTTTTAAAGGAGCTCATTAAGAACCCACTAATTCTGGCTTGTGCCGTGGGCCTCGTGCTGAACGTGTTCGACCTCACACTGCCTCCGTTCATTTACCGGCCGCTCGATGCGCTGGGTCATTCGGCGCTCGCTTTAATTTTGCTGAGTATCGGGGCGGGCCTCAAAATTAAAAAAGTTCAAGGTGCGGCGTCGCCCTCCCTGATTGCGTCGCTTTTAAAGACCGTGCTCACCCCCGCAATCGGCTTTCTCATTGCCGGGCTGTTCGATCTGGACACAACCGGGAAGATGATTGCCATCTTCTATCTCGCGTGTCCCGCCGCGGGCATGTCGTATGTAATGGCCGAGGTCATGCACAACGATGGCCCGCTCGCGGGACGCATTGTTGCCCTCAGCACCTTAATTTCCGCCATCACCCTGCCCATCATCATCGCCATCGGATTATAGAAAGAATGATCCTAAAAAATGAAAGGGCCCCGTTTTTCGATTCGATTATTCTCACCCAATTCTTATGATTCATTTAGAAAAAATATCACTCAATATTCACGGGCAGACGCTGCTCACTCGGACCAACCTTGCGATTGCTCCCAGCGACAAAGTGGTCATCTGCGGCGCGTCCGGAACCGGGAAGAGCTCTCTCCTGAAGTTCATCATCGGCATGCTTCCTTGGTCTGAAGGATCGATTCGTGTGAACGGCCTTGAACTTTCCCAACACACGGTTGCGACCATCCGAAACCAGATTGCCTTTATCGGTCAGGAGCCAACGCTGGGCGCGGAACGGGTCAAAGAAGCGTTGCTACTGCCCTTCGCCTTTAAGGCGCACCAGCAGGTCCAACCCACCGACGAACTAATCTTCCAAACCCTGGAAAGACTGCATCTGGACCCCGCCATTCTCGACAAACCCTCCAAACGAATTTCCGGCGGAGAAAAGCAGCGCATTGCCATTGCCCGCGCCCTGTTGCTGAATAAGAGCATTTTTTTTGCCGATGAGGTCACCTCCGCACTCGATCAGGAAAGCAAAGCCGCTGTTATTGCCGCACTATTTCGTTCAAAAATCACCCTACTCTCCGTTTCGCACGATCCCGACTGGATCAAGGCGTGCAGCCGCATCGTCGAAATTAAGAATCATAAACTGGTGGAGGCCACCCCATGATGGTTGAAATGGATATCCTCTCGACGCTCTCCATGTATGCCTTATTGCTCATTCCAATTGGGATTTTCATCTGGCTGAAAATGGGATTGGTGAAAGAAACGATCCTGTCCTCCATCCGCATGACCGTGCAACTGTTTCTGGTGGGCCTTTACCTGAAATATGTGTTCCAACTCAACAACGGCTTGGTGAATCTGGCTTGGGTGATCGTGATGATGATGGCCGCCAATTTGGCGATCTTAGGCAAATCGGGATTGAAATGGAGACTCTTTTTCTGGCGCACACTGGTCGGCATCTTCGTGAGCACCTTCATCGTCAGCGCTTGGTTCATTTTAGTGGCGATCCGTCCAGAACCGTTCTACGACGCGCGCTATATGGTTCCCATCATTGGAATGATTCTCGGAAACTGCCAGCGCAGCAACGTGCTCAGCCTGGAACGGTTCTATAGCGGCATTCGCAACAATGAACAGGAATTCATGACCTACCTGATGCTGGGCGCCACCTTAAACGAAGCGATCCGCCCCTATCTGCGCACCGCTCTTAAATCGTGTGTAAATCCAGCCATCGCCAGCATGGCCACCATGGGCATTGTCTCCCTGCCGGGCATGATGACCGGTCAGATTCTTGGCGGGGCCATGCCGATGGCCGCCATTAAATACCAAATCGGGATTATGCTCGGCATCTTTGTCGCCATGGTGATTGCTGCCGTGCTGAACATCCTCCTGAGCCTCCGCGTTGCGTTCGATGATTTTCAGCGGCTGAAACCCGAAATCTTTCAATGATTAGAAAACTATACAATAAACGAAACCGACTCCCGTTATTTTGGGATCGGAGGAAGTAATGAATAAAAATACGACGTACATCATCATGGGGGCCGCCTCGCTGATCGCATTGGTCAGCATGAGCTCAGCCCTATCGCTCTCATCCCAAAACAAAGCGGCCAAAGCAGAAATTCTGGCACTACAGACCCAGATTGTGAATATGGAAGCTTTCACGCCAGATCGCAGCTCCGACCCGGAAATCATCTATCTCACCGCCGAAGGCAACACCAATGCGGTGACGGCCCTGCAACTTCAGTTGGCCGAGACCGAGGCCCTACTCGAGGATCTCCAGAGCACGACGAACCGCCCGACCCGCCAACCCCGCGAATCCTTTGAAGACCGCATGGCTCAACGGAAAGCCGAAGATCCCGAGGGCTATGCCGAAATGATTCAAAACCGACAGGAACGGCAAGATGAAATGAAATACAACCTTGCCGAACGCACAGCAACGTTCATGGATTTGGATACCTCCGGCATGACCCCAGAAGAACGGGCCAACCATGAACTGTTAATTAATAAAATGGCGACCATTTGGGAAATGTCTGAAATGCTCAACGATCCCGAACAGGGATCCGACCGCGAAGCGATGCGCGAAATGGCGGCCGTGGCCCGAGAAATCCAACCCCTCATGGATATCGAGCGCACGGTGATGTTTGAACAACTGGGCTCCGACCTCGGGTACGAAGGCGAAGACTCCTCGGCATTTGCCACGCACCTTGAAGCCATTATTGAATCCACTTCCCTGCAGGTTCCCGGCGGCCGTGGCGGACGCGGGGGCGGCGGCCGTTGACCCATACTTCCATGGTTTAGAAATGAGCCGAAAATTCAGGGTTTGCTTTATTGTCCTACCCCAGTAAAATCCGCGCTCATTTTTAAAATAAAGGAAGAGTAATGTCTAAAACCTATAACATCACGTTGCTTCCCGGCGACGGTATCGGGCCAGAAGTGATTGCAGAGTCTGTAAAAGTGCTCGACGCCGTGGCAAAAAAAGCCGGTTTCGCACTCAAATATACGGAACAGAATGCCGGCGGCGCAGCCATTGATGCGCACAACGACCCGATGCCTGATTTCGTGGTTGAAACCTGCAAAGCCTCCGATGCCGTGCTGCTCGGCGCAGTAGGCGGTCCGAAATGGGATGCCCTCACCGGCGCAATGCGTCCGGAAAGCGGCCTACTTAAAATCCGTAAAGAACTCGGAGCCTTTGCCAATCTTCGCCCAGTAACGGTTCCGGAATCGCTCGCAGAAAACTCCCCGCTTCGACCAGAAACAGTAGCCGGTCTCGACCTCTTCACCGTACGTGAACTAACGGGCGGCATCTATTTCGGCGAACCGCGCGGCGAAGAAGGCGAAGGCGACGACAAGAAAGCGTGGAACACCATGGTTTACTCCGTGGGCGAAATCAAACGAGTGGCTCGTGTGGCCTTCGAATGGGCTCGCAAACGGCGGAATAAAGTAACCAGTGTGGATAAAGCCAACGTGCTCGAAGTTTCCCGCCTCTGGCGCGATACCATCATTGAACTGCATCAGGCTGAATATTCCGATGTTGAGTTGGATCACCTTTACATCGACAACGCCGCCATGCAAATGGTCATCAACCCGCGTCAGTTCGATGTGATCGTGACGGGTAATATTTTTGGAGACATTCTTTCCGACACCTCCGCGACCCTCGGCGGATCGCTCGGCTTGTTGCCGTCCGCTTCTGTGGGTGGTCCAGTGGGTATCTTCGAGCCCGTGCATGGTTCCGCTCCGGATATTGCCGGGCAGGGCAAAGCGAATCCTTTCGCGATGATCCTTTCTGTCGCCATGATGCTCGACACCCTCGGTGAAGACGCGGCGGCGAATGCGATTCGTTCCGGTGTTGAAAAGATTCTCGACGATGGCTACCGCTCCGGCGACCTCTGGAAAGAAGGCAACACCCTTTCCTCGACGACCGAACTCGGCGACTTGGTGAAAGACGCAGCCCTGGCTGCTCTTTAATTTATTGCCACTTGATTGGACGCGATTCGCGCCCCTCTGAGGCACAAGAAGCACAAAGACCGCTCGTCGGGCTTTGTGCTTTTTTGTATCCTGTCCGCATGAAAACGATTGTTGAAAAAATTAAGGACCTCCTGCTGAAAAAAGGGAAAACGGTTTCTACGGCCGAAAGCATCACGGCGGGTCACTTGCAAACACAACTCGCCTCCATCTCCGGAGCCTCCGACTTCTTTCACGGCGGCATGACGGCCTATCAGCGATCGGTTAAAGTGGAGATGCTCGGCGTCGAAAATGAACGCGCAAAAGCAACCGACTGCGTGGATGAAGAGATTGCCCGGCAGATGGCTCGAGGTGCACGGATTCTATTCCAAACGGATTATGCAATCGCCACGTGCGGGTATGCAGAGCACGAAGCCCACCAACCCTATGCCTTTTTTGCCATTGCGGATGCAACAGGCACGCTGGATTTTAGTATGCGGATCAATTTAACCGGGAACCGCATCGAAGCTCAGCAACAGGCGGCCCGGCTTGCGCTGGAACAATTTGAGAAACTGCTTCGCCACCCTTAGACCACAGACTCCCGAAACCGGAACACATGAAACCTAAAAAATGCCGAAAACTTCCAAGAATTGGAAGTTCCGGCATCGTTCGTTTTCCAGCAACGGGAAACGTTTAGTCTTCGAGCACTACCACTTCGGTAATGAAGATCGGCTCTTTTGGAACATCACCCGCGCCAGTCGGCACCGATTCAATGGCCGAGGCAACATCCATGCCTTCCACCACTTTACCGAAAACACAGTAGCCCCAGCCATCCTGTCCCGGATAGTTTAGGAAACTATTGTCCTTTACGTTAATGAAGAACTGAGCACCGCCACTGTGCGGATCACTGGTACGCGCCATTGCAATCGTACCCACCTCATTTTTTAGTCCGTTCTTCGCTTCGTTTTCAACCGTGTCCGGAGCAGGTTTCTGGTTCATATTCTCATCAAAACCACCGCCCTGAATCATAAAGCCGGAAATTACACGATGGAAGATCACATCGTTATAATGGCCTGATTCGACATATTTCATGAAGTTAGCCACCGTCTTCGGCGCTTTCTCTGCATCCAACTCGAGTTTAATGTCCCCTTTGGACGTTTTCATTAGAATCATAATCGTTTTCCTTTCCTCAACTACGGGTTGCTTAAGGGCAACCTCGGGTTCTTCTTTCACAACCTCTTCAACGGGTTTCACTTCTTCAGCCGGGACCACTTCTTCGGCCTTCTTGGTCTCCAGAATATCCTGTTCAGCCGCCACGTGCTCGGTTTCCTGGCGGGCCTCTATTTCATCGCTGACCGCAGGCTCGCGCATCGTCTGACATCCGAACATCAAACCGGTTAAAACAGTTAAAAGTGCAATACGCTTCATGACTAGCTCCTTCGTTAAATTCACAACCAATCAGGAAAAAATATGGGTATGGCGGGCCCTTGTCGATAACGTTTCTATTCCTTTTCGAGGATGGGTAGAGCATCGGGGGAATTATAAAACAGCCAACAGCGATCTGAAAGCCAATCGGGACCGCATCGGGGCCTTGCTGATAAAGAACTCCAGCGGAACCATCTGATTTTAAAATCACCGTTCCTAACGATCCTAACGACTTATAACCTTGGACTGAACCGCCGCAATCCCTATGGTTTTGTGAACTTTTAATGGGATGATTTATGTCGGACTTCAACCGCATCAACAAACGGATTAATTTCTACATCAAAGGAGAGCTTTGGGAACAGGTCCCCCAGTTTTTCGGGGAATTGCATCCGGCCGACATTGCGGAAATCATCAACCATTCCTCGGCCAGCACCCACAAGAAACTGTTTGAGCTGATCCCAGATGACCTCAAGCCCGATGTACTGGCCGAACTGGATGACCAGGCCGAATCCGATATTCTTGAAGAACTCTCCGATGAAGAGATTTCCGATATCGTCGAGGAAATGGCCCCGGATGATGCCGCCGATGTATTAGGGGAACTGGAAGACAACCAGCGCGAAGAAATTCTCGACCTCATGGAAGATGAGGATTCGGATGAAGTCCGAGAGTTGCTGCAATACGAAGAGGATACCGCCGGCGGCATTATGACCACCAACTTTGTGGCCGTGCGCGCAACGATGACGGCCGCGGAAGTCATCGAACACATCGGCACACTCGAACTCGAAGAACCACTCTACTATCTCTATGTCGTGGATCAGGAAGGCCTCCTAACCGGTTGGATTCAGCTTTGGGAACTCCTCAAAAAAGGAAACCATTCACAAACCCTTGAAGAACTGGCCGAAAAGGAAACCATTTCCGTTCACACCGATGCCGACCAAGAAGAAGTCGCACGCTTGGCCACTAAATACGACCTCAGCTCCCTGCCCGTACTCGACTGGCAAAACAAACTCGTCGGCCGTATTACCGTGGATGATATTCTGGACGTGATCGAGGAAGAGGCCTCGGAAGACATCTTTAAGCTGGCCGGTTCGGACGATTCGGAACTGGATTCAAACTCCGCTCTGCATGCCTCTAAAACACGACTTCCTTGGCTGCTGATCACATTAGCCACCGGCGGGGTTAGCGTATTGCTCCTGAATAGCTATCATGCCTATCTTTCCGTTTCTGAACTGGCCATTCTAGGAGCCTTTGTTCCCGTGATTCTAGCCATGGGCGGCAATACCGGCATCCAATCGTCCACCCTAGTTATCCGCGGCATTGCACTGGGAACCGGACATACCAAAAAGATTACTCGAATCTTAACCCACGAAATTTTAGCCGGCGCGATGATGGGGATCATTTGCGGCAGTGTTTTTGGCCTCTATGCCAGCATGATCATCAGCCACAGCACAACCTCACTGCCCCCGGCCTATCTGGCCCTAACCGTTGGGTTGGCCCTATTTTCGGCCATGACATTTGCCGCCGTCTTCGGAGCGTTAGTCCCCGTGATCCTGAACCGAATGAAAATCGACCCCGCCGTTGCGTCTGGCCCCTTTGTAACGTCATCGAACGATATATTCGCCCTGCTCATTTACTATGGAGTGACCATCGCCATGATTAACTTGGCTTAAGGGATTGAATTGATTATACGAACAACAGGCATCCCCCTCGCCATTTATCCCTACTCCAGCACCTCACATATTGTGCACTGGCTCACACGCTACCACGGCAAAATATCAACCGTTCTCAAAGGTGCCCTACGGCTGAACAGCCGTTTTCTCGGCGAATATGAACTCTTCAGCACGTCTGAACTGCTCTATTTTTACAAACCAAATTCCACTCTCTATACCGCCAAAGAATGCTCCCTACTGGATAAACGCGCCACGTTTCGCACCGATTGGCGCGCCATGCAGACGGCCTCCTATCTCTCAGCTCTATTCAACAAAACAACCCCGGAAGAGGCGCCCCACCCCGAATTCTTCCAACTATTGGAAGAACTGCTCGACCTCGCAGAAGCACATGGAAAACACCCAAATTTTATGCTCTGGGCTGAACTCAAATTCTGCGATGCCCACGGCCATGCACCCAACCTTGGAAACTGCATGCTCTGCTCCGCAACAAACGATCTCAGATTCTGCGCGTCGCAAGGGGGGGTGGTCTGCACCCCGTGTTCCAGACATCGGAAACTTCCAACCCTTAGCAGTTCGCCGGATACTTTGGCTCTTCTTCGCACATGGCTTCGAGCGAGCCATCCTCAAGTTGCCGTGGCATCATCCCTAACCGCAAAACAGCGCACCGAAATCAACGCCATTATCAGCACCTTCATGCTTTACCACTTCAACCTCAACCCCATCCAACGTTCCTCGGCCCTGGTCGCCTGATTCTTCGATCTCGCATCAGACGGGATTAGGTTACGTGAATTTGAAGTGTTCCATTTTCCCCCGATACCGCAGGTCTATTTTCTCTACGAACGGAAGCCCGCAAATCGATAATAAGCTATTCGACATTGACCGCGTTCGCCTTCATTTCAGCATCGCTACGTTCCTCTTCAGTCAACGGACCGCCCGAACCACTTCCTGACTCAAGAAGGAACGTCTTCTTGATTTTCAAACCTTTATACATCGGGGCTCCTTCATAAAAACGCCATAAGGGAATTCCCGCAGGCGGGCTTTGCATATCGACATAGGCATTGGGTTCCAAAGCCCATACCGTCATATTCGGAAGCACTTGGCTGCCCTTCACCACCGGAGGAATTCTAATCCCTTCCTGCACTTGTTTCTCCATCACCTCCCATTCGCCTGCAGACGAGGCATTGGCATTGGCCTTCTTCAGATACAAGGTAACAAACCCACCTTGTCGGGTCGGTTGCAACTCCGCTTCCCAACGATGTTCACCATCCGGCGCCTTAACGCGCACCACATGAAGATTCCCCCGCCCCTCACCTTCTGCAACCGCCATCCCATCCATGGAAACCTTGAATTTCGCCAACGCATGGATGCCCAGCAGAGCATTATCCGGGTGTTCATGAATCCACAAAATATCTTCTGCGGCCTTTGCTGCCGGCGGGAATTTACTCTGAGTCAGTTTTTCATATTCCGATTTGAGCACCTCAAACCCATCTATTTTCTCGCGGTACCCCAAAGCTCTCACCTTAAACAATTCACCCCAGGGCTGTGCGTTATAGCGCTCCGCAAAATAATCCATCCTCGAAGCCGCATCTTCATACAGTTCAGCCCGTTCGAGCTGGAAAAATTGAGCCATTAAACCCGGCAATTCAAACCGATCTGCCGGGCGGGCAAGCAGATGAATATCGTTGGGATTCAACGGTAGCCCCATCACATCATCCATATACCAATAGGCGACACTCGACAGGTAGCCTTTTGACTTATTCCCATGTCCGAACTCAATCCCCATATCAATGGATTCATCAAAAGCTACCGCTTCCAACATATGGAAACGATACTGATCCGTACGCATAGCCCCTTTTTCAATCAGTCCATGGAACGGAAGGTCGAATAGGCTGGTATAATAATAAGCCCCGTTAAAATAATCCTCTAAACCCGTGCCCAATTGCATCGGTTGGGTTCCGTAATCAGGCCGAATATACTCATCGCCTTCCAGAATATTCCATGACCCATCTTGACCGATTGCAGACATAAAACATCCCACATAGTGCCCACTTCCCGTGGCTTCCATAATATGCAATGGCCGTCCAGATGTGGTTGAGGCCCGCCATACCGAATGGAATTTTCTAGTTAGCCCCTCATTATGCTCCGTATTCCCGGCAGCAGCAATCGACACATGTACCGGATAGGCCGATGTATTTAATACCTGCACCGTTGCTCCACGAGCATACGGCATTGGAAACCGGCAGATATATGCCCCATCCACATACCCCATGGGCATGGAAGCAAATGACCGAAAGTAAAACGGATTACAAAAGAAATCACCCAAAGGAACATCCACGCTGGGCGTATCCATTCCATCCCAAAACATCTGAATGCGCAAGGTGCGCAATAACTCCTGGTGCATTGCAATCGATGCCTTCGGATGGTCGATCCGAAGGCTAAAGGCTTTCAGCACCCCTGCACCATCGTCACGCCATACTTCCGCTGCTTCTCCGGGCGCCAATTCATTCTGTTTCAAATCATCCGACATCGCATTCAAGGCGGCCCGGAGAATTCCTTCCGAATTCTTAAAAATCGAATTCACAGAATCCACCAAATTACTTTCTGACAAGGTCAGGCTGCGGGGAAAACTTTGGACGTTCTCCGCTGGCAGATCCAATTTCGTGTAATTGATGTGATAATAATTCCGATTTCCCGGCTTAAGATTCGTTGGCTCAATTTCGATCCGCAGACTTTTGCGGAAAGGAATAGGCACCAAACTATAACGCCCACCGCCACTCAGTCCGGCCAACGGTGCAATAAAAGGATATTTTCCTCCGAAAAACTCACTCTTGGTCAAGGTAAGGCGCGGCTCTTCTTCTCCATCAAAAAAGAACAACCACTTTTTAGCAGCAAAACTGGCAATCCAGAATCTGGACAAATATCCCGGTCCTTCCGCATTAAATAGGGTAATTCTTCCGCTGGGTTCAGCCTGAGTATACACGGCCCAATCCTGATTCCCACCACTCCGATCATATGAACTTTCCAAAAAAGAGTTTCCGAGAGGAGCTTCAGCAAAAGTTGAAACATTGGTCATTCGTCCCAGTAAATATGTAAAATCTACCTGATCGGGCATCGTCCGAAGTTGCTTATCCGAACATCCTGAAACCAATAAAAATGTACCCCCCATCATTATCATTGCAATCCATCGTCTCATACGTACTCTTTCTCCAGTTTCAATCCATTTTTGATGCCCAATAAAATTATGAATTCTTGGATTTACAGACCATAAAGTCTATGTTAAACGCATTCTTATTTTAGTTTTAAATCAATATGACTAACCCATCTAATCGAACCAAAAAAATAGCTTTTATCCATCGATACGGACTGGAAGGATGGATCTGCTGCGGAGGCCATGCCGTTCCTGCCATGGTCGACCAACTCACGCCGAATGATGAAGTGCATTTTTTTGGTCCAGAATCAATGGAACCAAAAAATAACAATTTGCGCAACCAGCTAACAATGCACCTATTGCCCTGGACATTTGATCGCGCCAACCCCACCCATAAATGGAGCAAAACCCTGCGATTCTATCTCGCGCTTCCAACCCTTGGAAAACAGTGCAAAAAAATCGGAATCGATTTCATCTACTGGGAAGAGACTCTGCCCCTCGGGGCCCTGATTCTCCAGAAATTCTACGGCCCAAACATCGGCATCATGGTCATGGACTTTTTTGCCCGAATTTATACGGAGAAAAAACCTTGGCTTCATTGGTTTCGAAACCTTATCGAAAAAGTCGACTGCACCAGTTGGAAAAAACTTCCCGTAGTTTACACCCACGTGGAATTTGCGAAACAATTTCTGGTGGATCGCGGGCTAAAACCCGAACGAATTCATGTGGTCCCCAACCCGTGCGACCACTCCAAGTTCCATCCCGTAGACGAAGAAATCCGGAAGGCCACCCGTAAAAAACTTGGATTCACCGACTCCGATCTGGTGCTGAGCCACCACGGAATTCTTCATCCAAATAAAGGCAACGACTGGATCCTCAACCGTCTTGCTGAGCTAAAGGACGACCTGCCCCACCTAAAATATCTCCTCATTGGCAATGGCCCCGAAATGGGAAATCTGAAAAAGCTGGCCATTAAGCTAGGCATCGAAGATCGCGTAACGATGACCGGCTGGCTCCCTACCGAAGAAGACCTCAACAATGCCCTCGCCTCGTCCGATATCGGACTCGTGATGCGCATCGGCCAGGAAACCGACCATTTCCACATGACCGACACCCTCAACCACGAAATGGCCTGCGGGAAACCCATTCTGGCGGTGCATTTGAACGGGATTGCTGAATTTATCGATGGAAAAACAAACGGCTACTTGTTCTCTCCTGAGCATCCCGAAACGTTCCGCAAAAAACTACAGGAACTTGAAGAAATGCCCAGCAAGCGGACTCAATTCGGCGCAGCAGTCCTTGAATACAGCAAACAAATCTGTAACGACAAAATCTGTGCTCAAAAGACCCTCGCACCCATCCTATGGTATATTTCCGGAGGACCAGAAGGGGAATGAACTATCTGAACAAATACAAAGTAGGCTCTCCATTTTTCCGCACCCTATCCGAAGGACGGATGCAATTCAATATACTGCGCAATATCCGTCGCTATTCCCACCCCGCCCCAACCGCGATCATCAAGGCACGAGACGACCGAGGGTCCAACTCATATGAAAAATGTTCGGAGGCTAGGGTTTTCCCATTTCCAAAAACCATCATCGAGCCGGAAGCTGCGCGGCCTTTGCTTGAAAAAGAAACGCAGGCGGAATTTACAGAATCCTTCGTACTGCGTCTTCCGAACGGACGCGTACTGGGCGATGGAACCGTGGTTAGCAAGGACAATTGTATCCTAAGCGAAACCACCACCGACTTCCACCGAAAGCAGGAACACCACCACCTGCTCAGCGAAATAAAAGTTCCGCTTCCCGAACGCTTCGACGGGCGACTTGCGGTTATTGCCTCGCCCGGAAGCGAAAATTATTTCCATTGGACCCTCGACTCCGTGCCTCGGCTCAGCCTGCTCCAACACATGGATGATGAAATCGATGCCTATTATATCAACAACCGTAGCCCGTTCCATCGCGAGTGGCTCGGCATGTTGGGCATTCCCGAAAAAAAGATTTTCCCCGCGGATCCCGAACGTCATATTCAGGCAACAGAACTGATTGTTCCATCATTCAACGGACTCGCAGGCCTTCCCTCACCGGAAGGGCTGGATTTCGTACGAAGCTTCATGCTTCCGGCAAAGAAGGAAGGCAAACGCATCTACATATCGCGTTCCGGTGCCCGACGGCGACGGCTTCTAAACGAAAATGAAATTCTCCCGATCCTTAAAAAATATGGATTTAAAACCGTATATCCCGGAGAAATGACCCTTGCGGAACAAATGAAACTATTTGCTTCGGCGTCGATAGTCGTATCGCCCCATGGCGCGGAACTCACGAATCTCGCCTATTGTCCGGCAGGAACAACGGTGATCGAACTGCTCTCGCCCTACTATCTTAATCCCTGTTTCAAGCAGCTCGCGGCCATAAGGGATCTTCAGCACATAGCCCTTGTTGGAAACGGCGGGAAACGTGCCCTTCGCAAACAGATCGACACCCACCATGTTTGGGCCAATATGAGAATCCGGCCTTTAATGCTCGAAACAACACTAAAATCCATGCTCACATAAAGAGATGAATAGGCAATACACTATCGCAATTGTTGGCGGGTCCCTTTCCACCTATGGAGGAGGTGCCCCTCGTTCGATTGCGCAACAGGCAACTACGCTCTATGAAACGGGACATCATGTGGAATTATTTGTGGGATACAGTAAAAAATATCCACTTACCCAAGATCAATTTAGTTGTAAAAAGTGCAAAGTCAATGCATCGAAACTTTGGGGACCAAGTGTTCTGGGACTCTTCCCGGGAGCACTTTACCGATTATGGAAAACTGCTAAGTCTTTCGATTTTATTCACCTCAATGGCGCATGGAACCTGACGACTTTTCTAGGAGCATGTATATCCCGACATCGTAACGTTCCATATGTGATAACCATGCGGGGACACTTCGGCGAATATCATTTTCATCGCAAACCACTATTAAAAAAAATTCTATTCCGAACCTTGGAAACGTCGAACATTAAGCATGCATGTGCGATGCATGCAACGGCCCAGTGGGAGGTTCAAACTTCTCGATCCCCCTTAAGCAATGCACAGCAAATAGTCACGATTCCTAATCCCGTTGATTTAACAGATTTTCAATATCCCTTGAATAGAACCGATGCAAGAAAATCGCTCAATTTGAAAGAAGCTGATTTCCATATGGTTCATCTTGGGCGGCTGGCCAAGCAAAAGAATATTCCCTTTTTACTGGAGGCTTTCACCAAAGCTCATCTTGGAAACAGCGCATTTCTTACGCTAGTCGGCCCACCGGAACATACCCTAAAAAAAGAGCTCCTAAAACAAATTGAAAGACTGAACATAGGAAGTCAGGTTAATTTCATCGACTTTGCCAAAGGAAAAGAAAGATGTAATTGGTTAGCAGCAGCTGACCTATTCGTACTCCCTTCGTTTGATGAAAACTTCTGCATCGTGGCCGTTGAAAGCGTCGCCAGCGGAACCCATTGCCTTCTCTCCCCGAACATTGGTGCCATTGAATTCTTACCAAAACGGCTCATCGAAGTTGTTCAACTGGAGCAAAAAGAATGGATAGCATGCCTTCGCGATCATTACAAAAATCGCAGAGAACAGACCCTTCCTGATCCAGAAGAACTCCATTCTTTTTCCTCAGAACACATCGGAAATGACTGGATGAAATTTTACCAACAAATAAAATCAAAAACCAAGAACAACAAACTCATCCGTGAGAAGTAAGTATAAAACAACCATTACTCAACCAAAATTACAATATGAACCCTTCCAAGCACCAATTGAAAAAAGTTGAGCGAGAATACGATATTTTTCTAACTGAAGCAGCGGCGTTAGCATCCGATTATGGTGACAATAATATAACCGAATACCTCACATTACATAGGGTCCGCATCTCTTCGCAGATCGCAATTCAGCTTAAAATCATAGAACGTGACGACTTAGGAAAAGGAAGAATGCTATCACTCGGCGGCTGGCCGGGTGCAGCACTGATCATCCTAAACCGATTGAGCGGCATCAGCGGCACCCTACTCGATCACCCAGCTCTACTCACAGATACCATGGCTGAATTCTATAAAGAACACGGGCTAAAGACCGTTGCATTCGACTTCGCCGAGGCTGCTCACACCCCGATACCCCTTACCAATCAGTATAATATTATTGAATGTTGCCAGTGTATAGAACACTGGAACTTCAGCCCAATCCCCGTATTCAGACAGATTATTTCAAACCTGCTTTCTCCGAAAGGAAATATGCTTATAACGGTCCCAAATGCAACCAGCCTATACCGGCGCCTCGCGGTTCTCTCGGGAAGAAATCCGTATCCCTCCATGCAATCTTTCATTGATGTTGATTCTGAAAAGGCCGGAGCCGAAGTTGCTCCACACTGGCGCGAATACACTCAAAAGGATTTAGAACTGCTAATAACCCACTGCGGAGGAAGCAGTATAGAAAGTCGTACCGCTTCATATCAACCCGCCACCTATAAATCGACGAGTCAGCGGCTCTACTCTCTATTCAACAATCTTCATCCACGGTTCAAGGAAAACGTCGAAGTCGTTTTAAAAAAAACATGATGCATGGAACGCCAATGACGACTACAACTTCTAGAATGGCTCCCGTTCTTGTTTCGGTATACGACCGATGCCAGCATCTTGAAAAATGCATTGAAGCCTTGAAAAACAACCCCGAAGCAAAAGATACGCCGCTCTACATTGTTTCCGATGGCTGGCAACATGAAGGTCACCGCAACGCGATCGAGGACGTGCGAAAATATATAGGTACTATCACCGGTTTCAAGGAAGTGAATACCCGCTTCCGCGAAAAAAATTGGGGGATGAAAACCTCAGCTATGGATGCCATTACGTGGGTCTTGGAGGAGCATGATCGACTGATCCGAATGGAGGATGACATTGTATGCTCTCCTCATTATCTGGAAT
>JBAHZU010000047.1:0-19986 GCA_037132875.1 Pontiella sp.
CCACATTCAGCATCTTTATCCGATGGTTGAAAAAAACAAACTCTTCTATCTTATCGCAGGATTTCTGCTCACGGCTCTTGCGGCCATCGGCGCTGTTCTTCCGCTTTTACCCACCACGCCTTTTTTGCTATTGGCCGCGTGGTGCTTTTCTCAATCCTCCGAGAAATGCCACCGATGGCTCACCGAGCACAAAATATTTGGCTCTATCATTAAAAACTGGGAGGAGAACAAGTGTATACCACGCAAGGCCAAGTTCATTGCCGTGAGCTCCATGCTCATATTCGGAACCTATGCCATCGGCTTCGCCATCGACAACCTCTACGTGCGGATCGCGGGCAGTTTGTTCTGTTTAACCGGTTTGATCTTCGTGCTTCGGATTCCGGTCTGTAAAAAGGATTAATCCGCTCCCAACTGAAGCCCCTCGGAGCAGGCCTCTCGAACGAGCGAATGCTTCACGATCGGTGTCCACAGATCTGTACCCACGGGACTATGTGCCCAAGATGCGATTGCTAAGAATTCCGCTGCTTTTCTACCACGCTGTTGATTTTATCCTCCAGCGTTTGCTCTCGATCGTTTCGGGTGCCCAGTTTGATGTTTGTGTGAATTCGGGGAGCGCCCATTTCGTGTACCTTTTCATGGCAGACTTTCACCGCAGCAAAGACAACATCCCACTCGCCCTCAATATTCGTCCCGTTGGCATGCAGGGCTGTTTTTAACCCTGAACGATTCAGAATATCTTCACATGCCGCCACATATTTTGAGAGCGAAACCCCTACCCCAATGGGAACAATCGTTAAATCAACAATGACCTTCATTTTAAACCTCCAAACTTATTTTCTGCCACTTCCGAACCGAGTTGACCAGCCAAACTTCATCTGCACTTTTCAAATCTTCGAGGGTGATCGTCCCCTCCTCGATCGCCCCTATCTTCAGCAAATGCGCCCGAAACGTTCCGGCTAACAATCCGCATTGAACTGGCGGCGTACTTTTTTTACCCTTTTTTAACATAACCACATTCGCCAGGCAGCTTTCCGTTACCTCGCCACATTCATTCCAAAGAATCACATCATCCGCGGCGGGGAACTCCGCTTTAGCCGTTTCATAAACTACGCGGTGCGTCGTTTTATGATACAAAAATAGATTCTCGGAATCCACCGGCTCTTTCGCAAGCGCAACCCGGAGAGGCTGCTGCGGTCCGTCTGCAGGCGCAGAGCCCTGCGTAGTTCCATCCAGCGGAATGGTCTGAATTTCCGAATTCCCATCGCGGGAAACCAACAGGCGAATCCTGCTCCGCACACTTGCGCAAGTGTGCGAAACCCCCTCCAGCAACTGCATGATGGCATGCATATCCAGCGGCACATCAAAATAGGCGGCCGATTTTGCCAGCCGTTGCACGTGCTCATTCATGAGAAAGAGTCCATCATTTGGTTCCCACAACAGGGTTTCCAAGAGTTGGAACTCTGGGCGCGGCTGGGTTAAGACCCGCGCTTTGGTCAGCGTTTCTTCAAACTCAGCATCCGCATCGGAATCCCACACAATGCCGCCGCCTACGCCAAATTCGAGTTGCCCTTTTTCAATCAGCGCCGTACGAATGGCCACATTAAAACACGCCTCGCCCGCAGGCGTCATAAACCCCATGGAGCCGGTATAAATTTTTCGGGGCGACGTTTCCAATGCGTGGATAAGCTCCATGGTCTTCGCTTTGGGAGCTCCGGTGATCGACGCACAAGGAAACAAGGCCTGCAATATCTCCACCATAGATTCGCGTTCATTCGTGCCCATTCGAGATTTCAATTGCCCCTGTACGGTAGAGGTCATCTGCCAAACGGTCGGATATTTTTCGATCTCGTATTGGCGGACCGTTTCAACCGATCCCGTCTTTGCCACCCGGCCAATATCGTTGCGGATCATATCCACAATCATCACATTTTCAGCGCGGTCTTTTTCGGATGCGCGCAAGGCCGCGGCCTGTTTCCAATCCTCGGCAAGAGTAAGCCCGCGCTTGGCCGTGCCCTTCATCGGGCGGGCGGTAATTTTTCCGTTGCTCAGATTGAAAAACAACTCCGGCGATGCCGAGCAGATCGTAAAATAATCGGTTTCAATATAGGCCGCATGCTCGATTTGTTGGCCCTTCACCAATGCACCAAAAAAGGTCCAGGCGTCGCCCTCAAAATCGGCGTGCAGACGATAGGTATAATTCACCTGATAGGTTGTACCCGCTGCGATGTGCTCTTTAATTGCATGAATGGCCTGTGTGTATTCATCCCGAGAGACCGACGGCATAAGCTCACCAATCCGATAATGAACCGGGGCCGTTTCTTCAAGATGATCCAACACGTCCGGCGCCTGAAATAAACCCAGATACAGGCATGGAAACCCATCGGGAGAATGAGTCTTCAGCACGTGATCAAACGCCGGTGAAGCTTCATAAGAAATAAAGCCCGCAGCAAATAGCCCGGATTCCTCGGCCTCTTGGAGCAGCGGAAGAACCTCATCCACCGATTCTGCGACCAACACCTTTTCCGGATCTTGGAAATGCAACCAACGCCCCGCATGTTTTAGTACAACCTTCATAAGCACACTACCCTACCGCTCCGAAAAAATGATTAAAAGCACTCCGATCATGATTCCGAGCAGGACCCACGATTTTTTGCGCTTGTTGACTTCCTTAAAAAGAACAGCGCCCACAAAGAACCCCACCAGCACACTGCAACGACGCAGGACGGAGAGAATCACAATCAGGGCCTCCGGGTGCTCAACAGCACGAAAATAAATATAATCTGAGAACACCAGCAGCAAGCCAATGGCCGGAATGGTCCATCGCCACTGAAATGGGGTTGAGCGTTTGCGTTTCGGCCACCAGAATAATCCATTCACAATCGCAAAAAAGATAAAAAGGTACAGCCCGCACCACACCAACACCTGTATCGGAGCAAAATCCATTCCCTGCATCAACCACTTATCCATCAGTGTACTGCCGGTTCCAATCAGCGTGGCCAAAAAGATCAGCCCCACCCATTTATTACGGTGGAAATGAATTCCTTCCTCGCGCCCGAGTACGGCGAACCCGAAATATCCCGAAAAAATAAGACCCATACCCACCCACTGCAAAGGCGAAGGCATTTCCTGAAATAGCAGAATGGCCCCAAATAAGGTCCAAAGCGGCCCGGAAGCCCGGACCGGAGACACGATCGAAATGGGCAGATGCTTCATTGCAAAAAAGGCACATACCCACGAGGACCCGACCAGCAACGATTTTGCGATCAGCATACCATGCTCAGCCAAGGAGAGCGGTGCCGCATAGAGCCCCAGAGATTCCAAAATTTCTGGAAAAAATATAGATCCTAGCAGAATCGGAAGCGTCAGGCAGATACCGGTTAGATTTGAAAAAAACAGCGTTGGGAGTACCGCATTATCCATCAGCGCATGCTTTTTACTCAGGTCGTAAAACCCGAGCAGCAGCATAGAACCCAACCCTAGCCAAATCCACGTCATTTCCCTATTTCCAATCTTTGGAAGTCCGCTTTTTGCGAACATAAGCGGGGAACACTAGCGACTTGCATCCTCGTTGCAAAACAAAATGAAGCCGATGTAAAGAACCAGCAATGCCCGCACCTTTCGCAACATGCGATATCCCAAGGCAGTGCCTTTCTATTCGCCGCCCCACAAAGCGGAACGCTGGACGGATAGGTAGTCCATGCAGGCACTGGCTGGATGCCTAGGACTGCGATTCCCATGCTGACCATTTAATCTTTATTCGGCGTACCACGACGCGAAACCCGATCGTTGAGCGCACTACTTGCCCGCTAAGGAATCACCGCAACGCGAAACCCAACACCGATATACTCAAATGCTGGGCGACCGCCATTGCGAGATGAGGAACACAGGTTGGACGCCGAAATATAGGCAGAACCACCGCGAAAGACCCGTATCGCAGCCATGTTGGTGGTCGAACCGTCAGAGGCCGACTCATTCCATTCCCGAACGTTGCCCATCATATCATACGTGCCATTTTGCTCCATACCGCCAGATCCGGTTTCCCACACAACGGAATCAAAGCCACTCCCGTAGTTCCAGCCGGTGCTGGTTCCGACCGTTGGAACCACATCGCTCTTCCCATGGGCAAAAATCGAATAGGAACCGTCGTCGACCGGCTTGTAATAGGCTGCTTTATACCACTCATCTTCGGTCGGCAGCACATACACGGTGCCATAGCTTGCCACCGCCGCATCGCGATCAATCGCCAGCAACGTATCGCCGGCCTCATCAAATTGATACGCGCCGCGGATGGCATTGCCCGTTGTTAGATAGTTCACAAACTTCATTGCTTCATAGGCCGAAACATAGGAGGCCGGTGCGTCAAGACCGGCCGTGCGCGTTCCGTCGTTCCAGTAGCCTTCATTGCCGTTACCAATCCGAGGATCCCCCTCACGGGCCTTCGCAAACTGATCGATCGTGACTTCTTTCTGTCCGATGCGATAGGTATAGTCTACCGCGCCGTAGCCCGTTAAGACATCTGCCGCATTGCCCGCGCCGCCAATATCTACGAAATCGATTGAAAACGTGTTGGTCCCCGTCCCAAAGTCATCGGCCTGCGCTCCGATAGCGATCCCGGCCGCCACCATCCCTACTGCCACCTGTTTCATTTTCATCTGCGATTCCCATTTCTTTAAAACGATAACACTACCCATTCCCTCACCACTTCTGAAGATCTAATCTTTACGTTTCATTCCACGGCAGACTGTACCTCCAGATGCCCCATACCTTATTCCAAGGATTGGAACTTTTCTCATCCATTTTCACATGGTCAGGGAGCCCCCACGCCCTGGAGGCATCGACCGACTATAATAAGGGTTCAGCCCAAACCCGGTAAGCCGGGGCCGCCGATAAGTCAATGCGACTTGCGTTCGGAATACAAATCAAATACGTTCCCTCCCTTTTGACGAAAACATTGGAGAACACTTATGAAAACTGGACTAATTGGATGGCGCGGGATGGTCGGCTCGGTGCTGATGGAACGCATGCGCGCAGAAAATGATTTTGAACACATCGATCCAGTCTTTTTCACCACCTCCCAGGCAGGACAGGCGGCTCCAAACGTGGGCAAAGGCGAATCGGTGCTGATGGATGCCTACGATCTGGATGCGCTGAGCAAAATGGACGTCATTTTGACCTGTCAGGGCGGCGACTACACCACAAAGATGCATGGCGAACTGCGTTCCAACGGTTGGAATGGCTACTGGATTGATGCCGCCTCCACTCTGCGCATGGCTGAGCAATCCACGCTCGTGCTTGATCCCATCAACTGCCCGGTCATCGATCAAGCGCTGATGGACGGCAAAAAAGATTTCATCGGCGGCAACTGCACGGTTTCGCTTATGCTGATGGCCATCGGCGGTCTGTTCAAAGCCGGACTGGTGGAATGGGTCTCTTCCATGACCTATCAAGCCGCTTCTGGTGCCGGTGCGCAGAACATGCGTGAATTGCTCGCCCAAAAAGGTCATTTGTTCGATGCCGCCGCGGAAGATCTAAAGAACCCAGCCTCCGCCATCCTCGAGATCGATCGCAAGGTTAGCGAAGCCCTGCGGAGCGATAGTTTTCCAAAAAAACAGTTCGGTGCGCCGCTCGCGGGATCATTGATTCCATGGATCGACAAAGCAGTTGAAAACGGCCAGACGAAAGAAGAATGGAAAGGCTATGTTGAAACCAATAAAATTCTACAAAACGATCCTGCAATCCCCATCGATGGCATCTGTGTTCGTATTGGCGCCATGCGCTCGCATAGCCAGGCGCTGACCATTAAGCTGACCCAAGATGTTTCCATCGAAAAGATCACTGAAATCCTGCGTAACGACAACGAATGGGTCGATGTGGTGAACAACAACAAGGAAGAAACCTTGGCGCGCCTGACGCCGGCCGCCATTTCCGGAACGCTGACCGTGCCGATCGGCCGCTTACGAAAAATGAAGATGGGTCCAAAATACTTGTCCGCCTTCACCGTCGGCGACCAGCTTCTTTGGGGTGCCGCCGAACCCTTGCGCCGGATGCTCCGCATCTTGCAGAACGCCTCGTAGAGGTCATTTAAATCTTCCAAACCTTGGAAACTGGAAAGCCCGCGATGCACCTCGCGGGCTTTTTATTTGTCCCGCAAAGTCGATCCACCAGTCGCTTAAAAATGGATGACGAAAATGCGATGCGCCTCATTCACTCCCCCACCATCCAATATTCACCCAGCCGATGAAGATCTCCTCGTTCGTGCACCAGCTGTTGCATACCACCGATCATTCGCGCCCCGGAGAGCCTTTTATCACGATCTGTAACCGCCCCTTTCGGGGGTCGATTTTTTTGCGCTCCGCCTTGCTTTCTCTTTTTTGCCAACTAAACTGCAATAAATTTAAACCTACAGGGTTATATTGCACCTATGAATTACAAAAAGATCTTCACATTGGCCGTATCGATTCCCGCCTTGTCTATACTTTCGGTATTCGGACAGGGGGAAATTCCTTCATCCCCCCCCGAGGGAGGTCTCCAACTAAGACCGACCCCCCCGCAAACGGCCCCAACCGTGCAACGAGCCCCAGCGCCTTCGCAACGAGGACAGTTGCAAACCTTCTCTTTTGAAACCGCGCCGCTTGAAGTGGTTATGGAAGAATATTGCCGATGGACAGGTAAAATTTTCCTCAAAACAGATGCGGTGACCGCCAATATCACGCTGAAAGCCAACCAACTGACTACAGAAGAAAGTATTCGTGTGGTCGAAGCCATCCTAGCCATGAACAATATTGCGCTGGTTCCTATGGGAGACCGATACATTAAGGTGATCCAGGCAACGGCGGGCGATCTGACTGGACAGGGACTGGATATTGATATGAATCCAGAAACGGTTCTGGGCTCTGGCGACCACTTTATAACCAAGATCATTCAATTGCATCACGTTGAAATCCCTGAGGTTCAAGCAGCCGTCCAACACGTCATGCATACCTATGGTAAAATTATGGGCCTTCAACGTAGCAACAGCCTGATGATTACCGATACGGAGGTGAATATTCGCCGAGCCCTCAAGATTATCGAATTCATTGATCAAGCAACCGCGGGCATCGATTCCAGAATTTATCAAATTGAATTTGCAGAAGCGGGCGAAATTGCAACGAAACTCAAAGAGATCATTGATGCCGCCCAAGGCGAAGAGCCAAAACCAGTCGTTAGCGGCAATCCCTATGCGCGCACCCCTGCAGGGGTAATGCGCGCCACGGCAAACCAAACGCAAACCCAAGCCTCCATCAGCCAGACCGAGAGCGGAGCAACTACAATTATCAACGGCGAAGTGAAAGTTCTCGCCGATGAACGAACGAACATCCTCATCATTTTCTCGCGGGAAGAGAACTTTATTTTCTTCGATAAAATCATTCGAGTATTAGATATCGAAGTGGAACCTGTCACCACCTTTGAAATCATTCATTTGGAATATGCCGATGCGCTGGACCTCTCCGGCACACTGAATGATTTAATCGGAGGCGTCAGCAGCTCACGCTCCTCAACGAGCACGTCCCGCACCACGAACTCCAGAACGTTGGGTTCCTCTCTCACCACAGGTTCTCGTGTCACTCCGAATGCTACGTCGGCTGGCGATGCTGCTCTTGGAAACATGAACAGACTCTCGGAAGATACAAAAATCCTGGCCGATGAACGGTCCAATTCGATTATACTCATGGGTAGAAAAAGTGATATTTCCGCCATCAAGTTAGTGATTCAGGGCCTTGATATCATGCTGGCGCAAGTTATTATTGAAGCCGCCATTTTTGAAATTGGTTTGAGCGATTCACTGCGACATGGCATCGATTGGCTTTATCGAGCTTCAGACGATCAGAAAGTTGGAGCTTGGGATGGGAATTCCCTCGTTGGAGCAACCAATGGCCTCAACTCCGTGGCAAGCGGAGCGCTGACCTACTTCCAAAGTATCAGTGGCATCAATACCGAACTGGCGATCAGCCTCGCCGCAACGGATGATAATGCAACCCTGCTTTCAAATCCGGTCATCATGACCACCGATAATACCGAAGCCTCGCTGATCATTGGCGAACAGCGCCCCGTCATCACCTCCACGTCCACCTATAACAACAGCTCGGGCACCTCTAGTTCCAACTATGAATATAAAGACATTGGCATTCAACTCACCGTCACACCCCGCATCAACCCCCAACGTTTTGTGATGATGGAAGTCAGCCAGAAAGCTGACCAGATTGGCGGAAGCGTCTCGATTGACGGCAATGAGGTTCCGATCATTCTGAATCGCGAATTTGAAGCTTCAATTGCGGTTCCGGATGGAGGAACCATTGCTCTAGGCGGACTCATTCAGACCGAAAAAAGCGAAAGCATCACGAAAATTCCTATTTTGGGCAACATTCCATTTATCGGTCGCTATCTCTTCAGTACGGTTAGTGAAACGGAAACTCAGCGTGAACTGATCGTGCTCATGACCCCTTATGTTATGACCAATATGCAGGAAATGCAGAATGAAACCGAGCGGCTCTATAAAGGCTCCAATATGAAACAGGAAAATTGGAAAGGTAGTTGGTCCGAAAGCAAACTGAAATATATTCCCGACCCCATAGAAGAGACCGAGGATGAGTACACAAATAGCACCCCGCCTGCCCAACCGACAACACCACAGGAACCTGTACAGAAAACGGAAGAGATCGTACCCGTTGAGCCCGTAAGCCAGCCCGCGCCCCCCTCCGAAGTGTCTCGGTCAGAACCGTCGCAATCAGAAGTAGAAGAAATGATGAAGATGCTTGAAGAACTGAATTGAATATCCGTCAACAGGAGGGATGTCTTATGAAGCGCATCCACTTTATTGGAATTGGCGGAGTGGGTATGAATGGCCTTGCTCAGCTGGCGGCCCAATCGGGCTATCAAGTCACCGGGTCCGATCGGGCGTACCGTCCCAATGCCGAAGTTTTCCAAGGCTTGGAAAAACTCGGCATTGAGATTTTCACTCAGGACGGTTCCGGTATTACCACCGAAACCACACAGGTGGTCTTCAGCACGGCCATTGAATCCGATAATCCAGACCTGCAACAAACGAACTCCTTAAATACTCCTCTGCTCCACCGGGCGGAATTCTTGAAAGAACTGATCGGGGACGACGAACTCATTGCCGTGGCGGGCACTGCGGGGAAAACCACCACCACGGGCCTATTAGGCTGGATTTTTCAGTGCCTCAAAAAAGACCCTTCCGTTTACAACGGCGCCGCCATTGCCAACTGGAAACATGGCCTTACACTTGGTAATATCCGAAAAGGAAACTCTAACCTTTGGATTATAGAAGCCGATGAATCGGATAAATCCTTCCTTAATTTCAATCCAACTCACGCCATTATTACCAATATTTCCAAAGACCACTATGAACTCGATGAACTCCACACCATGTTCAATCAGTTCGAGGAACAAACCTCCGGAATCACCGTGCGTGGCGATGAAATTGATTTCCAGGCCTTGGAAATCGAGATTCCAATGCTTGGCAAACACAATGCTGAAAATGCGGCCTGCGCACTGGAACTCTGCAAACAGCTGGGCTTTAATGAAACATTGGTCCGGAAGGCGATCTCAGGATTCAAGGGCATTGAGCGGCGGCTGGAGCTCATTGGCACGGTGGATGGTATTACCATTTTTGATGATTATGCCCATAACCCGTCGAAGATTTCTGCGGCCCTTTCGGCGGTCTCTGAAAAGTTTGGAACCGTACATGCATACTGGCGTCCACATGGGTTCAAACCACTCTTCCAGGGGCTGGATGAATTTACGGATGTTTTTTCCAAGCATTGGGAAATGAACGGGGGCTCGATTTTTATCCTTCCGGTATTTTATTCCGGTGGAACTACGGTACGAAATGTCTGTGCTGCAGACTTGGTAAAGCGGCTTAAATTGAATGGAATTCCGGCTGAGCTTGTGGCAGATTACCCCGATTTGAAACAAAAGTTGCAAGAAAAGGCCCAACGCGGTGATGCCATTATAGGAATGGGGGCCCGCGACCCGGAACTTCCTCTTTTTGCCAGACGAGTGATTGCTGAATGGAAAAAATGATCTTCATTGAAAGCCCGCAAAATCCGCGGGTTAAACAAGCGGTTAAATTACGCAAAGGAAAGGTTCGTAAGGAACTGAAACAAACCTTGGTTGAGGGATTTCGGGAAATTCATCGTGCCTTTGACAGTGGTTGGGAATTTTCCGAGCTCTACTTCTGTCCGGATCTTTATCTTGATACTCATGAAAACCGGTTGGTTGAAAAAATTCAGCGGTCGGGAGTGCCGATTTTCCAATGTTCGGAAATCGCTTTTCGAAAAATGTCCTATCGCGATACGCCGGATGGTCTAATGGCCCTCTCCCCTCTGGTTGGAAAAACGCTCGACGAATTGATCCTTCCAGAAAATCCGCTCCTGTTGATTGCTGAAGATCTGGAAAAACCGGGCAATCTGGGAACCATTCTGCGCACGGCTGATGCAACGGGAGTGGATGCCGTTATTGCCTGCGATCATAAAACCGATCTAAACAACCCCAATGTCATTCGGGCGAGCATTGGAACCCTTTTCTTCATGCCAGTGGCCGAAGCCACCACGGAAGAAACCGTCCAATGGTTGAAAAAACGCGGCATTCAATCGCTGGCGGCTGTTCCTGGCGCCGCGAAAGAATATACCCATGCCAATATGCAGCGTGGTACTGCCATTGTGGTGGGTGCTGAGGATGAAGGACTCTCCGATGCGTGGAAAGATGGCGCCGACCTCAAGGTTGGCATTCCAATGCTCGGAAAGAATGACTCGCTGAATGTCTCTACTGCAGCGGCTATTTTACTTTATGAAGCCGTTCGCCAGCGCCGAAAAATGTCTTAAATAGGCATTTTTAGTTATTTGATTAAAAAAAAATCCAAAAAAAAGATTCAACATAATCACAACTGTCGCGTCGTATACTACGAAAGATTTAATTATCAACCATTTCGTACAAAAAGAGCTTATTTACATTTTTACTATTGCACTGAATGGCAATTAAATTATTATACGACAACAATAACCAACAAGGAGGCAGGCATTATGGCTACCAATCCAGCAGGCAAAGGAACCAAGACAATCGGCATCAATATGAAAATGGAAATGGCACAGGAGCTTGAGCGACGGGCTGCATCCATGCAGCTTTCAACGGGAGCTTACTGCAAAATCATCTTGGGAGAATGGATTCGATCCGGCAGCAAATTAAAACTGCAGGAATCCTAACCGCAGTCAGATAAGTTATAACAGCGAAACCGGTTCCGCGATGCGACACCGGTTTTTCTTTTGCTCATCGCATGCTTTATGCAATCTATCGGCATGCAAAATACATACCAGTTTTCCATTGTCGGAACAGGAGCGGTTGGCGGCTTCTATGGCGGCCTTCTTCAAAAGGAAGGCTTTGATGTCCACTTCCTATTGAATCGCGATTTTGACCACGTTCGTAAACAGGGGCTCCGTATTGATTCAATTCTCGGAGATTTTCACCTCCCTGCGGTCAATGCCTATAAAAATCCGCGTGATATGCCCCAATCGGATGTTGTCATTGTGGCCTTAAAAACCACCGCGAATGCTGCATTAAAAAATATCATTCCCGCTCTCATTAAACCCGGAGGAATCGTTTTAACCCTACAAAATGGTCTTGGAAGCGAAGAAGAAATTTCCCAGTATATTGACTCCAAACAAATCCTCGGAGGGCTCTGCTTTCTCTGCTCCAACAAACTCGGCCCGGGACATATCCACCATGTGGACTACGGCCTGATTACCTTGGGGGAATACCGTTCTTCCGGCGAACCCGGAGGAATCACCCCGCGGCTCAACACGCTGGCCCAACAACTTGAAAGTGCTGGGATTCCCACGAAAACCGTAGACGATCTAGCGTTGGCCCGATGGAAAAAGTTGATATGGAACATCCCCTTCAATGGGCTTTCCGTTGTGCGTGGCGTACTGACCGACGAACTGATAAAAAATCGAGAAACGCGGAAACTCTGTCGGACCCTGATGCAGGAAGTTGCCACGGCCGCGGCGGCTATTTGCCGACCGATCGATCCTGACTTTATTTCGAAAATGCTTTCTGATACAGAAAAGATGGAGCCCTACGCCCCCAGTATGAAACTGGATTTTGAGCGAGGAAATCCCCTGGAAGTGGAAGCCATTTATGGGAATCCCATACGAGCTGCCGAAGCGGCTGGGGTGAACATGATCGAAAGTCGAAAACTGTATCACCAACTCCTCCAGATGAACCCCACTATTTAGACAGAGTTGCAATTCCCTGCGGAATGAGGGATAACCTCCCGAATTCAATGAGGTATTTATGATTAATCTGGATTATTCCGAGCACATGGTTAGGTCCGTGGAAACCGTTAATAACGACTTGTTCATTTTGTCCGTTCAGCGAAACGGGATGGAGTTTATTCCCGGCGACTGCGTGGCAGTCTATACCGATCAGGATAAATCCAGACCGTACTCCATTGCATCAGGTACAAAGAACGACGAGCTTCGATTTGTGATTCGCGAAATGGATGGGGGCGAAGTCTCGCCCTGGCTCATGAAGCGAAAGCCAGGAGATCTCATCCGGATCACCCCGCCGTTCGGCTGGTTCCGGCCCGGACAGGATATCGGCGATGCTCCCTTTATTTTTCTGGCCACCGGCACGGGTATTGCACCTTTTCTGGCTTATATGGAAACCTTCGAACGCCCACCCCTTCATTGTCTTTATGGCATTCGACAGGAAGCAGATGCCATTGGATTTTCTGATCTTCGGAACTTCTGCCCAACCCAACTAGCCGTTTCTCGGGAAAAAACAGCCCATCATTACGGCCGACTGACAGATCTCCTTCCGGATCTGATTTGTTCCAATGACATGCACTACTATTGCTGCGGACTGGAAAGCATGGTGAATGAAGCGTCAGAAATACTACTGAAAGCCGGTGTTAATTTGAGTCGAATTCACCGCGAAGTATTTTTCCACGGCTAATTTTAACCTATTATTCATTGATCTTCCTCCTTTCTACCGATAAACCCCCCGCCATGAAACCAATCGTTGTATGTGCACTTTATAAATTTGTTACCCTAGATGACTACGAAGCAATACGGCAGCCTCTGCTTGACTTCATGTTGGAACGGGAGATCCGAGGCACCCTATTGCTGGCCACAGAAGGAATTAATGGCACGGTGGCAGGATCAAGAGATGCTGTGGATGACTTGCTCGATTATCTGATGAGCGATGCACGTCTGGCGGATCTCAGCGTTAAGGAGTCGTATGATGAGTCCAACCCGTTTTATCGCACCAAGGTGCGGCTGAAAAAAGAGATTGTGACGCTCGGCGTTGAAGGAATCGATCCTCTTAAATCAGTGGGCACTTATGTTGATCCCAAAGACTGGAACGGTCTGATCAGCGATCCCGAGACCCTCCTAATTGATACACGTAATAATTATGAGGTTGGCATCGGGACCTTCCAGCATGCTATCAATCCAAAAACCGATAGCTTTCGGGATTTTCCGGCCTATGTAGAAAAAAATCTCGATGCGTCCAAACATCGCAAAGTGGCCATGTTCTGTACGGGCGGAATTCGATGCGAAAAATCGACGGCCTATCTGAAAGAACTCGGCTTTGAGGATGTTTTTCACCTGAAGGGAGGAATTTTGAAATATCTGGAAGAGATTCCTAAAGACGAATCGATGTGGGAAGGCGAATGCTTTGTTTTCGACAATCGGGTTTCCGTGGGGCACGGGTTGGTAAAAGGAGAATATGACCAATGTCACGCTTGTCGCATGCCGATTACTGAAGAAGAAAAGCTCAGCGAGGATTACGAAAAAGGCGTGAGTTGTCCCAAATGTTACAATCAATATTCCTCGGAGCGAAAAGAGCGCTTCAAAGAACGAGAGCGCCAGATTGAATTCGCGAAAGAACGCGGTGAAGATCATATTGGAGGCGCGGTCCGCCAAACCTCGGAGAAACGGCGTGCAGAAAAACAACGCATGCGAGCAGAAGCCTCAACCCCAAAGAGCTAGGCCCACCGCCCCAAGTGCTCCAGCAAGAGCCTGATAGCGCTGCTTCGGTTTCGAGCAGTGCGTGAAAAAAGAAATCAGGCAGGCATACCAGATCAGAACCGCGAGAAGCGGGGGTGGTTCCACGGCATAGCTTGAGCCGGGGATACGATCCAGCCATTGCACACTATCCAACAAGAAGTCGATGAACAGGACTGCGGCCTGATTGAAGATCTGCGAAAGCATTGGAAGCAGTATCGAAAGCCACCCACACAAAACGATGCAGAAGGTAAGTGGAACAACAATCAGGTTCCCGACCAAAGCAATAGGGGAAAATAGGCCAAAAAATAGGGCCGCGAGCGGAATCGATGCCAAACCCGCAGCGAAGGTGGTGATCAGCAGTGACGTCGGGTAGACCTTAATCCATGGACCGCGAACCCATTCCTTCGGAACGGAACTAAAGACCATCACCAAAAAGGCTACTACGCTGAAAGAAAAAATGAAACCAACTGATAGGATTTCCAAAGGGCGGAATATTAAAATAAGAGCCGCAGCAAGTGCCACAGAGGAAGGAATATCAGGCTTTCTTCGAAGCAATGGGGCCAAGAGAAATATCGTAGCCATAAGAAGGGCCCGCACCGCACTCGCTTTCATCCCCGTCGAAATCACATAGAAAGTGAGCAATGGAATAAGTAATATTCCAAACTTATCCCGAGGAATGCAAAGAGTCTTCAGAATTAGAACGAGAAAAAATCCCACAATCCCCACATGCAGGCCGGAGATCGCAAAAATATGAAAAGAACCCGTTCGTCGAAAGACATTCATGAGGTCCGCGGGAACTGCTTTCCGATCGCCGAGCACTAACGCTTTTAGTACAGATTCCTGAATAGAATAGTCGTCCAGACCCTTCTCTAAATGTAAGGCGACCAAATCCCTCCACGCTCGACCCCATTTCACAAGCGACCATGCTCCCCCGCTCCCCATCACCTCAACATCTGATTCCTGCACACGAACCTGATAAATGTTTTTGCTCGGAAATCTATTTCTATCTATCAATCCGCTCAAAACGATCTCATCGTCTTTGTTAATCGAAAAAAGAGATGATTCACTAGCGACCCGCACATCGACTTTTCCACTGGCCGATTTCCAAACGTTGGAATTCAGGATGGATTGAATGTTTAAAGTAAATCCCCAAGCTCCTCGAGTGCCATAGCCAAAAGAAAAGAACTCAGGGAAATCATTCACAACGCCTGATAACTCCAGCTCCTGTCCTTCAGAGATGCCGGTTACTGTTATTGAGTCGGGCCGAATTCCCGGCAAAGCAATTTCGAACCGGCATGCAGCCGCCAGGAGAATGGATACATAGACCAATAACAGAGCCACCCGCTTTTTAAAGAAGATGAATGAGCTCACCACAGAGAACAATGCCAGCAGGAATATAAGCAAAGGCGGCACCCATCGTGATGAAGCGATCAATAACCCTAAAACAATAGAGATCGTTATTCCAATCATAGGACGCCGGAGCGTCGGACTTAGATCAAACTGATTGATACGTCCCTCCTACTCGTTAGTCGGCACTCCCATATACGCCATTCTAATTTTGTGCTTAAAACTCGATGAGGAATATCTCTTCGCAAGCATTTTATGCCCCTCAACAACCAAACCAACTGAAAATAGAGGCTCTTGAATTGCACGAATCAGCCCTTCAGCAATTGATTCAGAACTGGAGAGCACCAGAATACTATTCTGATCAGACAATAAATGCTGGTAAATACCATCTTGCACCGCAACAACAGGAGCAGGCGCACTTAACAGTGTAAAAATACCCGCATCCACATAACGGCTCCCGAGAGCGGGAACAAACAATGAGACATTAGTGAAATCCAAGGCTGCGAGGAACTCTTCCGCATCTTTATCCTCAAAAAATACGCAACGTTTCAGAATATCCAAATTGGCAGCCATCTGCTGAGCTTCCAGGGCCAATTGTCCTTTAAAAAAGAATCCTACCTGCGGAATGGAATCCAGCACCTTTCGGGCTGCCATTAAAACTTTTCGTAGCTCCTGTCGCTCTTCTGGTAAAAAACCACAGACTAAAGTTGAGGGGATCGAGCTCTCGAATCTATTAAAAACACTAGCCCGATCCGAATTTCTAGTCAAGAAAAGCGATTGTAACGGAATGTCCTCAATAGAAATAACATCAGCACTCGGGCATAAGGATTTAAGCTCTGAAGCTAATGTGTCGCAAGGAGTGAGCACTTTATGCGCCCATCCCAGAATTTTCTGCTCCCGTTTTTGATACCACCGTGACAACCATTTCCAATGGATGAATGATTCCTGAGCAGCAGGCCCTGCAAAACAGCGCGTGGCATCATACAGAAACGGCAAGCCTTTAATACCACATACTTTAGCCGCAAAGACAACCGCATCATCCAGAGCATGAAAAACATCATATTTAATGCTTCCAGATGACTTTATCACCGCAGACCGAATCTGCCAACGGGTCATCTGATTCTCTGAAGATATATTAACTTTAAAAATATTTGGATGATCTGGAAGTTCAGTAGACGCAGCAATTACGTGCACCTGATGTCCTGCATCAGCCAAAGCACAAAGAGTCGAAACGGGACGAGAATCACACCCATTTACAGACAAATCACCAAACGTAATAAATAAGATTTTCAAAGCAACAAAATAAAATTACTCTACAACCCACTAGCGCTGTAACAGATCAGATTCAAGGCTTCCACTTTTAGGAATCGATAATTGAGGAAAAATATCTTCATTCTCTTTCGTCTCCAGCGATTTTGCTACGTTCTCTAACCACACTCGGAACTCTTCTCCACCGACTCGATCAGCAAAAGCCTGGAAAGAGCGATCTTGCCTAATCGGATCCAAACGAGGATCCTGTATCCAGTCCATTACAACATGTTGTCCGAACGCGTGTGCGGCCATTCCTAAAATCTGTACCGTTTCTAATCCATTTTTAAGTTGCGCTTGGCATATGGCAATTTGCAGATAATAGCTTTGCTCGCGATGATTCTGCTCCGTCAAATAACCCAGACTCACAAGAGCAAGACGATACTCCTCAAGATGCATATATGCGTTGACCTGCCGCTCCAAAGACTCTTGGTCTCGCGGATTATCCGTCAACACTCGGCTATATGCATTTATGGCCTCTTCATATTCTTCATTTCGGAATAAACCATTAGCCAAAAAACGTTGTACATTTTCATTATAAAAATTCTGTTCCAGATACCATCGGCTCATGTAGACAACGGCATTAGAATCTTCATACGCGTCCAGCGTCTGAATCAATTTTTCCTGTAGATCCTCCCGCGAAGGATCCACATTCAATAAACGGATGTAGGAATTGATTGATTCCACATACATTTCTTTTTGATAATACAAAACCCCCAAATACTCCAATGCGTCCATATGAAACGGATCTACGCGCAACGCATCTTGGCACCGTCTGATCGCTAAGTCCAAATTATCGCGTTTCAGCAATTCCTCAGCAGATCGGACCAACCGGTTTGCTTTCTTCCAAACCTCAATTCTTTTGGCAAACATTTCTCGGGAATCTTGCTGATCAATATCAAATTCCTCAACCGCTTTAAAATCTTGAAGTACTGGAGAGACCTCTTCGTGTAGCTGAGTCTTCACAAAAACACTTTCTTCATAGATTCCAATCCCCTTCTTGAGCAACAAAAAGGTAATCGCCAACAACAAAACCACTACCCCTGTTTTTAAAATGGCCAAAAGAGCCATCTTCTCGCGAGGATCCACAGTTACCATCGGTCTACCTGCACTGACCTGATGCCGGCCTGTTTTGCGATCACGAGAGCCTGTCGAATCGTAACGCGTCTGATATAGAGGCTGCTCTGCAGAAACTCCTCCTGTATAAAAATCGGATTCAGACCCCAAGTTTTCAGTGTTTCCAGATGAATTTGAGGCACTATTTTTCGGCTTATTTCTTTTCATAAAACGGCTTTCTCTTAAAATGCGTACTTCAGACACATGATTCTTTCTGTGAATAAAGGGATTGCAGTATTAAACGCCGAAGGGTAAGAGTCAAGTTTTGCTCCATTATCGAAAAATAAATTGGCAGGCTAATAATGACTGATTTTTTATCCCTATTTGCAATAGCACTCATATTCGTGTCCATACCGCTGGGTACTCTTGCCAGCATTAATGCACTTCGCAAAAAACAACCGGGTTGTTCTGGCAACCATGATTGCGTGGTCTATAAAGGCGAAAAGGTAATGTGCCCCTCCTGCGATTTAAAGGAATTCAAAAAAGCTCAGGTTGCAACACAGTAATCAGAATAAGCCGCAACCTGCATTAGAATCATCCATCACCCGTCCTGACAATCTTTGCAGGTGCCAAATACAACAATGCGGTGATTTCGCTCTAAGAACTGATGCTCTTCACAGGCCTCGGTAATCAACTCCATAATTTTGTCATCGGCAAACTCGATAAACTGACCGCATTTATCACAAATCATGTGCTCATGATGCGGATGTTTAAACGTGTGCTCATAGTGAGCATGCACATCCGTATCCCGAATTACACGAACAAGCCCGGCCTCCTCCATCAAGGCGAGAGTCCGATATACGGTGCCGCGGCTCACATGATTTATCCCACTGGTTAACTCAGCGGCCAAATCATCTGCACAGAAATGGTCGTGTCGGGAAAACACTTGCGTCAAAACAATTTTTCGAGCTTGTGTTACCCGCGCATTTTTCTGTTTTAAAAAATCCACAAACAGCGGCCAAGCCTCCTCCACTGACTGCCTCACTTCTTCCGGCAACTGCTGTTCATCAATACTCATTTTATCGCAACTTCCTTTTTTAAATTGAATCTAGATATAAACATGTTTATGCCCCAAAATTGTAGCTGTAATCAAGATTTTTACTGGTATATTGCCCAGCTTTACGCAAAATAGAGTTATGAACAAAGAATAAGGAGTATCATTATGGCCTACGTTATTTCCAGCGAATGCATTTCCTGCGGCGCATGCGAATCCACCTGCCCAGTAGAAGCAATCAGCCAAGGCGACGATCAATTTGTTATCGACAAAGACACCTGTACCGATTGTGGTGCCTGCTCTGATTCATGCCCAGTAGACGTGATTTCCGCTAGCTAACGGAGACAATAGCACGTGCGAACACGCGAAAGACGGCACATTAAAAGGTGCGATATTGGACATCTCATGCAGACAACCCCAATACGATAATTCTTCCGCAGTTTTAAAATTCAGGATCTTTCGTGGATAGCGGTTGATCCTGCATTCAATTCTTTGGATATCCATATAATTTCCGACATCGCATACTTTCGGAATGCACCGGAACGATACTCAGAGCACTCTCTCCGGCATCCCCGCACCCAAGAAAGAAAGGGATGCGTATCCTCCCCGACGGTTCCGCGGCGAGGCAATCAATGTTCATTACTGTTGTCGGCGGTGCTGGTACGACCGATGAATGCCACCATGCCCTCCGCTCTTTATTCGGGCAATCACCACCGTTCAGGACCTAAGCATAACCAGCATCTCCCTCGTGCCAGCGTGTCTAGTCTCCGAGGCCTATGCCCCGCGGCTGTGTCGTCTAGTCGAATTAACTCTTCCGACCGCACCCAACCTCGCCCCAATATGCACCGATTCCTGCCCTGCACGGAGACCCTCATGCGCCTGTCGTTAAAAAGCCTTCCCTTAATAAAATACACTCATTTCGATTCAAGTGCTTGCCCTTGCGTTGCGCGGTGTTAGTTTCGCTTTGCTCTAGGCATCTTCTCTCACTTGATTATAATTAAAAAATAATTTTTTACGGAGCACTCCATTCCAAAATGGGGCCCTTTAATTCACCGTCTACCGATCTTCCATACGATCGAAGGTTACATGCTTGCGATGAAAGTTTCCGTAGTCATTCCAGTATACAATGCCAACACCACGATTCTACAAACCCTA
>JBAHZU010000064.1:0-29639 GCA_037132875.1 Pontiella sp.
GGCAACGGAGGCGATTCCATTATTTCCTCGCATGCCAACCACCGGGGTGATGTAATTGCCCGCAGTAACGAATCCCGTTCTTTGACATCTTTCGCACTGTACGAGGCGTACGGCACACGGCCCTACGAATGGGGCGACGACCCCGACCGCCAGAAAGCCAATACCAAGGAAGAAGAGAGCGATTTAGGGCTGTTGAATGAAGGGATGCGCTTCAGGGATTTGGAGACTGGCGTGTTCCTGACGAGAGACCCGATTGGGTATGGCGATGGACCTAATGTTTATTGCTTTGTTCATTGTAATCCGATTACTAAATTTGACCCACTGGGTCTGAAGACGGGGTCTTTGAATCCATTTAGTTCAAATTTTGTTGCATACAATGCGGTTAGGAATATCGGCCGCCATTTGGGTGAGGCAGGAAGTCAGATTGCTAGTGGTAATCCAATCGTTGCGGCAAGAGTGGCTTTAGGAGCTGTAACAAGTGCGTTGTCTGGCGATCTCTTTGATAGCCAAAATGCAGTGGATTCTCAATCGACTGGTGTTTCTCAAAATGGAATTAAAACGAATGATGATGGTGCTAAAGCTATTCGTCAAAATGCTGAAAACGCAACAGGACAGCCAACGCATGCTGTGCAAAATGGAACCCATTTTCTGGGACTTGGTGATTTGGTTCAGTGCATGAGTGATGCCCTTGGAGTGATTAATACACCAAGCTTGAATAGTGCGGATGCAAAGAGAACCATCGCAGGAAATAATGGATCGGGAACGTTGGAAAGTACGGCTCATAGTCAAGGGGCAAGCGTGGATCGCGGCGGATCTGTGTTGTTGGATGGTGAAGGAATAAATTCACGGACTAGTTATCAAGGATTTGGTGGACAGATTACTCCCAGAGAAGGTGTTTATAAAGATACGTATAATGAGCGCGGATCCGGATTCGTTGATGGAATAGTTACACATGTCGATCCGAGAGGTTGGCTTCATCAGGGGAATTATCTGACAAATCCAAGCGTCAAAGGTCATGGTTGGGATCAGAACTACGGAGAAGCCGCGGTAGAGAGGGCTGAGCAAGCAGAGGAGCCGTTGATAGATCTGTTCACAGGAAAATCTGCGGATCAATTTTAAAAAGGATATTTTTATGAGAACGGTGATGATACTAATTTTAGCATGTGTTGTTTCTGGGTGTGTAACAGATGTGAGTCAAAAGTCTCCTCATGATAAATTGGTCGGGACAGTCTGGAGGCTAAAAACAGATGCTTATGTTGTAAGATTTAATGATCAGCGAAACCAACGTTACGTAATTCCAAATACAGAAAATTTTAGTGCGTATCTTCGCGACTATTCCATTAATGGGGAACCGTTTGACGAAGGAAATATCGGGCGGAAGATTGTTGGCGAAGAATTGGTTGGTGGGCTTCGTCTGGGAGAGACTTTTAAGGTGGTGCGAGTCTTAAAGAGTTCGAGTATAGATATGGGAACTAGCTATTGGCCAATGATGATCCCATGCAAAGATAATAAGTGGACTGGAGATGATGATTTAAATGGAAATAAGCTTTATCGCGGTCGTGATAAAAATGGGAATCTATTTTATGAGCAGGGCATATTGAATCCTGAATATGCGGAAATTGTTAGCGCAGTAACAAATCCACTGATCCGAAGCGTAGAATTGGAAACCACCCCCAACAACCCCACCGACTAATCTGCAAACTGCTATTCATAAAAACGGATTGATATTTCAAAGCCGTCCAACTCCCAACTGATGCACCTTTTTATCCCCGCACAGAGGGTTACTTGACTGGGGATTGTATAGTGCTTCATTTGGCAAAGGGGTCAGTCCCGTAATCTAGTAATAAAGCTCTAAATTACGTTATTACGGGACCGACCCCTTTCCATTCGACTCTGACCCCTTTCCGCTCTGACCCCTTTCCTGGAGACCGCTGAAGCAAATTTGGTGGAGGGGATGAAGTGGCTGCAGGGGACGTATACGCCGCGTCTTAATTCGCGACATAAGCTGTGGGGGCATTTGTTGCAGGAGCCCTTAAGGAAGGGCCATTCGGGATCATCCCTTTTTAAGCTTTTCAGGAAGGGATTGCTTCCTTCTTTCAAAAAGTTCGAGCTCAATCTGTTTCATCTTCCCGTCGCTTAAGGGGTAGAGCAACATGAGGGCCCCTGCTAAAAAGGAAAAGGAGCTTGGAATCCAGCTCATCAACGCTTTCATGCCATCTAGGGCGTTCGCAATCGTTGCTTTGTCCATGCCATCATAGCCGTAGGCCGCTAATACGATCAGCACCAATGCTCCAGCAAAACCACCCCCGGTTTTTGCGATGAATGTGCCTGCCGAATAGACGAGTCCTGTGGCGCGCCGATTATTCTTCCATTCGGAGTAGTCGGCAGAATCGCCGAGCATGCTATAGAAGAGGGTTGGTATAATGGCGGCGAAAAATTCGGCCCCGATGGCCAGACCAAAGAGCCCGTATATCTGATTGGGCTTGAGGAAGTATATTGGGAAAAGCAGGAGGCCGGCCGCGAGTGCGGAAAGAATAAACAGATTTTTCTTACCAAAGATCCTGGAAAGAAAGCCGGTGCAAAGCGCGCCCATGATGGAGATCAGCAATATGCTGGCGAAAAAGGCGCTGAGCAGGATGGCCTGCCCAGAAGCCAGCCAGCTCGGCAACCAGTCGAAATAGGCTGCAGGATCGATGCGGTCACCGATGTAGTGGATAAAGTAGTATGCCGTAACGCCGGTCTTAACCCCATTGAACATCATGAAAAGAAAGCCAACGGCGAGTAAGACGATCCATGGTGTGTTTGCGAGCAGGTCGGTTAGATCTTTTTGAGTATCGCTAATCTCGGATTCCGGCTTTCTCAGGACTTTTTTAATGGCATAGACCGCGGCGGCCATGACCCCCACGAAGAATAGGCCGCTGGGTACGTTTCGGTAGTAGAAAAATAGGGAAATTGCCGTGAGCGGGAGGATGATGTAGGGCGCATTTTTCGTGAGGTCCCACAGCTCTTGTTTGAGGTTTCCGCCCTGGTCATGCGGTGGGACCACGCGTTCTTTCGTCGATATGAATGTAACGATCAACATGCCAACCAATAAGGGGGCAAAAAGATACATTGCGTATTGGTATCCCGCCTGATCATTGCCGCCGCCAAACTGGTCCACCAGCAGGGGGGTACCCACCATGACCAAGAATCCACCTAAAAAGGCCCCGGTAAAACGAAAGGACGACAAATTGGTTCGTTCGACACTACTCGGAGTCATGACGCCCATGAGTGCAGAGTACGGAACATTGTTGGCGGTGTAGGCGAGCGTTAACCCGATATAGGTTACATAGGCCCAGATTAATTTACCCGTGGCTCCGAAATCGGGCGTGGTAAACGTTAAAACCATAAATAAGCCTAAGATGGGGGCGGAGAATAGGATCCAAGGCCGAAATTTTCCCCAACGACTTCGGGTGCGGTCTGCAATCATACCCATGAAGATGTCGGTGATGCCGTCGGAAAGTCTGACGATCAGGAGCAACACTCCCACGGCCATGGCCGAAAGGCCAAAGGTGTCGGTGTAAAAGACGGCGAGAAAAGCCAATGCGCCCCGCCAAACCAAATTGGCTGCTGCGTCGCCCATCGAATAGCCTATTTTTTCTCGATAGCTGAGTTTATGTTCTGAAGGAACCATACTTGATAACTCCTGTATCTTAAAATAAAGATTATAGTCTATGCGAAATTGGCCGTCATCGCCAGCCATTGGGTCAAAAAAATCTTTTCACCTTTACAGAAGCTTTTGTCTATTTTGCGTGCGCCGCCCCGAAAAGAGTGTGGATCGGCCCCCGTGGGGAATGAACGTGAGTCTTGGGATTTGTTGCGACGGATGATTGATTTGCGCGTTTGGCCAACAGGATCGCAATTCGATTGTTTAAATTTAAATGAGGCGTAAACTGCCGGTTTTGGAGAACTTATGAGCGAGCCTAGAAAACCCGATAGTCCATGGATCAGTATATTGCTTAACGTCGTCATTCCGGTTGCGATTCTGAGTTTATTGAGTAAGGAAAAGTATTTGGGCCCCGTTTGGTCGCTGGTTGTTGGTCTTGCCTTCCCGATTGGATATGGTGTGCGCACGTTGATCCGCGACCGGAAAGCCGACTTTATGTCGATCATCGGGATTGTGAGTGTCTCGCTGACTGGGGTGTTTGGCATCCTCAAATTGCCGCCGGAATACGTTGCGATAAAAGAGGCTGCCATCCCGCTGATTCTCGGCATTGTGATTGTTGCTTCGTTAAAAACGCCTTTCCCGCTGATTCGCAAGATTCTGATGACCGAAGCGTTATTCGACGTGGAGCGTTTGAAGTTAGCGTTGAAGGAGAAGGGGACTGAGGGTGCTTTTGAAAAACGACTCGTGGGTCTGACTTGGGGCTTTGCCTCTTCATTTTTTCTATCGTCTGGACTCAGCTATGCGCTTGCGAAGGTTGTGCTGAAGAGTGAGCCTGGAAGTGAGGCCTATACGGCAGAGCTTGGAAAGATGACCGGTTTGAGTCATGTGGTGGTGTTGATTCCGGTGATGATCATTATGTTCTTTGTGATGAACAAGTTGTTCAATGCACTCACTGAATTGACTGGCTGCAAGCTAGACGATCTGTTGGCCGCGCATCATCGTGAAAAGAACCCAAAAGAAGCCGAGCCGGAAATGGACTAGGCGTTCTATAGACTGCACCTCCATGGGTTGAGAAGAAGGGGCTCCTGTTGTTTGAGCCCCATTGGAGTTGTCACCACACGGTCTGAACTCCATCCACGTTGATCCGCATGGGGCTGCGGCATTCCGTGGATGAGGTGTCGGCGCGTCCTCCTTCGATGGTCTACGTTTCCCCTTTTTTTAAAGCCGCCGAATCCGCTTGCGATCATGAGGTGTGTGAAACAACATTCGGGGTATGGGATATCAAAGCACACGCGAATGCATCCAAGCATTGGAAAAACACGGGCAGCTTTTGCGCATCAGCGAAGAGGTTGATCCTTATCTTGAAATGGCGGAAATTCAGCGGCGGATTTATGCGGCTAAAGGCCCGGCCATTCTATTTGAGCATGTAAAGGGCTGTAAATTCCCCTGTGTATCCAACCTGTTTGGCACTCCCGAGCGGGCGCGGCTTATTTTTGAAGATACCTACGATCAAGTTGCCGCATTGGTGGCGGCCAAAGCCGATCCTACGAAGCTCATGAAGCATCCGGGCAACGCGCTGAAGGCGGGTCTCGCAGCAATCCATGCCTTGCCCAAAAAGGTGGGGCAGCATGCGGCCCCCGTTTTTGCGTGTCGTGCCACGCTTAGCGATCTTCCGCCGATTGTAAGTTGGCCCAACGATGGTGGCCCCTTTATTACTTTGCCGCAGGTTTATAGCGAACACCCGGATCACCAAGGAAAGCCGCTCAAAAGTAATTTAGGCATGTACCGCATTCAGATTAGTGGGAACGAATTTGTGACCAACGAAGAGGTGGGGCTGCACTACCAGCTTCATCGTGGGATCGGGGTGCACCACAAACTGCATAAAGAGCAGGGCAAGCCATTCCGTGTGGCCATCTTTATTGGGGGGCCACCCGCCATGAGCTTTTCGGCGGTCATGCCGTTGCCCGAAGGCCTGCCTGAAGTGGCTTTTGCCGGATTGCTGGCGGGGCGGCGTTTTCGCTATACGCAGTATAAAGATTGGACGGTTTCGGCCGATGCCGATTTCTGCATTATCGGCACCATGAAGGATGAATTGAAGCGCGAAGGCCCGTTTGGCGATCATCTGGGCTACTACAGCTTGGATCACCTTTTCCCCTGTTTGGATGTGGAAGAGGTCTTCCACCGCAAAGACGCCATTTGGCCATTCACCGTGGTGGGCCGGCCGCCGCAGGAAGACACGACTTTTGGTGACGTGATTCATGATATGACCGGCGTGGCGATTCCAAGCGAACTGCCAGGACTCAAGGCGGTGCATGCGGTGGATGCCGCCGGGGTGCATCCCCTATTGCTCGCGATTGGGCAGGAGCGCTACACACCCTACATGAAAACCATCCGCCCGTCGGAGCTCTTAACCATTTCGAATGCCGTGTTGGGTAAGGGACAGCTTTCGCTTGCAAAATATTTATTTATCGTCAACGAGGCGGATGATCCGGATCTTGATATACACGATATTCCGGCCTACTTCTCCCATCTGCTTTCGCGGATTAAATGGGAGCGCGATCTGCATTTCCAAACGGAAACCAGCATTGATACGCTTGATTATTCAGGCGACGGCCTCAACCACGGTTCCAAGGTGGTCTTTGCCGCCAGCGGCGAAGCGTTCCGAACCTTGGAAACGAAGAAACCGGACTTCGACTGCGCGGTGGTGGCCCCCGGAATTCTGGCAATATCCTCCTCCGTTGAGCTCGATGCTTTTGTGAAACAGATGGAAGAGCGAGTATGGGCGGACTCGTTTCCGCTGATGGTGCTGTGCGATGATCCGGCATTTTTGGCCGCGGACTTTAATAATTTTCTATGGGTTACTTTCACCCGATCCAATCCCGCCCGCGATATTCACGGGGTGGGTGCCGCCACCACATTTAAACACTGGGGCTGCACGGGCCCGCTCATTATTGATGCCCGCCTAAAGCCGCATCATGCACCCCCACTCATTGAAGATCCCGCGGTCACTGAAAAAGTGGATCGCCTGTTTGCCGAACACCTTCCGGTTGGTTTTCATGGAGATTGAGGTTGTCTTCATCGTTCCCCTGCTGGGGCCGACTATTCGTTAAATTTGTTCCAGCGGGCTTGTTCGCGGTTCATTAACGAGGAGAATTTAGGCGGGAGCTCGATGGAAATCTTCATTTCCTGTGGGGTGATCGGATGCGGAAAGCGCAGCTCGATGGCCGCCAGGAAAAGCCCCTTGCCTTTCAGGACATTATGGGACTCGCCATATTTATGATCGCCCACGATGGGGTGTCCCAGTCCGGCCATATGGATGCGTAGCTGATGGGTTCTTCCGGTGGTTGGAAAAAGGTGAATCAATGAAACATGGCCACTGCGGAGCGAGGGCACGATGCTGACCGATTTATATTCGCTCCGGGCCTGCAGTCCGCCGATGGGTTCCTCCACCATTCCCGCGGTTGGAAGCGAGCCCATGACGACGGCGGCATAGCATTTCTGAATGAGGCGTTTTTCGAAATATTGACCGAGGAGTCGCTGCGCGCCCGATGTTTTGGCCACCAGCAGCAGGCCGCTGGTGGAATAATCTAATCGGTGTACCGGGCGGGGCCAGGGCAGGGCATCTGGCTGGGACGAAGGTTTTAGGCTGGCGGTGAGTGCATTTTCAACGGTCTTAAATTTATTGCCGTTCACCTCGATGCCGGGTGGTTTATTGATGACCGCAAGGTATTCATCTTCGAAGACCACGTTCAGAGGAAGGGGATAGATTTTTGGCATGCGTTGCTGGAGGTCCATCAGCTCAATCTGCTGGCCCGGCTCCACCCAATCGCCGCTGTGGGCGATTTCGCCATTGATGCGGAATTCATCCCGTTTTATGGCTTTTGAAATGCCTTTGCGGGAAAGAATTGCTTCAAATACAATTCGGGCATAATCCGAAAAGCGAATGGGGTTCGTGCCGTCCGGAACTCGATGGGTTTCTCGAACGATCATCGGTTCTCTCGGATGAGCCATCCGATTTTCACCCGGTCTTGGGCGTGGCTCAACTGTTTGGAATGGTTTTGGAAGGCTGTTTTTGGAAGGGGCATCACGCATGTTCTCCAGCAACAAAGCCGGAGGTCCAACAGAGCTGAAGTGAAAATCCGCCGGAAGGTCGACTCACATGCAGGAGGTCGCCCACAATGAATAGGTTGGGATGGAGGCGCGAGGCCATGGTGCGTGTATCCACCTCTTTCAGCGGCACCCCGCCATCGCAAACCACGGCCCAGTCATAGCCCATGGTTCCGGTTATGGTGAGAGGCAGGCCTTTGAGGGTGCGGGCAATGAGCTTGCGCTCCTCGATCGAGACGCTATGAATTTTTTTTTCCAGCAGGGCTTCCGGCAGATTGGCATTCAGGGTTTTCGACATGCCGGTGGGCATAAATATTTTGGTGACATTCCGTACGATCTTATTTTTATTTTCGTCGAACACGTCGAGGATACGGCGGTTAATTTCGTGGATTTCCACGGCGGGGAACAGATCGATGCTCGCGTGGACGGCCCCTTGTTTGAGCAACTTTTTCACCTGGTGCGCACTGTTGAGGATGAGGGGGCCGGAGATTCCGAAATGCGTAAATAGGATTTTACCCTGTCGGATAAGTTGGGTTCCATCTTGGGCGGTGAAGACTATTTTCATGGGATCAATGGCGGTGCCGGAAAGGTCTTTCACCCAAGGGTCTTTCACCCGAAGTGGCACAATGTCGGGAGTGGCTTCGGCCACGCTGTGCCCCACTTTTTCCAACCATTGGAAGGCCTCGCCCGTGGAACCGGTTTCCTTATAGGAGGCCCCGCCGGTGGCCAGCACCACACTTTCGGCTCGGAAAGAGCCGTGGTTGGTTTCCACGCCCACCACGGTTCCGTCCTCTAGGAGCAGTTGTTTAACGTCTGTCCCGAAGCGGAGGGTGACCTCGAATTCGTCCATATAGTTTTTCATGACGCGGGTGACATCGACGGCCTTTTCGGTGTTTGGAAAGGCGCGTTTGCGGTCCTCAACGATGAGGGGCAGGCCGCGTTCTTCAAAGAAATCGAACGTATCTTGTGCGGAAAAGCGAGAGAATGGAGAGAAGAGAAATTTAGCATTCTCGGAATAATTTGCCAGAAACTCGCGGTGGTCGAATTCCGCATTGGTGATGTTGCAGCGCCCTCCGCCGCTGAGTTCGAGTTTTTTTCCAAGCCCTGGATTTTTTTCCAAGAGCAACACCTTGCGGCCATATTCTGCTGCATGGCCCGCTGCCATCATTCCGGCCGGGCCGCCGCCCACTACAATTACATCAAAAGTTTCCATGCCTCGGACCCTATATTTCGGGAGGGAAAAGAGCAACGAATCGTGGCGTGGTTTGCCGCATTAAATGATTTTGCTTCTTATATGAGCGAATCGGGAGTGCCTGTGGATTGAAATTCTCCCAAAACGCGCTATCATATCCTCTTAATCTTGGGGGGCCGTATGAAGTGGATTGTTGTTTGGGTAGGGGTGTTGGCATTGCATGGCGCGGTGGCTGACCCTGCACACGTAGATTTCGAGTTGGGTCTTATTTTCCCGCAGCAGTTGGGTGGAATGGATTGCGAGCGGGTTGAGAAGTATAATAACGAAGACTTAGGGTATTCCCTTTTTTATGCGCGGGGTACCGCTTTTCAGGCGGAGGTGTCGGTGCTGACCATGGGCCGTTCCGAAGTGGCGAATGGCTATCGGGCGGATGGCGTGGAGATGATCATCCAAGGGGTGGAAATTTTCATGACCCGAGCGCAGGAAGCTGGCACGATTGAGAAGTTTAAAAAGCGCGGCTCATCGGTGTTTCCCAGAAAATCGCCGCTACAGTTTGATAATCAGGTGTTCCAATATTCGGAAGTTCGGGAGCATAATGGGGTCCGCAACCTGGTTCCTTATATCAATTCCGTGTATGTGAGTGGTGCGCACAACCACTTTATCAAAGTTCAGTTTCGTTTTGAGATGGTGCAGGGGCGAGACGCGCAGGCGATGGCGGATCGGTTGATCAAGCAGCTGGTGCGCCTGCTGATTGCGCAGCCCTCCGCAGACGATCTGATCTTGGCCGCGTGCGATGCCGCGGTGTATAATCCGGCAGATTATTCCGGAAAATCGGCTGCGCAGCGGGTGTTTGATAAATCCCAGACTTATGGCGAGCTGAATATTTATGATGCATTTTTTGTGTGGCCGCAGAATTACAGCAAGCCAAAGAATGCGGATTTGCTCATGGCGGCCTATTTTGCGGGGATGCTCAAGGTGGTTCTTCCGGAGAATCTAACGCATGGTGGCGAGTTCGAGGCCTTTGCCTCGATGGTACAGGCCTATGAAAATATGCGGAGTCGGGATCAAATTGCGGAGATTGCCGAGTTCGAGGTGTGGGTGAAGCATCCGGATAAAAAGAGGCTGTATCAGAAACTGCTGGTCGATTTTGGCTATGTGGCTGAGCCTTAGACCTGCTTTTTCCCGGCCCCGCAAAGGCCTGCTGACCCACCGCATTTTTATTGAGTGGGGTATTTCATTCTCCTTTTCTAAATCCTTTTGAGAGCGTGCTCATTCCTGTAAGGTGCGCGCTTATTTTTCCAATTATTGGAAACAGGAGTTTTTTGGAATGAATCGAATTTTAGTAATTTTCTCCGCCCTGCTGGTCGGTAGTGTGGCGTCTTTTGGATATACAAATGTATTGGATGGCTCTGCTGATCAAGTGGTCACCAATGGCTGGAATCTCTCCGGCACGAACATCTGGGTGGGGGACGTTGGCTCCGACAATACGCTGACGATTGAGTCCGGTGGATTCGTTACGAATGCCACGACCTATATCGGGAATTCGGATACCTCGATGAATAACCAGATTACGGTCAGTTCCAATGCATACTTAACGAGTTCTGGCAGCCTGTATGTCGGAAATGAGGGTAGTGGCAATGCACTGGTTGTGATGGATGGCGGTATCGTGCTTAACGATGATGCCTATGTGGGCTACGGTTCCGAAGCCACCGAAAATACGGTGATGGTGAGCGGAAGCAACTCGACGTGGTCCAGTACTGGAACGCTGCAGATCGGGAATACTGGGAATAGCAATAATAGCGTTACGGTTTCAGATGACGGAATGGTGATTGCTGGCACGGTTACGGTTGAGGAGGGCAACGATTTTAACCTGAACGAGGATGGAACACTTGCCATTCTCAACGATTTTGATGCCGGCCAGGAAGGGTTTAACTGGAATGATAACAGCACGCTGCAGGTGAATGGTGCGTTGAGTGGAATCCATGAGCTGGATGGCTTTGGGAAAAATCTCCTGCTGTATGGCGGCTCGTGGAACACCGGAGACCGTGATCTGATGGTGGGCGCAACGGGTGCAACGAACTTTTTTGGAATTTATGATGGCGCGGAAGTGGTTTCGGTTAACGGAACCATCGGTGGAAGCGGTGCGATCAGTAATGTGGTGGTGGTAAGCGGCACGGATTCCGAGTGGAAACTCACGGGGGGTCAGTTGGATGTAACCGGCGAAGGCAATACCTTGAGCGTTTCTTCCGATGGCCGGGTGGTCATTGGCGATGTGGATGCGGATAGCATCTCGGCCTTCGGGATTATTGTGGCATCAAGCGATCGGGCCGAATTGAATGTGCGCAGTAACGCCCTCGTTACCACCACGCATAATCTTTTCATCGGTTCCAGCGAAAGTGTCACGGGAACAGTCACGGTGGCGGATGGCGGAACGATTACAGCCGCTGGGCTGGTGATTGCGGATGCCAACAGTGCGTTCAACCTGAACCGGGATGGCACGTTTACGGTGCTGGATGATTTTAATGTAAGAATGGACGGATTCAACTGGAATGAAGGCGGCCAGCTGACCATTGCCAATGGTGCAAATCTTGAAGGTATGACTCGGCTGGATGGTACGGACCGGGTTCTTGCATTGGATGGCGGTTATTGGGATACCGAAGGGGACAATCTTTGGGTGGGAGAAACTGGGGGCGGAAACTCTCTCGTTGTTTCCAATGGCGGTACTGCTGCAACCTCCGGCGATTTGTATGTGGGTTCAACGAACGCTTCATCAGTTAGCAATAGCGTGGTCATTGGAGATGGCGGCGCTGTTTTTGCCAACAACTTACTGGTTCAGGGAACGGAAAATTATATTAACCTGAATGAAGGCGGACTGCTCGGAATTCTGGGCGACTTCGAAGTTTCATCGACGAATGGATTGAACTGGAATGGCGGCGGTGAGCTGGCAGTATTCGGTAGCCTTTCTGGATTATCCGGATTGGAAGATGATGAACAGATTCTCCAGTTGTACGGTGACGATGCCGCATGGGATCTGATTGGCGCAGACCTTAATATTGGAACAACGGGCTCTTTGAATCGTCTGATCATCAATGCCGGAGCGGTGGTTAGCAACCTGAATGCAGTGGTTGGTGCCGGAGTGGGCACGAATAATAGCGTTCTGGTCTCGGGGGTTGATTCCAGCTGGATCAACTCCGGAACCTTGACCATTGGTGACGAGTCGAGTGGAAACAGTCTGGAGATTTATACCGGAACTGTGGTCAATACCTCGGCCTGGATCGGCAACCTATCCACGGCAACCAGCAACTCTGTGCAGGTCAGCGGCTCTGGAGCGGAGTGGACCAATTCCGATGATTTGACCGTGGGAAAATATGGCTCCGAAAACAGCCTCGTCATTGACGGCGGCGGCTATGTGACCAATGGGGCGGCTTTTGTTGGCGTCGCCTACGGAGCAAATAGCAATACGGTGGTGGTGACGGGATCCGGTTCCGAATGGATTTCCAGCGGCACGGTATCGGTGGGAGGAGGTGGCAACAGTAGCAACCGTGTAACGGTTACGAATTTCGGAAGCATGGACGTGGCGGGACTGATTGTTGCCGATGGAAATGAATTTAATCTGGATCAAGATGGTTCGCTGACGGTGTCTGGCACGTTTGATGCCGGGCAGAGTGGATTCAATTGGAATAATGGCAGTACGCTGACGGTGCATAGCAATCTGACTGGGCTTGTGGATATGGTGGGGGCTAATAAGTCTTTGATCGTGAGCGGAGGTCTATTGGATAATGCCGGGGACGATCTGAATATCGGCGGTTCCTATTCGAGCAACAGCGTGACCATTTCTGAGGGCGGCCAAGTGGTGGTTGATAATATCAACCTGAGTTATTTCGCGGGCGGCAGCGAGAATACGCTCGCCGTTTTCGGCAGCAATTCGACGATCGTTGTGGCGGATACGCTGTCGGTCGGTCGGGCTGGCAGCGAGAATACGCTGACCATCGGAGCTGATGGCTTGGTGAGCAATCAAACGGCGTATGTGGGTTACGACGGAGGTTCAATCGGTAATACCGTGGTGGTTTCGGGAGACGAGGCCCAGTGGATCAATGGAACGCTTAATGTGGGGAATCTAACCACGAATGCACTTGGGGAAACCGTAGGGAATAGCGGGAACTCCGTCTCGGTATCATCGAATGCGTGGGTTCAGGCGGATACGCTGAATATTCTAGATGGAAATAATTTTAATTTGGATGAGGGCGGAACGCTGCGCATGACCGGCGATTTCAATAAGACGGATTATACGGAGGATCAGTTTGCCTGGAACTCCGGGGGTAATCTTTCGGTGGGCGGCAATTTTTCGGGCCTCACCAACGTTGTCGATGGCCGTATCCTGACGCTGGACGGCAACGGGATTTGGGATGATGCGGCGACCAACAATATGCTGGTGGGTGGCGATGGGGTACTCGGCGCGACGCTGAATTTGACCAATGGGTATGTGGTTGCAGCCAGTAACCTTTATGTTAATGGCGTAGGCACGACGGTTAATGTGGCTAGCAATTCTTGGTTGCTAGTGGGTGGGGATGCAACCACCAACGCGCTTTCCGGCGGTATGATGGTGGCTTCGTCCTCTACGAATGGGGCTGCTTTATGGGTTAATGAAGGGGCTTCCTTAACGATTGATGAAAGCTTGCTCATTGGCATCAGCGCCACCTCAACCGGAACGGTATCGGTTGCGGATGGGGGAAGCATCACGGCCGGAACGCTGGTCATATCCGACACCAACAGTGCGTTTAATCTGGAGAGTGCGGGCACGTTGGCCATTACGGGCGCATTCGATGCTACTATGGATGGATTCAACTGGAATAATGGGGGAGCACTGTCCGTGGGTGAAGAGCTGACCGGAATGGATAACGTGCTGGACGGCAGTTCCCGGGAACTAACGCTGGATGGCGGATCCTGGAATGAAGGTGTGGGCGATTTGACGATTGGAGAATCCGGTTCGGGCAATGCATTCAATGTGCTGAATGGCGGCCAAGCATCGAATGCGAATGGATATATTGGCTACCATTCCAATGCGGTGAATAATGCCGTAATGGTTTCGGGTAGTAACTCCGTATGGAACAGCACCGCGAATCTGTATGTGGGTTATAACGGATCAAACAACACACTGGTGGTTTCCGATGGCGGGCGAGTGGTGAATACCGATGGGTATGTCGGCCTTCAGTCCAATGCGTGGAACAATGCCGTTGTGGTAAGCGGTAGCAACTCGGTCTGGAATAATAGCAACGCGTTGACGATCGGGGCCCTTGGGAACAGCGGGAACACGGTATCGGTTTATGATCACGGAACGGTGATCGCGACAGAGCTCCTCATTTATACCAATAATCAGTTTAATTTAGGCGAAGGTGGAACATTGAGCATGACCGGAGATTTCAATGTTTCCGATTATATCAATGAGAGCTACACCAATTTGAACTGGGAGGCTGGCGGCCGTCTGTCGGTCGGCGGCGCGTTATCGGGCATCGATAATACGGAGCTGGATGATTTAGAAAATACGTACACCTATTTAAACGGCGGAAAGACGGTCATCATTGATGGGGTCGGGGCTTCATGGATGAATGGAAGCGATACGAATTTGGTGATTGGGTACTACAGCTCTGATAGCCATTTGGTCGTCACAAATGAGGGAACCGTTAGGAATGAAAGTGGATTCATTGGCTGGGGTTCTGAGGCGGCAAACAACTCCGTGCTGGTTTCCGGAACGGGATCCGAATGGAGGAATCGCGAGCATCTTTATTTGGGTGGATATCTCCTCGATGAAGAGTGGCAGGCGGCCGGAACCGGGAACTCGCTGGAGGTCAGCGATGGGGGCTCGGTATTTGTGGGCGACGTCGCAGGAGGCCTGACGAATGGCGGTTTGATGGTGGCTTCTGCTCAAGGAGCGGAAATCATTGTGGGCAGCGGGGCTTCGGTTGACGCGGTCGAGGTTTATGTGGGCTCCGGCTCTGCAACCGGCACGATAGATGTGTATGCCGGCGGAAGTGTGACACTTACGGACCTGATTATTTCGGCCAACACCAACAATGCCTTTCGGTTGGCTGGAACGCTGAATGTCATCTCAAATAGTAACTTCAATGCCAGTATGGATTATTTTGAGTGGATGGATGACGGAAGCTTGGTGATGGAAAATAGCACCCTGACCGGAGTGGATCGCATCAGCGGCACCAACCGAACCGTTGAGATCAATGGCGGCAGCTGGTCTGACTTTGCGGGACTGTTCGGATCGAATGGCATGCTGGGAGTCACCAGCACGAGCAATACGTTCAGCACGATCACCAGTACCGATGTATGGATTGGATCGGATTCAAACAGCTATCATAATGCCGTAACCTTGAGTGGGAGTAACACGCTTTGGAACAACTCCGGCGATCTTTACGTGGGTACGAATAGCTATGGAAACAGCCTGGCCATTCAGGATGGAGCAACGACGCTCACGGCGGGGGCTGCCTTTGTGGGTACGGGAAGTTTTGCTTCGAATAATACGGTCAGTGTATCGGGCACCAATTCGCTGTGGCAAGTGGGGGGCGACCTGAATTTGGGCGGCTCCGGATCCAGCAATGTCCTCTCTGTTGCGGACAGCAGTTTGGTGACGGTCGGGGGCAACCTGTTGGTTCAAAATGAAAGCACATTGCGTTTGAATTCTGATGGAGAGATTAACGTGGCTGCAGACATGACGATTTCCAATTCATTCGTGATGGGAACGGGAACTATTCTGTTCAATACAAACAGCGTTATGGATCATGTGTTGCGTATTTCTGGAACCAATACGGTGATTAACTCCACGATTGTCTTTGATGCTGGAAACGGAAGCGGAGTGGACAAGGTGTCTGTATTCGATTGGACCTTCATGGTTTCGACGAATACGGGAAATCAATATCTTGGTTTTGAAGAGTTGGAGCTGACCGATGCCGTGCTCTCCGGTTCGGGATCGTTCAACGATTTCGACTTTGAATCGGTTTCGGTCCAGGGAGGAATTCTGAATCCAACGGGCGGCGCATTGCTGATGCCAGAACAGTTTTCGGTATCCGATCAGCCGCTGCTGCAAGTGACCGCCAACGGCGATAATATGCTGAAGCTGACCAATGCGGATGCGTTCGACCTTTCGCAATTGGATGCGGAAATCACGATTGAGAGCGGGATGACTTCTCTGGTTGATTTCAATCCCATTTTTATCACCGCAGAAAATGGTTTGAACGGCACGTTCGCGAACACGGAATGGGTTGAAGCGTACCTCATGTATGACTTCAACTTGGTCTATACCAACAGCGGTGAAGTTTCCGTGGAAGCCACCGCCGCGATCGATGGCGATATCAGTTCCGCGTTAGCCTTTGCCGGAACGGAGTCGGTTCGGGCTGGATTCATCGGAATGAAAAATGCCGTATTCACCCGCACCAAACAACTGCGTCGCAATTTGGTTGCCACCGCGCACTCCATTCCAAATGAGGCGGCCCAGATGTCTAATACGAATGCACCGCCGGGCGTTCAGGGGCCTGGCGAGGATAATACCATCTTTGATATGCATATCTGGATGCAGTATTATAACGGGCAGGGCACCTTCGATCCGCAAGGGAATTCCTATGGATACACCCTCAATAATAATGGAACCACTTTTGGTGCAGACCGTCTGTTTGGCGAGGACCTGATCGTTGGCTTCAACTACACGTATGCCCGTGGCGATGTGCAGACCACCAACGGAGATTCTCTGGATAATGAAACCTATTGGATTGGTGCCTACGGCGAGTGGGTGAATGAAAATGGGGTCTATGTCGATGCGATGGCGGCCTATGGGTCTTCCTCATACGATTCCGTTCGGGTCGAGGATGGATACCGAGGAACCGCATCCTACGGAGGCAACGAGTTTGGCGGCTATGTGGATGTGGGCCAGTATTTTGATTATAAAAACTTGTCGTTATCTCCGTATGTCGGATTGCACTTCCTTACCCTTCAGATTGATTCGCATTCGGAAGAGGCCGTCAGTGGAACCGTTACCCAAGTGGATGAGCTTTCCAGGAGCTGGTTTGAATCGGCTCTAGGCTTGAAAGCTCGCTATCGTTTCGATACGGGAAAGGGCCGATTCCAAACCACGGGCTATGCCGAGTGGACACACGACTTTGTGCAAAGCGACTTGGACTCCTCGTTGAGTGCCGATGGCCTATCGGCCGTGAAAACATCTCTCATTTCGCCGGATGCGGATGAAATTGGTGTTGGGCTAGGTTTCAGTTGGATTTGTACCGAGTATATGGAAGTTGGTATCGGCTATAACGGTCGGTTTAGCGATCACTACGAAGAACATTCCGGCTCGCTGTTACTCGATGTCAGGTTCTAATGCGGTTTCACAGCAGAGGATTTTACCGAATCATTCTATTTAATATATCCAGTTGAGTTCGTTCAGCATTTTCAGCGCGCGGCCTGCGCAGTGGATAAGAACGGACGGGGCTGAAGATAGGCGCAACGCCTGCGTTGCGTGCTAGAAGGGGGAATGCCATGCTTTCATTTGGATGTTTGTGTTTACTGCTCGGGTTGGGCTACTGGCTCCGTCAAAAAACAGTGATGCTGCAGAAGCTCTTTCTTCCGGCCAGTGTAATTGCCGGGCTACTGGGGTTGCTGATTTTCCAAACCGTGGATGTCCCGGCAGATGTTTCTGCCGGGTGGAATCAATTGCCCGGCCAGCTCATTAATATTGTATTTGCCTGCCTCTTCCTTGGCACGGCGCTCCCGCCCCTTTCCCGGGTTTGGAAAAGTGCCAGCCGTCAGCTCGCCTATGGTCAGATTGTGGCATGGGGGCAATATGCGATCGGTTGTTTTGTGGTGCTCCTCCTCCTTCAGCCGTTCTATGATCTTCCGGATATCTTTGCGGGCATCATGCCCGTTGGTTTTGAAGGGGGCCATGGCACCGCAGGCGGTATGGGGCCGGTTTTTGATAAACTCGGATATCCCGAAATGAAAGACTATGCGCTCACCGCCGCCACCGGCGGGATTATGGGGGCCATCATTGTGGGCATGGCCCTGGTAAACTGGGCCGTGCGCAAAGGCTATGTGGAAAAAAAGGTTAAGCCGGGGGTGGATGCCAACGACTTCAGTGGCATCATTCCACATGCGCACCGTCCAGCCGCTGGAAAAGTGACGGTCTCGTCCGATGTCATCGGTTCGCTCTCGTTGCATCTTGTTTTTGTGGGCGCGGCAATTTTATTGGGCTGGCTCATGAAACAGGGCCTGCTGTTGCTTTCGGTTAAGCTTCCAGAGTCGGTAAGTTCCATTCTAGAAAGTTTCCCCCTTTTTCCCCTCTGCATGCTGGGCGGAGTGATTGTGCAGCTCCTCGCCGATAAATTTGATCCGCACGAACATATGGACGAAGGATTGATGCTTCGCATTCAGAATTGTGCGCTCGATTTTCTGGTGGTTGCTGCCATTGCCACCATTCGCTTGGATGTTGTGGCCCAGCAGTGGGTTCCGATTGTTGTGCTGATTTTCGCGGGTATCGTCTGGAATGTTTTCATGCTGATGGTGGTTGCGCGTCGCGCCTTTAAAGATGCCTGGTTCGAACGGGGTATTGCCGAAATGGGGCAATCGATGGGCGTAACCGCCACCGGCCTCCTGCTCCTGCGCGTGGTTGACCCGGACTATGAAACCGACGCCGCCGAAGCCTTTGCCGCCAAGCAACTCCTGCACGAGCCCTTTATGGGCGGCGGGTTCTGGACCGGGGCCGCCATTCCGCTGTTGGCTCTCTGGGGCGGCTGGCCGATCTTCGGTATTGCGGTCGGGGTTATTGCCATTTGGACGATTGTTCTATTTATTATGAATCGGAGCGCAGGCTAATCTTGTGGGTGTCGAACGGTGTTTTTATATGTTCAAGAGGAATAAATTAAATGAGATCGAAAAAGAAAATGAAAGTAAATGTCTTCGTGGTGGGCCTGCTCTGTTTGAGCACCCTTCCCTCGATGGTTTTAGCGGCGGATGAATTGGAACTGGTTCCCTCGATATGGGGAGCTTGGATGCGCGGAAGTGTGAATGTGGATGGGCAGATGGCGAAAGTGCGCCGCGCTTCCGATGAGTATTTCAGCGATCTAGATTACGGCTACTCGCTCGAACTGGTGCTTCGAAATAATCAGATGGTGCTGTTGGGTTTTGTGGATTACTTCGACCCCCTCACCGCGAAAGTCACCGTGGGCGATAAGATGGGTACCCTGGACTCCTCTGAAATTGTGGGTTGCATTGCCGTCGGCTATCCATTGGCCGCGGGCAATTCAACCGTGGACTTTTTGGTGGGCTTTCAAATGCTTAGCATGGACCATGAGCTGGAGCTGGAGGGTAAATCCTATAGTGAAAGCATCGATGTGTATGATGCCGTCTTGATGCTACGAATTAAACAGGAACTATTTAGCAATTGTTATATCAATATTCCCCTGAGCATCGGGGGAACCTATTTGAGCGATTCCCAATTTGTTTACGATGCGGGAGTCCAGCTGCTCTATCAGTTTGGCGAAACCTTTGATGTTCGTGCCGGGTACCGGATCTCCGGATATGACTTGGGGGAGGATGACGACAGCACCGATTTCTATCAGCAGGGCTATATGCTCAGCCTAGGCCTTGTCTTCTAATTGAGAAGCAAGGGGACTAACGCCCGATGATCTAACCCCTATTTTGGGGTCACTGTTGGTTGACTCTCGGGCGGTTTCGCGTACTTTTCCAAGCTCTGGAAATACAAAGGATTTTATTATGGGCAAGAAAGAAAAAACGAAGGAAGCAGAACTCACGGCGGCAGAAGCCATCGTTGAAGAAACCGTTGACGCGGAAGAGCTTCCTGATACTGAAATTATTGAAGAAGATAAGCCCGCCCCGGTGGTCGAAGAAGAAGAGGAAGAAGAATCGCTACGCGATCAGTTTGTACGCCTTCAGGCCGACTTCGCCAACTTTCGTAATCGCACCCAGCGCGAACGCGTGGAGCTCTACCAGCGCGCCAACGAAGATCTGCTGCTCGAAATTCTGACCGTGCTCGATCACTATGAGATGGGGCTGAAGACTGCGGAACAGCAGGACGGCGATACCGCCGTGGTGGACGGATTCAAAATGGTCTTCGACCAGTTTCAGAATGTGCTGAAAAAATTTAACCTTGAGCCGATCGAGGCGGTGGGTCAGGCATTCGACCCGCACAAGCATGAAGCGCTCACGCACATGCCCTCCGAAGAGTATGCCGCAGAAATCTGCTCCAACCAGGTGCGGCGCGGCTATATGTTTGGCGACAAACTCCTGCGCGCAGCACAAGTGGTGGTCTCCTCCGGCCCAGCCGCTGCAGAAGGAGCAGAATAACCATGGCGAATAAACGCGATTATTATGAAATCCTTGGGGTCGATAACGGGGCCGCTGCCGATCAAATTAAAAAGGCATACCGTAAGGTTGCCATGAAATTCCACCCGGATAAAAATCCGGGCAATGCCGAAGCGGAAGAGAGTTTTAAAGAGGCTTCCGAAGCCTACGAAGTGCTGTCCGACGTCGATAAAAAAGCAAAATACGACCAGTTTGGCCATCAGGCCTTTGCTCCGGGTGGTGGATTTGGCGGTGGTTTTGGGGGTGGATTCCACGAAGCGGGCGATGTTTTTGAACAGGTCTTTGGGGGTGGATTCAATATTAACGATTTATTTGGAGGCGGAGGGGGCGGAGGCCGTCGCCGTTCCAATGGTCCGGCTCGTGGTTCCGACTTGCGCTATGACCTCGATGTTGATTTTGAAGAAGCCGCGCTCGGTTCGCACCGCACGCTCACCCTGCCGGTTTCAGAAAGCTGTGGCCATTGTACGGGAAGTGGCGCGGAGCCCGGCTCCTCGAAAAGCACCTGCGCGAGTTGTGGGGGCCGCGGCCAGGTTTCTTCGGGCGGGGGGTTCATTCAATTTTCCCAAACGTGCCCAACCTGCGGGGGGGCTGGCGAAACCATTTCCAACCCGTGTACGGCTTGTCACGGAGTGGGAAGTATTAAGGAGCGCAAAACCATTAAGCTGCGTATTCCGGGTGGAGTAGAGTCGGGTTCGCGTCAGCGCTTGCCCGGCAAGGGCGAGGCGGGAGCGCGAGGGGGACCAGCGGGCGATCTCTTCATTGTGTTCCACGTACGCGATCACGATCTGTTCAAGCGTAACGATCTGGATATCTACTGCGAGATTCCGGTGCCATTCCATATTGCAATGCTCGGCGGCGATATCCAGGTTCCGACCATTCATGGGGGGGCCAAGCTGAAGATTCCAGCCGGAACTGAAAGCGGAAAAATCTTCCGCCTTCGTGGACAAGGTGTGGTGGATTCGGCGCATGGCCACGGAAAAGGGGATCAGCATATTCAGGTGAAAATCGAAGTGCCTGTTCGTCTTTCCGGGAAAGAAAAGAAAGCCATGCAGGAATTGGTTGCCAAGCTGCACGATAATCATTTCGAAGAAACGATCCTGATGCAGAAACGGGCCGACAAGTTCTACGAACGCAAAAAGAAACTGGAAGCGGATGCCTAAAGGAGATGATGGAAAAATTAAAGAGGGCGATCGATTTCCAAGGATGGGAATCATCCGGTCCTATAATTTTTCCGGCATGAAAAAGTGCGTATAAATTCACGAGTTGATGCGGCGGAGCTGGAGAAGGAGCGTGCAGTCCTCTCTCCGGAAGAGTCGCATCATCTAGCACGCGTGCTTCGGGTGCAACCCGGCCAGGATATTACGCTATTTGATGGCCTGGGCGGCGTGTCCGAAGGGACCATTGAAGCGGTTTCCAAAACAGCTGTTACGGTGCGCATTTCCAAACATTGGAAGGTGCCAAAGCCTGACGTTGAAATTGATCTCATTCAGGCGATCCCGAAGCTCGATCGGTGGGAGCTGGTGCTGCAGAAAGCGGTAGAGCTGGGCGCAACCACGATCCGCCCGGTGCTTTCAGCGCATACGGAATTTAGGCCGAACCCGAAAAAGCAGGCCCGCTGGGAAAAAATAGTGCTCAATGCGGCTCAGCAATGCGAGGTGCGGTGGCTGCCGGATCTTCAGCCATTGAGCTCCTATGAGGCGATTCTTCCAACCCTTGGAAGCTATGACCTCGTTCTGATTGGATCGCTCTATGCTGGAGCCAAGCCTTTTCGTGAAGTTCCAATGAGTGAAAAAAAACGCGTGGCCCTACTGATTGGGCCGGAGGGCGATTTTTCTGAAGCGGAAGTCGCGGCGGCCATGGAGGCTGGTGCGGTTCCTGTCTCCTTCGGGAATCGTATCCTCCGCACCGAAACCGCCGCAATTTTTGGTTTAAGCGTGCTCGCCTATGAGCTACTTTGAGGTTCACTTTATTCAATTGAATCGGATGCGAAGATTATGAAAACGACTGTTGTTGCACTGGCGAATCAGAAAGGCGGCGTGGGAAAAACCACAACCTGTATTAACTTTTCAGCCTGTCTGGCAGAGAAGCGCAAGAAGGTGCTGTTGGTTGATCTTGATCCGCAGGCCAATGCCACCAGCGGGTTGGGACTGGAAAAAGGCTTGGGCTGCAGCATCTTTCCGGCTTTGCTGGGAGAGGCGAAGGCCGTTGATCTGATTAAAGAAACCGGCATTAAGAATCTCGATATCATTCCCTCGGAGCTCGACCTGGCCGGCGCGGAAATTTCCATTGCGCGGTGCGAGGATTATCTGCACCGCCTAGAGGTGGCCATGGCGCCGGTTATTGAGAGCAAGGTCTACGATTACATCATCATGGACTGTCCGCCTTCCTTGGGCATTCTTTTCATGAATGCGCTCAATATTGCGCATGAAGTAATCATCCCGATCCAATGTGAATATTTGGCGCTGGAAGGGCTGAGCGTGATGGTGGATATCGTGAACCAGATTTCGGAAGCCGGAAACCCGAACCTGCATATTAGCGGCATTCTAATGACGATGTATAATGGAAGCACCAATCTTTCTCGGCAGGTGGTTCAGGAGGTGGTGAAACACTTCGGCGATCGGGTCTTTGAAACGCTCATTCCGCGGAATGTGCGCTTGAGCGAGGCGCCCAGCTACGGAAAATCGATCATTCATTACGATACACATTGCGTCGGCTCCGTGGCCTATCGCAATTTGGCCCAGGAATTCATTAAGCGGCAGAAGCGAGATGCACAATCGGATAGGGATGAATTGCCGACGCTTTCGGATGTGATGGCTTCGGAGGACTAAGTTGAACAAGCCCTCTTTTTTCGGTCGGGCATATTTTTAAATGGTTCGGCGGGGAGAGATCCGATCTGCGGGATGATCCCGAACCGATTTTACGGGAGCTCGGCTGTTGTGCTGGTATTTTCTGCGGCAGCAAATGCGGGCATGAGGGCGACTCGTTGTTATCTGTGCTCGCATGAGGCAGGTATCGGGATGATCCCTATCATTTTCCCCGCTTTAAACCCCCGTGCAGGCGATGGTGCTGAGTTTTGTGGGCATTAGGTCATCGTGCGCGTCGCGAGGCCGGAGCGCATCACCAGCGGGCAGGTGCCGTTCAACTGCTAGCGCGTACGTTATGGACCCAAAAAAGGCCTGCATAAGCAGGCCTTTTAATAGTATGGCGAGAGTGACGAGACTCGAACTCGCAACCTCCAGCGTGACAGGCTGGCGCTCTAACCAATTGAGCTACACCCCCATAAAAGAAGCGCATATAGTATTCAAATTATCTGATTGTGCAAGCGGAAATGTTCACCAATAATTAAGGGCCATGTTGTGGCCGATTCGGGGATGAATATACCGGCTCGCTGGTGTCCTATAGACCCCAAAAAAGGCCTGCATAAGCAGGCCTTCTAAAGTATGGCGAGAGTGACGAGACTCGAACTCGCAACCTCCAGCGTGACAGGCTGGCGCTCTAACCAATTGAGCTACACCCCCGTTTAAAGGAGCGCATATAGTATTCAAAAATGGAGATCGCGCAAGCGGAAAACGGAACTTTTTTTTGACGTCCGTTGTAACTCGTTGACGGTGGGATATTCCGGCCATAATTTTACTTAAAATTAGTTGTGATTTATCTCCTTTTTTTGCAGAAACTGATTCGAGTTGTGCTGGGAAAAGATTCAAGGTGCATGACTTTCTTTTTGAGGAAGGTCAATTTGCCGTCACGATTTTGCTCGGGAAAAATAAATGAGTGCAATGGTTACTCGCTTAGTGTGAAATTTAAAGAAGGTTGCGGTGTGCTCCGAGTTTGGAGTGGCTGGGATTTATATTATGACTTTTATTCTTAAGTATATTGTAGTTTTTGTGATCAGTTTGGTTACATCCTTGCTGTTGGTTCCTCTCGTGAAACGAATGGCTCCGGCACTAAAGATGGTGGATGAGCCGGACGAACGACGCATTCATAAAACCCCCATTCCCCGGTGTGGAGGTATTGCGGTATTTATTGCGACTCATCTCGGATTATTGGTCGTTTTTTTTGGTCCGTGGGAGAGGTTGGCCGGTGCTACGCAGCTTTCGGATTGGCTCTTTATTCTGGCCGGTTCTACAGGGCTTCTGGTGATCGGTATTTTAGATGATATATTTGATATGAAGGCCTGGTTTAAGCTGTTGGGTCAACTTGGGGTGGCTCTGCTTATGTTTTTCGGGGGCTTCACCTTTGAGGCTTTTCTTAATATTCAACTGCCGTGGATTCTGAATCTGGGAGCAACGCTGTTCTGGTTCACCTTGCTCATCAATGCATTTAATCTGATTGATGGAATGGATGGGGCTTGCGCGGGTCTGGGTATGATTGCCAGTGCGGGGTTGGCCGGGATGTTGCTTTTTCTGCATCAGCCGACCGATGCGATGGTGCTGGTTGCTCTGGCCGGAGCCTGTCTTGGATTCCTTCGCTATAACTTCAATCCCGCGTCCATTTTTCTGGGGGACTGCGGAAGCATGTTCATTGGTTTCCTGCTTGCGGCGGTTTCGCTGAAGGCCGACGTGAAAGAATCCATGCTGGTGGCGCTGATTATTCCGCTGCTCGCGGTGGGGGTTCCAGTGTTTGATGTCATGATGGCTGTTTGGCGCCGTGTGGCACGTAAATTGGTTTCTGTGATTAAAGACGATGGGTTGGCGACCAAGGTGTTTGGTCCGGATCTGGACCATGTTCACCATAAACTATTGCGAAATGGTATGAGCCAGCGTCGGGCGGCCATTGCGCTCTATGGGGCCGCCATTTTCATTTGTCTCGTGGCTCTGGGGGCCACGGCCCTGTCCAATAACCGGGTTGCATTCCTGATGGTGGGTATGGTGGTGGTGTTGCACGTGGTGGTTCGTCAAATTGCCCAGATTGAACTGTGGACCACCACGCAAGTGGTGCTGGAGGGAATTCGGCGCCCGCGTAATATGATCAGTCGGCTGATCGCCATCAGCTGGGATCTCAGTTGGCTGTTGTTGGCCACCTATTTTGTATTCGGGATTGTATTTGAACGCTCATTCTCGAAGCTGCATCTCTTGGTGTGTGTGCTCGTTCCATTTGCCACCATTTATTTCTATAATATCTATAAAACCGTATGGACCCGCTCCCGCATCTCCCAATTGCTAGTGCTCTTGCTCCAACTTTTTGCGGGCGAAGCGTTGGCCTATGTTGCGTTGATTTGGGCCTCGGACTTAAAGGGTATTCAGCCGGCCATCGGCCTGCTACTCCATTTCTTGGTGGCCGGTTTTGGGATTGTGGGCATACGTGCCGCCCTGCGAATTGCCCGCGACCTAAGTGCGTGGCTTCGCTGTTCTATTCGTTCGGAGAGCGATGTTAAAACGCTGATTCTTGGAGCTGGGGAGAATGCGATTCTTTATCTTCGTCAGGCCTCCTTCGAGGATCAGCAGAAGGCACCGCGTACCGTGATTGGGCTGATTGATGATCATCCCGCGCTGTATCATAAAATGGTCTATGGGTTTCCCGTGCGTGGCACCTTTGCCGAGCTGGAGCAGATCATTTTGGATCAGAAGGTTAACGAACTGATTTTCACGCACTACTACAGCGACGAATTGCGGGCCGATGTGCTGAAACTTGCCCACAAGCACGGTCTGCTCGTTCGCGATTTCATCTTTGTGCTTCGGGATCTGGATGAAACCGGGCAAACAAAAGGAGTGCTAAAGCCCTATTCTGTGACAGAAATGGATCCCACCAAGGTCGTAAGCATCCATCCTGAGCGAAAAGAAAAGGCCGACACCAGAGTGCCGGCCTGAGCCAATACGGAGTGACTGCGGGCGCTTATTGCCGAATTTGCCCCTTTCCTTCAATCACATACTTATAGGTGGTGAGCTCTTCGAGCCCCATAGGGCCGCGAGCGTGAAGTTTATCAGTGCTCACCCCAATTTCCGCGCCCATGCCAAACTCGGCACCATCGGTGAAGCGGGTGGAGGCATTCACATAAACGGTGGAGGCATCCACTTCGTTCAGGAACTGAACCGCGGCCTGATCATCTTCTGTAATAATGGCATCGGAATGGCCCGAGCCATAGGTGTTGATGTGGGTGATTGCAGCATCCACATTATCGACCACTTTAATGGAAAGAATTAGATCGATATATTCGGTGCTCCAGTCCTTTTCGGTAGCCGACTTGGCGCCTTCAATCAGCGAGCACGTGCGGGCATCGCCACGCATTTCAACGCCGCGCGTCGTATAAATTTCGCCCATTTTTGGCAGGAAGTCTTCTGCAACATCCGTATGAACTAAGAGGGTCTCCATGGCATTGCAAACGCCTGGGCGCTGGCACTTTGCATTCTCCGCAATACTCCAACCCATGGAAAGGTTGGCAGCAGCATCGATATAGGTGTGGCAGACGCCGGCGTAGTGTTTGATGACGGGAACATGCGCCATTTCCATTACGGCACGAATCAGACTTTCTCCCCCGCGTGGAATAATCAGGTCGAGATAATCCACCATCTGACACATCACCTTCACGGCTTCGCGGTCGATGGTTGGAATCAGCTGAACACAGTTTGCGGGCATGCCCTTGGTTGCGCCGCCTTTCTGCATGGCACTGGCAATGGCCACGTTGGAGCGGATTGCTTCTTTTCCGCCGCGCAGAATAACAGCATTGGAGGTCTTGAAGCAGAGGGCAGCGGCATCGCAGGTCACATTCGGGCGTGACTCAAAAATAATGCCAATCACGCCGATCGGCACCCGGCGCTTGTGAATTTCCAAGCCATTCGGGCGGTTCCAGGTGCTGATTTCTTCGCCAACCGGATCGGTAAGCACGGCCACATTACGCAGTCCTTTAATCATGCTGTTGATGCGGTCATCGGTCAGTTCCAATCGGTCCAGCATGGCATGGGTCAGCCCGGCTTCGCGCCCGGCTTCCAAATCTTTATTGTTCTCAGACTGGATGAATGCGCGCTGCGCATCCAGCTCCTCCGCCATGGCCTCCAGAATGGAATTCTTTTTGCGGGTGGAGAGTTTGGCCAGTTCGCGGCTTGCCGCTTTGGCATCCGCTCCGATTTTTAAAACCTGTTCTGTAACATTCATATGTATATCCTTTCTAAAGTAGCACCAGATTATCGTGGTGAATCACCTCGCCGGCTTTCCCGGTGGTTTTAAGGCCCTTGAGCTCGTCAATTTTATCGCTCGCATATTCAACCAAGCCGCGTGCGACCGGTTCGCCATTCATCGATTGGATGTCGACCATTGCCCCCACCTCGAAGTGGCCCTGGACGTCTTGGATGCCAATGGGGAGGAGGCTGTTGCCGGTGCGCAGTGCCTCAACGGCTCCGTCGTCCACCAGCACCTGGCCTTCCGCCCGATTAAAGAAAGCAATCCAGCGCTTACGTTTTGAAATAGTTCCCGCCTTTGGAAAAAGGAGGGTTCCTTCGTCCTTGCCGGCAAAAATACGGGTGAGCACTTCGGGGCGCCGCCCGTCGGCAATCACGACGGGAATCCCATTGTGGGCGGCAAGCTGGGCCGATTTTAGTTTTGAGGCCATTCCGCCGGTTGAAAGTTTGTCTGCCTTGTCGTTCACCAGCTCCAGCACCTGCTCATCGACTTCTTCAATATAAGAGACCCGCTCGCCCGCGTGGTCCTTCAGCCCATCCGTGGTGCTCAGCAATACCAGCGCATCGGCATCAATCAAAATGGCCACCAGAGCGGCCAGAACATCGTTGTCGCCAAATTTAATCTCTTCTGTCGAAATCGTATCGTTCTCATTAATAATGGGAATAATTCGGTGGGCGATCAGGTTCAGAAGGGTATTGCGCGCGTTCAAATGACGCTCGCGATCTTTCAGGGCATCGTGCGTTAGCAGCACTTGGCCGATGCGAATTTGGTTGGCGCGAAAGAGCTCGTTATACACGCTCATCAGGCAGATTTGCCCAACGGCGGCCGCCATTTGTAGATCCTGCACGGCGGTCGGTCGCGTTTTCATACCGAGTGCATCCAGCCCCGCGCCCACGGCACCCGATGAAACAAAGGCAACTTCTCCGCCCTGGTTTTGAAATTGAGCGAGTTCATCGACCAGTAGTTTCAGCTGCTGTTCATCCGGACGGCCAGAGTGCTCCACCAGCACTTTACTGCCCGCTTTGATCACCACCCGCTTCGCATGTTGTAGCGATTCTCTATGTTTTTTCTGCGCCATATCCATTTCGTTTTTGGTTAAACAAGTCGATGGTGCTACCAGATTGGCTCCCCTTTGTCGAGGCCACCTGCATCTCCCTGCTCCCGCAATGTTCGCGGAATTGGGTTTTGATTTGGATTCCAGTGGTTGGAAATTTCGGTAGGGTGGGCGGATGAGAATTACGAGTGGATATTTGAGAAACCGGTGCTTCAATGTGCCTGATACTGAAGTGCGGCCCACCATGGGAGCCGTGCGGGAAGCCATCTTTTCTTCGCTGGGCAACCAGTGCGAAGGCCTGAAGGTGCTGGACTTGTTTGCAGGTTCTGGGGCGTTGGGGATGGAGGCTTGGAGTCGGGGTGCTGATTCGGTCACTTTTGTGGAACAGCATTCCGTGGTCTGGAAAAATTTGCAGCAGAATATCCAGACCTTTGAAAATGAGGAACTCGGCAAAACCAAGGTGCTGAAATCTGATGCGGTGAAATGGCTGAGTCGAGCCGGGGAGCAGTTTGACCTCATTCTGGCCGATCCGCCCTACGACTTGCCGGATGCCATGGAGAACACGCTCGCCGGAATTGTGGCGCATTCCGTTTTGAAAACGGACGGAATATTGGTATATGAGATGCGTGTTAAGGGCGATCCCGTGGTTTCCAGCGCATGGAAGGTGATGCGGGATAAGAAATATGGAAAAACCCGCGTCCTAATTTTAAAGCTGAAGACCGAGGAAGACTCATGAATGAAGCGGCAATCTGCGCCGGAACGTTTGACCCCATCACGCTGGGTCATTTGGATGTGTTGGAGCGTGCCGCCCGTATTTTCCCCCGTGTGGTGATTGGTGTGGCCTGTAATCCAGGTAAAAAACCACTATTTTCTCCGGAAGAGCGGGTGGCATTGGTGAAGGAATCTACGGCGCATATGACGGGCGTCGAGGTGGAAACCTTCAGTGGACTGCTGGTGGATTTTGCCGAGGCCAAGGGCGTTCGGGTCATCATTCGCGGGCTGCGGGCTTTTTCCGATTTTGAATATGAATTCCAGATGGCACTAACCAATCGGAAGCTGAAATCAGAAATCGAAACCCTGTTTCTTATGCCGAAACAGGACTATTCCTACGTCAGCTCCAGCAACGTGCGCACGGTGGCTTCCATGGGGGGCGA
>JBAHZU010000066.1:0-47868 GCA_037132875.1 Pontiella sp.
CACGACGCCTCCACCAACGCGCTCATCCAATACTTCCGCGCAAATAAATAGGGCCGCACCCCTCGGTAGACGTTCCAATCGCGAAAAAGCGGGGCTTCGGCTCCGCTTTTTGTGGTTTTGGCCAACCCCGGTTGTCGGGGACACTTGGGAACGTTTGGGTAGGGTAACGCCTCTTCTTTAATTTTAGTGTGGTCCGAGGGGTGAAGAAGCCTCGAGGGCTTTCAATCAAAATAGAGTGGGCCCGTGTCTTGCGTATGAAGGAATTTCGGATCGCTAGGGCCATGGGTGCGTCAATAAAATGTAAAAAGCTTGTGGGGCCATCTCCGCCTGTGGGTTCTTCAAGTACGTGCGGTGTTGAATGCTATCCGTCGGCACTGGAAAAGGGGAGCATGAACCGATGCCCGTCGGTCTGGCGAGTGAGCCCAGATGCAAAATGATTCCTTGGCGTCTGCGGTGGCGGCGTAACCGATTTTCAAAACTGTAGTGTGTTTATAGTGCTTTTATAACAAGGGAAATGCCCCCTTATGTCTTACTCTGTCCTACTGCGTCCGGCGGTGTGCTTTATTTGCAGACACAAAAAAGCCCTGTAAGTAACTTACTTACAGGGCTTTATGATTGGTGGAGGATAACGGGATCGAACCGATGACCTCGTGCATGCCATGCACGCGCTCTCCCAGCTGAGCTAATCCCCCGGAAAAGATGAACGTTATACGTGCGGGTTTATTTGGAGTCAATGCGGTTTCTTGTTTTTTTTATAGATCAGGATCTGGAGTGCGGGCGGGGAGGCCGGTTCGGATTAGAATAACCCCATAAAAAGGAGGGGAAACGAGGGGATGAACCCCTGATCAAAAAGCAGCAGAAATGAAAAACAGGAATTTAGCCAATCCATGAATCACTTTTTTCTGATTTTAATTTCCACCTCGGGGTGGGTTTCCTTTTTCCGTGGGTGGAATGGGCGTCGGCGGGAGATGGCTTATAAAGTAGGTGAGGCCTCTTGGGTTGGAGTGGGCTGCCTGATGTGGCGTCTGCTTCTGCATAATATGAAGCCGCTCGGGATTGTAATTCTGAAATAGATGGGTATGGTTTCGTTTCTTGTTTTCCCCGAGATAAATGCGCAAGAGGCCCTGAAAAGGCGCTTTTTTGCGGTGGATCTTCCGGGTGGGGACGGGGTGAAATTCGTTCGCGTAAAATAAGGCTGAAATAACGGCTTGGTTTGGGGTTGACAGTTGGGGGGCGATTCCGTAACTTCCGCCCCTTGATTTTTTAGAAGGAAAGCCCCATTGGGCAATTTGAGGTAATTTATGGAAGCATATGCAGTAATTGAAACCGGCGGAAAGCAATACCGCGTTCAGCAGGGCGACGTTTTTGACGTTGAACTGCTTGCAACAGAAGCGGGCGCGAGCATTGAGTTCGACGCACTGGCTGTTTCAAACGGAACCGAACTTACTATCGGTACCCCGTTAGTGGACGGAGCTAAAGTTAAGGTTTCCGTAGTTGAAAACCTGCGCGGCAAAAAGATTTATTCTTTTAAGAAGAAACGCCGTAAGGGATATCGTCGTAAGATTGGTCACCGTCAGGAATTGACCAAAATTAAAGTGGAAGCAATCAGCGCATAATTTTGCGGGAGGTTCGTCATGGCTCATAAAAAAGGACAGGGTTCAACCAGCAACGGTCGCGATTCTAATGCACAGCGTCGCGGTGTTAAGCGTTTTGGTGGACAGAAAGTAACTTCAGGAACGATTCTTGTTCGTCAGCTCGGAACCAAGTTTCACCCCGGTGATAACGTAGGTTGCGGCAAGGACTACACGCTCTTCGCTCTGAAAGATGGTATTGTTGAATTCAACAAGCACCAGCGCAAGATTCATATTCGTGAAGAAGCGACGGCTTAGTTTTTTATAAGTCGGCTTGCAAAGGCGTCCTCGCATAGCGGGGCGCCTTTTCTTTTGTCTACGCAACTTTTTTCTCATACATAACCCTTTAACTCGCTGCACTCATTCTCATGAAACATGTTGTATTTAAAGACCGCGTTAAACTCTACGCCCGTGCCGGAAACGGCGGAAATGGGTGCGTTTCCTTTCGTCGTGAAAAGGGGATCCCTAAAGGGGGACCCGATGGCGGAGATGGAGGGCATGGGGGCTCTGTAATCCTTCGGTGCGATGTGAATGAAGATTCGCTCTTGGCGATCTATTATCGGCCGCACGTGAAGGCTCGGCATGCCAGTGCCGGTTCCGGACAGAATAAGCACGGCGCGAATTCTGCAGACTGCATTCTAAAGGTGGCCCCAGGTACGTTGGTGATCGATGGGGAAACAGAAGAGGTGATTGGGGAGTTGACCCACGACGGAGAAGAGTTGTTGATCTGTCAGGGGGGCCACGGCGGCCTAGGCAATATCCGCTTTAAAAGTTCCACCAATCAGGCACCCCGGCAGTTTTCTGAAGGTACAGAGGGCGAGGACAAGGTATTCTGGCTGGAACTCAAGCTCATGGCTGATGTTGGATTGGTGGGGTATCCCAACGCGGGAAAATCCACCCTGCTGAGTCAGCTCACCAATGCCCATCCTAAAATTGCGCCGTATCCCTTTACCACCATCAATCCGATTGTTGGAACGATGGAGTATCCAAACTTTAGCCGCTTAAAATTTGCGGACATTCCTGGGTTGATTGAAGGCGCTCACGATGGGGTTGGGCTGGGGCATCAGTTCCTGCGCCACATCGAACGCTCGCGCTTTATTATTTTTGTGCTCGATATGGCGGGAACCGACGATCGGAATCCGACGGATGATTTCTTGCACCTGAAGGACGAACTTCGCCTTCATCTGGACGAGCTTCAGCATACGCCCTATCTGGTGGTTGCCAATAAAATGGATTCTCCGGGAGCCGATGAAAAGCTGGCCGAATTCAAAACGCGCACCGATGAAACCCTCTTAGAAATCTCCGCGGAACTGGGCGAGGGCCTCGAGCCGGTCAAAGACTATTTGTTTAAGCATTTCTTTGAAACACGCAACGTGGTCCCAGAGACGACGGAGCTGGAGAATGCAGAAGAGGATTGATCTGAATGCGGATTTGGGCGAGCTGGATGGCTCGCTCGATGCCGCACTCATGTCTTATATTTCCTCCTGCAATATCGCCTGCGGGTCCCATGCAGGCACGCCCCAGTCCATGCGCCGATCCGTTCGGCTTGCCAAAAAGAAGGGGGTGGTCCTTGGAGCCCACCCAGGATATCCAGACCTCGAACATGCGGGTCGCCTTTCGCTAGCGTTCCAACCCTTGGAACTTTGCGCGCTTATTCGTGATCAGATCTTATTGCTGAAACAGATCGCCGCAGAAGAGGGGGCGGTGGTTTATCATGTGAAACTGCACGGTGCGCTCTACAACGATCTGGCGTTCGACTATCCCCGATCTCTGGCGGTGGCCCAAATGATTGCCGGCATCGATCCCGATCTTCGCTTTATTGTGTTTTCTGGCTCAGAAACCGCTCGCGCGGCAGAGGATGCCGGGCTCGTGGCCATTCATGAAGTTTTTGCCGACCGCCGTTATACCGAAGCGGGGCGACTGGTCCCTCGCTCACAGCCTGGTGCCGTGCTGCACAACGAGGCCGACGCCCTGATGCAGGCGGCGGGTTTTATTCGGGGGGAATCCGGCCTGATTGCGGATTCCATTTGTGTACATGGGGATAATCCCTCGGCCCTCACGTTGGTCTCCAACCTTCGCCGCTATTTTGAATCGAAAAAAATGACAATTCAAGCTGCGGGAAAATTGGAATTCAGTTTTAGTTGTTTGGGTGAACGCTCGCTATTGGCCCAGCTTCCGCCCCGCATTGCACAATCGACGCACCGGAAGATTCGTTCGCTGCAATGGGCATTGGAGGGGGAGGCGGGGATTGTCGAGCGGGTTCCCTGTTATGCTGAACTGAAAATTGATTTTGATCCGGCAATTATTTCCATTCACCAGCTGGAGGAAAAGATCCGCGGGTTGGAACTGAGTTCGGTGGTTTTGCCTGCCCCTCGATCGATTGAAATTCCGGTTTGTTATCAGGGGGAGAACCTTGCGAGGGTGGCGGCGCAACAGGGCCTGACGGAGGCCGAGGTGATTCGGCTTCATGCTGCTCCGACGTATCGGGTTTATCTGCTCGGCTTCTCGCCGGGTTTTGCCTATATGGGTGGGTTGAATCCGAAGCTCGCCACGCCTCGTTTAGAAACGCCCCGTATTTCTGTTCCGGCGGGTTCGGTTGGAATTGCCGGACATCAAACGGGGATCTATCCCGTTGCATCGCCCGGCGGTTGGAACATCATCGGCCGCACGCCGCTCAACCTATTTGATCCTGCCGCTGCGCAGCCGTTTCTTTTTGAGCCCGGCGATGAAGTAACGTTTCTGCCCGTATCCTCGGAGGAATTTGATGCGTTCGGTTAAGGTGATTGAACCGGGGATGTACACCACGGTGCAAGATGCCGGACGCTTTGGGTATCTGCGCTATGGTTTGCCGCCTGCTGGGGCCATGGACCGCCGCGCGTTTCATGCAGCAAATGCATGGGCTGGCAATGATCCGAATGCCGCGGTGTTGGAATGCACGGGCACTCTCCCGGTGCTGGAGTTCAGCCATCCGGTACAGGGTGCAGTTGTTTATCCCGACCATTTTCAGTTTTTGAATGCGGCGGCAGGGGAACGCATTGCCTTTCCGCCCGTGAAGGGGGGATATCGCGTTTATATGGCCCTTGAGGGCGGATTTGATGTGCCGACGGTGATGGGCAGTCGGTCGACATATGTGCCCGGAAAACTGGGTGGTTTTGAAGGCCGGGTGCTGAAGGCCGGAGATGTGCTTCCGATCGGCCCGGTGAATGCGGCGGCCCGTGCCGTGGCGTGCGAGCCGTTCCACTATCACGATGTTGGACGCGGCGTTTGCATTCGCGTCATTCCCGGGCCCGAAGCGGATTGGTTTGATTGCCGGGGATTGAATACCTTTTTGACGAGGGAATTCAACGTGTCCTCCCAATCCAACCGCACCGGAATCCGGTTGAATGGGCCGGCGCTTTCCTTTTGTTCCAAGGAACAGATGGTTTCATCGGGCATTTCCATGGGCACCCTGCAGGTTCCGCCTTCCGGCCAGCCGATCATCATGATGGCCGACCATCCAACGATCGGCGGGTATCCAAGGCTTGGAACTGTGGTGGAAGAGGATTTTTCGTTACTTGCCCAGCTGAAACCTGGGGATCTGCTTCGGTTCAGAGAAATCAGTTAGAGCGATAGGATATATTCGGCGAGATCGTTGCGCTCAGATTCACTTAGTGTTTCGGTTTTTCTCAGCGTTCCCGCATGATCCTGCGATATCAATAAATCATGAATGGTGGCGGCACGGCCGTCGTGGAGATAGGGCGCCGTGCGCCAGACTTCCACCAGGGATGGTACATCGACCGGTTTGCCTAGATCTTGTCCTTTTGTGGTTCCCACCTCGTAGAGTTGCAGATTGGTGAAGAGCGGGGCGGGGTGGCAGGATGCGCAACCTAGGGTATGAAAGAATTCTTTTCCCCGCACGGCGGAGGGGCTCAATTTTCCGTCAACCAGATAGGGGCTGGGCACCGGGGTGAGCGATTTTAGATAGGCATCAATGGCGAGGGCATCTTCTTCGGGCCGAACCGAAAACTGAATATGCCGCAGTCCCGCGCGTACGCCGGCTTCGGCATTGTCGCGCACCCCCAACCACATGGCACGCGGGGTGGCATGGGCGAGGAGCATGGATTTTGCATTTTTTGGGTTTCCAATTCCGTCGTTGAGCAGGTCCCAATTGAGTCCGTCGGTGCGCGCATCCGGATGGCAGGTGGCGCAACTGAGCCAGTTCTGAAAGCAGAGCGAGGCATCGTTAAAATAGATTTCGCCGAGCCGTTCCTGAGAGATCGGCTGCTTGGGGCCCAAGGCAAACGAGCCCCGCTTTGTTTTGCCATTTTTTAGCATGCGCACCACTTCCAAGGTATCCGAGTAGTAGTGGGCAATATAAATTAATGACCCATCGACCACCAGGGCGCGCGGTCCATTGCCTTCCAGCTTAATTCGTTGCCGAATCCCGGAAAGAAAGGACAAGTTGCTGTGATCGGTTCCGATTGGATTGCTTACTTCGTCGGCCACTTTCTCCATCATGGCCGGATAATCAATCAGGCTGATTTCATGATTTCCTGCCGACGAGATGATCAACGTTTTTCCATCGCCCGAAAAATCAATGGCCCAGGGAGTGGAGAATCCCTGGTCGACATCGTCGAGCAGGATGGTATGGATCAGTTTTTTGTCTTTTACTCGAATAATGCTCAGTGCATCCGTCGAGACCCATCCTCGTTCCAGTTGCGTGGTCGGAACGAGGTAGCGGGCCAGATGGTGCGTCGCAAACGCATAGCGGCCATCCGGCGAAACTTTAATGCCGCGCACGCCCTCGGCTCCATTGACGAGCGGAATGGAGGTTGCTTCCTGGGTTTGCGTATCGATGGCGGTAATCTGTGCGGCCACATAATCGGCATCGGCTCGGCCATTAGGAATGAGGTTGGCTATAAACAGCACGTTTCCATCGGGGGTAATCGCGGCCGCATTCGGCTCCCGGGAAGTCGGAATACGGGCTACGGTTTTACGGCTTTCGAGATTGATGAATGAAACATCATGATCAAACTGGTTGCAGACATAGAGCATCTTTCCGTCAGGAGAAAGTACGGGAGCGATCGGCGTATGCCCGGTTTGAAGTTCATCGATTATTTTTCCGGATTCGATGATCCAAACCCGGCCCTTGTGCCCGCCTCCGGTGACATACCACGTTTTTCCATCGGTATGTTGCGCAAGACCCGTGGGCCGAGCGGGAAGCGGTAGGGATTTGGAAACTTTGCGTGTGCGCAGATCAAAGTCCAGCACCTGCTTTCCAGTTGCGGCAGTGATATGCAGTGTTTTCCTGTCGTTGGACAGAGCAATATCACAGGGGGAGAGATAGGTCTGGCCGAAGGATGCCGATAGGCAACACAGCAGGGCACTCGATAGAACGATGGGTTTAATAAGAGGGCTCATAATTTAGTTTAAGGGGGCGACATCGTGATCATACAGTTTGCGGCCATCCCGTATGGCAGCTCGAAAGGCATTTTCTTTGCGGCGCAGTTCTTCATATCGTTGGGTCCGTTGTTGATCTGCTGGTGCGGCCACGAAGCCAGGCATATCTGCCCGCGGTTTCTTTTTCAGTTGGTCGGCCCCTGTCTGAATGATGGACAGCGCTTCTTGATAGGCCGGAGATCCTTTTTTAAGCGTCTGAAGGCAGGGGCTTACGTGCGGACGGTCGAAGCTGATCATCGCGCCGGGGTTTGAGTGATGACGCAGCATCAATTTAACGTTCAAGTTGCACAATTTGGCCAGCCGCTTCAGCTGCTGACCGGTGATGGGGCTGCGCCCGCCCGGATTTTCCGGATATGCAGATTCATAGGTTGGGTAGTAAATTCCATTTAAATCCATCCACGTATAGATGCGCATTTTTTCCTGATCCGACAGCGAGACCTCTTTATGTTCCTTGAGTCGGGGGGTCAATTTACTGGCATACGATCCCCACGATTTTGCCGGATAGATTTCGGCCCGACCGCCGCCGGCTACCGTGACTTGATTTTTTCGGTGTAGTTCGTTGTAGGAAACGTTGAATATCAGTTCCTTGTCCCCGGCAAGATTCAGCACCCCTCCGGCATCGGTGTTGAAGTCGTGACATTCGACACAGTGCTTATCAAAGATGGGTTGAACTTCCGTGAGGTAATTGAACATTCTACCCGCGCCGTATCCTTCGCCCATCTGGCTTGGGGGGCGCAATAGGGCTTGCCGACCCAAGGCCGAGGCTGGCGGCGAGTCGACCCGATTTTCGTGGCATCCCACACAGCCCTGTGTTTCGCCCGACTGAAGAATGGTGCCCGACCGCATGGACTGGATCATTTTGCCCTCTTGATCCAACAGCTGGAAAAAAACGAAGGTATCGGAGGGGATGGCGAAAAATGCAGAACCGTCGTCCTCAACCGGCACGGTGCCTAGAATGCGCTTGCTTTCAAAACTCTGCCAATTCATAGCGGGGAACTGGGCGCCTTGGCCTCCCCATTTATCCATATTGAAACTCCGCTTTTCGGGTGATTCGACCACGCGAAGATATTTTACCTCTCCGCGTTTAACCCCCTCCATATGCGTGCCGTGATAGACATCTTGAACGTAGAAGGTGCCATGCTGGTTTTTAAAATTCCGCAGATCTGGGCGAACACGCGGTGGCTGCCGCAGGGTTATGGGCATGGGGTCGAAACAGCCGAATCCATCCTGTTCTTCATGCAGCAGCACTTCGTTGCCGAACGTATCGATCAGGTAGATTCCCGTCCGTTCATCATCGCCGTCGATGGTGCGCGCACAGAGAAAATAGTTCCCCGTTCCGGCCGAAGTTGCTACATCAGCCAGCGGGTAGGGATCTTCGTATCTGGGCCGGACCTTTTTGAAGGTATCCCAGTTTCCTTTTCCGATGAGTTCTCGGGCCGATGCCGGCCAAATGTGTGTGACCGGATCTGCCCCGTCGACGCCTTTGTTTCGGTCAAGGATGGCCAGGGCACCCCACGGGCGGTCGTGGCAGGAGGAGAAGATGCTGATCACGAGGTGGGTGCCTGGAATCTGGCGCGCATCAATCACGCCGCCTGGAGACGGTGTATTGTTTCCATAGTAAACGGTATGCATGGTGCCATCTGGATTCACGGTCCAGAGTCCTTGAGCATCGCCGAAATTGCGATCCACATATTCCCAGCGGTCATACAGAATTCGGCCGTCATCCATGACCGTGCTGTGTCCTTCAAATAAGGTGCTTTTTCCAATTTGGTGAATATTGGCGCCGTCGCCGTCCATGCGGTAAAGATTGGCCATGATGTGGCGGTTACACATGCAGAACTTGGGTTCTCGGGTGGAACTAAAGACGATCTTTCCATCGGGAAGATAAGCCGGATCAATATCCGAAACGCCGGGCAGTGACGTCAGCTGTTTCAATCCGGAGCCGTCCGTATTGATCTCATAGATATGATAATCATCGGCCTGATTTTTTCGCATCGAAAACACAACCCGGCTGCCGTCCGCCGAAATTTCGGGATCGCGCGCAATGCCTGTTGCTCCGGCATCGACCAACGTGGTGACTGCGCCGGTTTTCATATTCAGTATTTTAATTCGGCCCGGCGGATCATAAGACCGCTCATTGACCTCGCCCTTTTGGAAAAGGGTGGCGGTATTGTGGTGATCCCGTTTGTACTGCCTGCGGCTTACATACAGCAGCGAAACATCCTGTAGCAGGGGGTTCGCCAGTAGAGCCTTTCTGCGCAACCCGTCGATTTGATCTGCCGTTAGATTGTTGGGTGAAAGCGCATTCATCTGCGCCGAATATTTTGGGGGATACTGTTGGGGAAAGGTCGTCGATAAATCGGAAACAGCGGCCTGCAACGCGGCCATTTCATCCGTCTGCTGAAGTTCTGCCCGTGTGGTCAGGCAGAGGCCTACCGTTAAAAGAAGGAGTTGATAGGTCATCTTCATTTCAAAACCTTAACATTGGCCGCCCGATTTGCTTTGCCCGGCGAGGTGGACCATACCACTTTTTTGTCGAGAGAGACTTCAATGATGGACGGGCCGGCGGTTCCGCCGTGTCCGCCCCAGTTGCAGAAGAGGGTATTTCCATTCGGGAGGCGTTGGAGCCCCGCCGCAAATCCAATGGAAATGCCGGGCAGGTCATGCTGTTCCAGGGCCCACACTACACGGTCTTCGGGATCCACTTCAATAATGCGATGGCTGTCGCCGCACGAGATCAGCGTATTGCCATTTTTTAGCCGTTCCGCAACAAAGCGGCCATCGGGAAACGTCCGAATGATTTTCCCAGCGGCATCCACTTCCATAGCCTTGCCTCCCTTCTTCTGCTGCGTAATGAGGTAGGTGTTCTGTGGCGTTTTTCGGATTTGTCGGAACGTGGAATGTTTGCCTCCCAGGCCTTTCAGCTCCAGTCGTTTGGTCTCCTTGAAGTCCTTATCGAGTTCCACAATATAGGAAACGCCTTTAAAGCTTTCACCAATCAGGAAGCCGCCATTGGGCAACGGCTGGCAACTGTGTGTTTCGCCTTGGTTCGGTGTGGGGCGCTCTTGCAGAATGGTTCCGCCCTGACCACGTTCCCAGTCTGGCCGGATGATGCGGATCCCGTGGGTATAGGCCATCACAATATCGTTGTTGGGCAGCAACCAGGCATCATCTGCTTCCTTCTTTTCCGCAAAGCTCCATTCCTTTGTGCCGTCTTTCGCATAGACCGCAATCTCATCGTATGCGCACCCGCTTACGAGCAATCGGTGCTGGGCCTGAAGGGTGGAAACGAATAGGAGGAGTGTAAAGAGTACTTTCATGAGAGGGGGTGGCTCCGGCTTATTTATAGGCTGCTTGAAGGATGGCGAGGGTTTCGGCCTCGCTCAATGGGACCGGGTCGAGTTCGAATAAAAAGCCCATGGTGTCGCGGGCATTTTGGGCAATGGCATCTAGTTCGTCGGCGGTAATCCCGTAGTCAGACATTTTCAGGTCACGCACGCCGCAGGTAGACTGAAGTTTTAGCAGTTCTTCCATAAAATCAGTTCCACCCATGGCGTCGGCCATTTGGGCAAACTTTTCCGGAATTTTATCCGCAAAATGGGAGAGGTAGGCTTCCGAGAGCATGATTAGTCCCGCGCCGTGTGGCAGATCGGAGTGCCTGCCGCTCATGGCATGTTCGAGGGAATGTTCCGAAATGCAACAGGAGGTCGATTCCACCATGCCGGATAGGAGATTGGCAAGTGCCACATTTTCGCGGGCTTTCAGGTTGGAACCGTCCTCGATGGCGGTCGGCAGAAAGGCGGTAATTAGGCGGATGCTTTCGAGGGCATAGATGTTGCTCATCGGGGTTGCCACATTGGCGATGAAGCCCTCGATGGCATGAAATAGGGCATCAAAACCTTGGAAAGCGGTCAGTTGGGGTGGGACGGAAAGCATGAGTTCCGGATCCACCACGGAAAGGACGGGGAAGGTGAAGGCCGGATCGCCGAAGCCAATCTTTTCATCGCCGTTCGTAATCACGGTCCATGGATCCGCTTCGGTGCCTGTTCCTGCCGTGGTGGTGATGGCGACAATGGGCAGTGCGCCATTTTCAACCGGTTCGCCTTTGCCCGAACCACTTCCGATATAATCCCAGTAATCCCCCGGATTCACGGCCATTATCGCAATGGATTTGGCGGCATCGATTGACGAGCCTCCGCCGAGACCAATCACAAAATCGCAGCCATTCGCTTTGGCACAGGCCGCTCCTTCCATGACGTGTTCTTTGGTGGGGTTCTGTAGGATTTTATCGTAGACGACGGAGTCAATCTGTTGCTGTTTTAAAAGTGCTTCCAATCGTTGGAGGTAGCCATATTTTCGCATGGAGGTTCCGCTGGAAATAACGATGAGTGCTTTGGTGCCTGGCAGGGGTTCTTCTGCCAGCTGATTGAGTTTGCCTGCGCCGAAAAGTATTTTTGTTGGAATATAATAGTCAAAGTTCATGTGTTCCCCAGGAGTTGTTTCGCTGATTCAACCGATCAAAAGCAGTAGAAAGGAAGGGACTGGAGGTTTAACCAATAAGCGCAGTGCTTTCGTCTGAGTTCCATGTGCTTCGTTTCTCCCCATCTACTTTCAGTTTGAGCCCTTCGGAGTAGGTGTCTACGCCGTCCGGACTCTAATTCGTATCTGCGACCCACTTGGCCGCTGCATTTTTTAGATTCAAAGGTCCTGTATTCATACCGAATACAGGACAGAAGAATATACGATTTACGAACGAATTTATGGACAGCACGGGGTGGAATACCATTTAAAGAAATGGATCCGTCCTAGATGGGGCACCCCTGCGAGGAGGGGGCGATTTATGGTTCTGCGTATTATCGGTTTCGCCGAGAGCGCTGATTCTGCTGGGTGCTGGGGTCGTAGTCGGGATTTTCCTCGGGGAGCTGGGCGCCGATTGCGGTGAGACGCTGGTTCATTAGGCGGACCATTTCTTTGAAGCGGTCGGGCTCTTGGGTGGAGCGGTCGGTGCTTTCTCCGATATCCTTTGAGAGGTCGAAGAGTTGGTATGAATCGGTTTCCCAGTCTTTCAGCAGTTTCCAAGGTTTGGAAATCAGCGCGGTCTGTGGTTTGTGGATGGGGCCTATGCCGTAGTGGGGATAATGGAAGAGCAGATCGAGGTCGCGTTTAAAATCGGCCTCTTTTCCGGTAAGCAGTGGCGTGAGATCTTCGCTTTCGGTGGATTCAATTTCAGCGCCCGCCCAAGCGGCAAAGGTGGCGAACAGGTCGGTGCCGCTGACGGGTTCGGGGCAGTAGCCGGAATGGATGCCGGGGCCTGAAATAATCAGTGGAATCCGAATGCCGCCTTCGTAGAGGGTGCCTTTTCCTGCGAATAGTGGCGTGTTATTCGGTTTGCGGCGGTTGCCGGCCGCGCCGTTGTCGGACATGAAGACGATATATGTGTGATCGACGATCTTGAGCCTTTCCAAGGCTTGGAAAAGGTGCGCGAGGCTGGCATCGAGATCCCAGGTCATGGCCGCATAGTCGGTGTCGATATGGATTTCGCCGGAAGGGAGCTGTTTGAAACGTTCCTCCGATGCTGGTCGGGCTTGCGTGGGCGAATGCACCGCATAGTGGGAAAGCTGAAGATAGAAGGGTTTTCCCGCTTTCACCTGCGCTTCCATAAATTGAATGCCGCGCTCGGTTAGGCTGAAGATTTCCTTTGGATCTTCTGCCGTTCCATGGTTGGCATTTGCGGTGGATCCGTCGTGGAGATCAAACCCATGATTGCCAGCATGGTCCGAGCGTCCGATATGCCATTTTCCGAGCAGTGCCGTGGCATAGCCCTCGGCTTGAAGCAGGGTTCCAAGGGTTGGAATATCATCGGGCAAGCGAGTGGCGGTCTGAGGCGTGCTCACTTGATTGGAGGAGTCGGCTTGTCCGCCGCCGGGGGTGGTGATGTGCAACTCGGCGGGGTTTTGCCCGGTGAGTACTCCGGCACGGCTGGGTGTGCATAAAGGACCAGGGGAGTAGGCCTGTGAAAAGATCAGGCCGGTGGCGGCGAGCTTTTCGAGTTGGGGTGTTTGGTGAAAATCGCTCCGGGTGTTTGAATCGCCTTGAATCATTTCAACCGAGGTTCCGGTCCATCCCATATCGTCGGCATAGATGAACACGATATTCGGTTGTGTTGCAAAGACGCGTGCCGATGCGGTGAGTAGGGTTAAAAGAAGGGGAATTTTCATGATTAGTTCCTGTTTTCTGGTGGGCCGGTGGGGGCTTCGTCTTCGGAGATGTATCCATCGTTATTTTTGTCGAGATGATCGAAGTGTTCGGCGGGGCCGCGGAATTCCGCCAAGGAAACTCGACCGTCCCCATCCGTATCGTTCCGTTGCATAAAGCGGTTGGGCTGGGTATTCTTTTTGGTGGAGGCAGCGGGGCTGGCTATTCCGGCTACTTTTTCAACGGCTCCGCCTCGGACCAGGCGGACCATATTCTGAATGCGGATCACGTCGCCTTGCGGACCCCGGCCGAACGGGAATCTTGAGGCGTCGCCGACTTTGGGATCGGAGCGCTGGGAGCCAGCACCGTGTACATCCAAAAGGGTGTGTTCGCCGGTGCGGCGATCTTTCATCCAGCCGAGCGAACGGCCGAAGGCAAAATAGACTGCGGTTGCATGACTATTGACCCCAACGTGGGTGCTGCTGCTCCAATACTGAGCAAAGTCCTTTTTGCCGCCTTCATTTTGGATGGCGGTGGCCTCGAAGATGGGATCAATGGCGGCAGAATCGGTGGTGTCGGGCGAGCGGGTGTAGTCGATGATGCTCTGCAACTCCTTGGCATGGGGCAAGCGCCAGTCGGAATGGCCCGCAAATTCCATGCCTTCGGCATATTCGAGGGCGGTCGGCCAGTCCATGCCTTTTCCACTGTCGGCTTTCATCCAGCTCAGCCCGGTGGCTTCGTCGGTGATGGTGCCATCGCCGTTATCGTTGAATTTATTAATGCCATAGCCGGTGTCGCCGCGCACATAGAGGACATAGAATGTTTTCTCGCCTCGTCCGCGTGGACTCTGAAGTCCATAGCCTTTGATGCGGCCATCGGCAAAGTTGACCCCGAACAGGGTTTCGGCGCCTTTCATGGTGGTGCTGACATATTTAGTGGAGGTGGCAAACTGGGAATCGATAATTCGATCGCCGTCCTCTGCTTTGCCATAGGTGAAGTTAAAGATGGAGTCATCGATGAATGGCTTTAGTCCGGAGGTGTCGGAGCTCATGGGGTCGGGGTCGGTTCCGTTGAGCTGAATGAGGGAGTAGAGCTCTTTGATGGTTGGCAGGCGCCAGTCGGTATATCCGCCGATTTTACAGAGGGGTGCATTTTTTTCCGCGACGGAGAAGGTCATCTTTTTGCCGGGATCCTGCGTCCACATCAGGCCGGTTACGTGGTCAGTAACCGTTCCGTTTTCATGATTGGTGTAGGAGGGGGCATTTGCGGAATAGTGGGCGTCCTGTCCTTGCTCCGAGCCATAGAACATGGTTTGTCCGGTATCCACAATGGGATAGGTGACGGCTCCGGCGACGGTAGAAAGTAGAGTACAATAGGTCAGTAATGATTTCATGGGTTTATCCTTTGATCTGAGTGATGCCCGTTCAACGGATGCGGCCTCATGGAAATTGCATGGGAGCAGATTACAGTGTTGTCATTTTGTTGGACGCGTTTGTTGCGAAGCTTCATCGGCCCTGTAGCGGCTCATGATTTTGCGGACGCCGCCGATGATTTTCTCGCTCCGGCCATCGTCGGATTTAGCCCGTTTAGCCTCGTAGGAACTGGATTCGCGAACATAGATGGTTCGGTTCGTTCCGGTCTTCCATGATTGGATCAAATGGGTGTTGGAGCGCGCCACGATCTGTTCGTGGAATGAGCCGTCACGAGGGTGACGACCGCAAATAAGACGAGTCTGCTCGCCGGAATTATCCGTGAGACATTTGGGCGAGGGCCTCGAGTTTTTTGAGGGCGGCGCCGGAGTCGATGGATGCTGCAGCGAGGGCGAGGGCGGAAAGAGGGTCGTTGGCCTTGCCGCCGGCCATGATGGCAAAGGCGGAGTTGAGCAGCACAATATCGCGTTTGGGTCCTTGTTCTCCGCCGAGGATTGCGCGAGAAATGGCGGCATTTTCTGAGGGCTCACCGCCCATGAGCTCGGCGGCGGTGGCTTTGGCTATGCCAAGGTCTTCGGGCCAAATTTCAAAAGATGTGATGGTGTCGCCCTGTATTTTTGTAACCTGAGTGGAGGTCGTGGTTGTGAATTCGTCCAGGCCGTCCTTTCCGTGCACGATATACTGGTGGTTCATTTTTAATTGGGCGCAGGCGTCGGAAACAATCGGAACGAGCTCCGGTTTGAATACGCCCATGACCCCGTTTTTGATGCCCGCCGGATTGCAGAGTGGGCCGAGGATGTTAAAGATGCTCCAAATGCCAAGTTCGCGGCGCGGGCCAACCACGTGTTTCATGGCCGGATGAAGGGCGGGGGCGAAGAGGAAGGCGATGCCCAGTTCGTTGAGGCACTCCTCCATGCGCTGTGGGGGGTATTGAATGTTCACGCCGAGGGCATCGAGCACGTTGGCGGCTCCCGATTTGCTGGAGACGCCGTAGGAGCCGTGTTTGGCCACGGTTACGCCCGCGCCCGCAATGACAAAGGCCGAGGTGGTGGAAATGTTAAAGGTGTTCGCTCCATCGCCGCCGGTGCCGACAATGTCTACCGCATGTGGATCGTTGCATTGAATGGGGGTGGCATTGGCGCGCATGACGTCCGCACAGCCTGCGATGACTTCTGATGTTTCGCCGGTGCAACGAAGGCCGATCATAAAGGCGCCAATCTGCGCCTCGGTGGCTTTGCCCTCCATAAGATCAGTCATGGCTGCCGCGGCTTCGGTGCGGGTGAGGGGCTCGTTGCTAACTAGTTTGGCAATGGCATCTTTAATCATGAGGGGCTTCCCGAAATTCACAATAAACAGAAACTATATTCCACGCTTTCTAAGATGAGAAGGCGGGAGTGCAAAAAAAAGAGCGTCCGGTGACGGACGCTCTTTGCAGAAAAGCATGATGAATGCCTATGCAATCTTAGCTTTTGCAGCATCAACCACTTTGCTGAATCCTTCGGCATCGTGGATGGCGATTTCGGATAGCATTTTACGGTTGATCGTGATGCCTGCTTTGTTGCAGCCATCGATGAAGCGGCTATAGGTGATTCCGTTCATGCGGCAGGCCGCATTAACGCGAACGATCCACAGACGGCGAAAGTTACGTTTCTTGTGCTTACGATGCACATAAGCCATGGCTTGTGCACGATCGACGGCTTCGGTGGCCTGGCGGAAAAGTTTGCTCCGGGCCCCGCGGAAACCTTTAGCAAGTTTCAGGCGGTTATTTCTTCTGCGGCGCGAAGCCGGTCCATTGGTTGCTCTTGGCATGTTTCAATCTCCAGCAAATTTAGATGTACGGCATGATGCGCTTCATGTCCGACTTATCGACGATGTCTTGACTGCGCAGTTTCCGTTTTTGTTTACGATTCTTGTTCGACAGAATGTGGCTTCCGCCCATGTGATTGCGCTTTAGTTTGCCAGTTCCAGTTTTGCTAAACCGTTTGGCTGCACACTTTTTTGTTTTCATTTTAGGCATATCAATACCACCAGTATTTTAAAATTTAAATCCATGCGAGATCGGGGAATCGCGCAAAAGAGGGTTATATATAGGGAAGGAGGTCGGCCAAGTCCACCTTTTTTCTGAGAAAAAATGGCGGTCAACTGGAAATGAGAAACTGGAAATCTAAAAACTAAAATTGAATGCCTCAAAACGACTCCCCCTTGTGGTGGGGTTCGTTCGTGAAGGCTTCCGTTTTCCTAAATACCTATACCGTGCCCGTGCACCTCGCGGGTGCGAATCACCGTTCCTTCTTCCGGGCGGGTCACCAAGCTGCGAGGGGGGGTGCTTTGTATCAGGAAAACATTGCCTGCCACGGTGGTGCCTTGGCCAATGATGGTGTCACCCCCGAGAATGGTGCTATTGGCGTAGACAATCACATCGTCTTCCACCGTGGGGTGGCGTTGGATATGTTTGATGGGACGGCCATGCTCATCGAGCGGAAAGCTCTTCGCACCGAGGGTCACGCCTTGATAGAGCTTAACATGATTGCCAATATGGCACGTTTCGCCAATCACGACGCCGGTGCCATGGTCAATGAAGAACCCTTTGCCAATGGTGGCACCGGGATGAATGTCGATGCCTGTAAGGGAGTGGGTATGTTCGCTCATGATCCGGGGAATCAGTGGAACGTTGAGTTTGTAGAGTTCGTGGGCGATCCGGTGGGAAACAATGGCCGTGAGGCCGGGATAGGCCAGTTTGATTTCCGCATAGCTCAGCGCGGCCGGATCGCCGTTATAGGCCGCTTTGACATCCTCAATCAGCATTTTGCGGATCTGAGGAATGGTTTTGAGGAATGTGTTTAGAATGTCCGTGGCTACCAGAAAAAGATTATCGATCGGTTCTTTTTCATCTTGAAGGTAGGCGGCTCCCATCCAGCGGAAGGGCAGGGCCTTTTCAATTTCCTGCTTCAGGATTTCGGATGTATCTTTCAGCTGTTTAATAAAAAAGGTCTGAAAGCTGGCCGGTTCCGGAATATAGCGGCCGGGGAATAGAACATCTGAAAGCAGGCGGAGGGCTTCGATGACCTGATCAATTTCAGGATGCTCCCAGAGGGGGCGGTCCGGCCGGTCGGCCTCGTCTTGCGTATAGAGCGGTACGAGCTGCTCTGCCGTTTCTTTAATTTGTTTAATTGTATTCATTCGAAATCCTCATTGAGTGCAGGGAGGCTACCTCTTCTGGGGACTTCGAGGCAAAATTATTTTATGTGATTCACCATTATTCCGCAGAATCTGACCGAAGGAGGAGGGGCCGGTCACCGATTTTACTCTGGATAATCAAGGGATTTGTTTGCTTGTAAACTCCTCGTAACTACAAAAAAGATGGCCGACGTAGCGCGGTCTGGGCATGCGTCTGATTTTTGGGACGCTCTCAGGACTAGACGTTTTGAAAAGGCTAACTGGTTATCTTGTTCTGTTCTTTGATAATGAACTTGCGTGCGTATATTTAGTTAGTTAAATCGGTAAAGGCCTCGGCCGCTTCCGGTACGGTATGATTGAGGAGAGGGATATGATCAAAAAAAGAGGTGTAGTATGGGCCGCCGTACTGTGGGTTGCAGGTCTGGCACAGGCGGCGGTTGATGTGAATTGGCAGTCCACGGAAGCACTCACTGCGGGCGCGACCACGATTAGCACGCAGGGAACGCTGGAGTATGCTTACAACATGGGATCGGCGAATACATATTCGGTAAACTTGGTTTCGTTCCGTGGAACCGATTCGGGAGGGGTTACCAACCTAAATCAGGAAGGCAAGGTCCTGTTCAATCCCGTCGATGGCGGATCAACGGTGGGTAGTTTTAATAGCCTCTCCGGTGATTTCGGCAGTCTGCTTGATTCCGCCCAATGGGGAACTGGGAATGCGAACAATACGATCACGCTGGGTGATTTGACGGATGGGCAAGAGTATCTCGTGCAGGTTTTTTCTTCGGACAACCGAGACGGAAGAAATAATGTGCTCCGGCTGGATGAGGGCATGGCCCATCAGTTTGACTCGGTCTCCACGGGGGCGACGAATCACGGGGCATACGTGATTGGAACGTTCACTGCGGACGCTACGGAAGAGGCGGTTTTCACGTTCAGATATGAGGCGGTCTCTGGAAATGCGAATCTGAATGCCATTCAGGTTCGTGATGTGACTCCATCAACGAATACGTTTGTTCATCCGGGGATTCCGCTGACCCTTCAGGATTTGGATGCCATCAAAGCGCACCTCGACGTAGAGCCTTGGAAAACCGGCTACGACGATATGCTGGCAAGCTCATATTCTTCCATCGACTATGTTATGCAGGGGCCCTTTGCCGAAGTGGGTCATACGTCAGCGGAAAATCGGAACGCGTGGCGAAGTGATATGCAGGCGGTTCATAATATGGCCCGGCTATGGTACTTTACGGAAGAGGAGGCCTATGCTCAGAAGGGCCGCGATATTCTGCTCAGTTGGGCGAACACCCATACGAATTGGCTTGCGGGAGAAACCTACTTAGATATGGGCTACAATGCACACTATGTCTTCGAAGGTGCGGATATTCTCCGTGGCACTTGGCCGGGCTGGACCCCGAATGATACCGAGATTTGTAAAACGTATTTTGAGGCGGTGTGGTGGGATCCGTCTCACATCGCCGTGCCCAATCCACTGCGGTCGGCGAATCAGGGGATGTCTCAGTTTGTCGCTGCGTTGGGAGTTGCTGTCTTTAATGATGACGAAGAAAAATTTGAGCAATGCCTTCAGGTGTTTCGGTCGGATGCCGCCGCCGCATTGCGCAGTAGCCTGCCCAACGGCCAGATCGGCGATACTGGTCGGGATGCTCATGACCAGGGTCAACTAAAGCTTATGGCCTGGGCGGCGGAAGTTTTTTGGAAACAGGGGGTGGATGTCTATTCGGAATATGACAACCGTCTGTTGGCTGCTGCTGAATATATTTCGCGCCTCAACCTATTGCTAGATCCTCCGTTTATTCAGGCCGGTACGGTGTACGATATTTATCCAGAAATCCATACCTTCGAAGGCCCAGATTTTAAGGGTCCCTTTGCTACGTATGCCATCGAAAAGAGCATGATCAATATGCTCTATAGTGCCTATGTTGTGCGGGCTGGAATGCGTTCGCCTTATCTTGAAAAATATTATTCATACACGACACAGGATTCCGGCTCATTTTGTTACCTGAAACCATACGACCCCTCCACGGCAACGCCTCGGATGCCATTGGATGGGTCTGCGGAGGTGGCTTCCGTGACGAGCCTGAACCGTATCTATATGGGGGATACGTCCGCCGGTAGCGCATCGTATGATGCCGGGAGTGGGACTTGGACGGTCAGTGGCAATGGCACTCGCATGTGGTACGACGCGGTGCCCGACTACCATTTTGCCTACCTGCCGGTGACCGGAGATGCCACGATTATCGCGAAGATGACGTCTCTGACTGGCGGGTCTTCGGAGGATGCTCGAGCGGGGTTGGCCTTCTCCTCAGATCTGACGGATGATGCCGATATGCAGGCCATTGTCATTCGGCATCCTGACAGCTCGGATCAGCAAATGTATTCCTTCCGGCGTGGGGATGTGGCGCACAGTCACCAGGGGAACAGTGGTTCTCGTACGTATTGGCGTATGGCGGATCCGAAGATTCCCTATTGGCTTAAAATCGAACGAATAGGTAGCCGAATCAACTGCTACAGTTCGCCCGATGGAGTCAGCTGGAGTTGTGGCGAAAGTGCGGATTATGATCTCGGAAGCACCGTCTATTTTGGGCTAGCCGTCAGTTCGGATCAGGTGAATAACCAGTCCTCCGTCACCTTTACCGATGTGCGGATCACCGGCGGAGACGGCGGCGAAGCGGTCGATGTGCCGGAAGCACCCTTTGCCATCTATGCTTCCCCGGGCGGCGATCAGGTTCCCTTGCGCTGGCTGGAATCGTTTGAGGCTGAACGCTATATGATCTGGCGCTCCACAAAATCGGGAGGACCCTACACCTTGATTGCGCAGGAAACCGGAACCAGCTTTGTGGATACCAATGTCCTTTTTGGAACGCACTATACCTATGCCGTGAGTGCGGTTAATGCCCAGGGCGAAAGCCCGCTCACGTCCTCAGGACCGTTCCAATTTCCAAATACGGATTATTATGAAGGCGAAGACTATGACGCTCAAAACGGTGTGGGGACAGAAGACGCCAGCGACTTTTTCGGCGGGAAAAATCTGAGCAATATTCATGGCGGAGATTGGTGCCAATATAATGAGATTACGCTCGGTACGGGAGCGGTCTTTCGAGCTCGGATCGCGGGCTACAACAGCGACTTAGGCCAGATGGAAGTACGCCTCGATAGCCTAACTGGAACGCTCCTTGCTGTGATTGATCCGATTGATACCGGCGGTGCGCAATCTTGGGGGACCTTTGAAACAAATATGGTGGATACGGTCGGGGTGCATGATCTCTATCTGGTCTTTACATCGGGAACGAATACCACTAGTTCCGGCTTTAATCTCAACTGGTTTGATATCGTTTATCCCCACATCAGTGAGCTCGATCTTGGTATGGATGTGACGCTCACCTATGATTCGACAACGAATAAACTGACCAATTTGGGTTTGATCACGGCATGGGATTCCACGTCCACTCACCTGAAACTAGCCGATGGCAGTGACCTAAGTACGTTCAATTTTTCCGCCCTTGGAATTACCTCTTGGAAAACGACCCAATTCAGTGATGTTGCTAAAATCACGATCTGGGAGGGGGCTGATCTGAGTGGGATCACGCTCTATGCGGATGGAAACTTCGGTGCGGGTGATCGCTTTGCAGGCGCTAATTTTTCGAATCTTGTTTGGGGCGAACTGACCCCCACCGCGGATCCCTTGCGGTTCTTTAGCGGAGGGTCAGGGGCCACATCTGCCGCTAATGGAGAGGATGCCATTACCTTCGTCGGAGCAGATCTTTCCCTGATCTCGGGCGATGCACGCACGGTCATGATCAATAACCTCGGTGGTTTTGATGGTACAACGCCCATTGGGGCGAAATTTGATCGGGTCTTCATCACAAACTCTGGCTGGGATAAAGCCGCTTTGATGGCGGCCGGTTGGCAATATATGGCCGCAGAGGTCTTCGCCCCTCTGGAAGCGGAAGACTACGACGATCAATCGGGGATCAACACGGAAACGTGCAGCGAAGGCGGTCTGAACATCGCAGGGATCAACGATGGTGATTGGTGTGCTTACTACACGGTCGATTTTGGCAGCGGGGTCGACGAATTTCAGGTTCGTGTTGCCAGTAATACATCGGGCGGAAATATTGAGATTCGTCTGGGGAGTACTACGGGAACGTTGATTGGAACCTGCGCCGTGAGCGGTACCGGGGGCTGGCAAAATTGGGTAACGGAGACCACCCCCATCACCCGCGTTACTGGCGTTCAGGATCTGTATCTGGTATTCACCGGTGATTCTGGTTATCTCTTGAATATAAACTGGTTTACATTTGTGGATACAACCCCTCCGGCAGCTCCTGTCGGTCTGGAAGCAACCCCCGGTGCTGGGGCCGTTCACCTTCGCTGGACGGAAAATAGTGAGCCGGATCTCGCCAGCTACACCGTCTATCGTTCGACCGTCAGCGGGAGCAGCTATGCGGCCCTTGTAGCCGGACTGAGCAGTAGTGATTATGTGGATGCCGCGGTGATAAGTGGTACGACCTATTACTATGTGGTATCTGCCGTCGATGTGACGACGAATGAATCGGTCTATAGCAGTGCCGTGTCTGCCACGCCGACCGAAATTGATCCCGCGGAATTTCTGCCGGAGGTTTCCGTTTCCAATGGAAACTTCAACGTGCAGTTTACCGGCACCGTCGGGCGGCATTATCGCATGGAATCCACCGATGATCTAACTGGAACCCCTGCTTGGCAAACGGTGACGGATATGGTGTCGCTGGCCGCCTCGCCGTTCGCCGTCTCAACGCCTGCCACGAATAGCCCTGCATTTTATCGGGTCATCGGCATTCCATAATCCGTGGTGTGCCGGCCTGGTTAAAATCCCATCCGTGGAAAGTTGCTTGGGGGGCGAGATCTAGCCCGATCGATTTTGGATGCGGAATTGGCGGGGCGTAAAGCCGGCAACCTTTCGGAACTGGCGGGTGAAATAGTTGCTATCGTTGAAACCGACGGTGAAGGCAATTTCGGAGATCGATTGATCCGTTTTTTGCAGCAACTCCATCGCGCGTTGAATGCGCAGGCGCATGAGATAATCGATGGGCGTCTGGTGAGTGGCTTTGCGGAAAATTTTTAACAGGTTATTTTTCGACATGTGGGCGAGCTGGGCGAGTTCATCCAGTTTCCAATCATTGGAAAAATCATTCTCCATGGTGCCGATCACTTCGCCAACGCGTAGCAAGGCCTGGGCCTGGGTGGAACCGCCCTGGCTGTAGGCACGGGAGAGGTAGGCAATCAATTCCTGCAGTTTGGCACACAGGACGACTTCGTGGCCGGGAATTCGTTCGGAGCATTCTTGCTTCATCTCATCGCAAATGGCCTCAACATGCGCCAGCTGCATGCGTTTCAGGTGCAAGCGGCTGGCAAAGTGGTGTTGTTTCCGGTAGGTCGGTTCGAGCATAAACATGGCGCAATAGCCCGGCATGCGGCGCAGATCATTTTCTGGCAGATCAATCTGCTCGGGGTCATACATGACATTGATCAGTTCCAGGTTCTTCCGGTCGTGGAAAAAATGACGCTGGCGACCTTGCAGGAGAAAGACATCGCCGGCTGTAATGGGCAAATCCATGCCTTCCAAACATTGGAGGCCATTTCCTTGTGCCACAATCACGAGTTCACAGAAATCGTGGCTGTGTTCGATCTCGGTTAGATCATTGGACGATTCGGGAATATCCATGACCTGGCTGCGTCCTACCATAAGCGGAAAGCCCGATGGTCCGAAGTAGTCTGAGCCATCTGCAATGCGTGTTTTCATAGAGTGATATGATGCTTGTCGGAGGGGGAATATTCAATTTTTTTATCCGAGCATTGATAATATACCCTGTTCGTTCTGTTTTTCGAGGGGTGAGATAGTCCTTATTTTTTGTGATATGGTTAAGGTGAAGTTGCCGTTCTTTTGGTTAATTATCTATTTCTGATCGATCTACTTTGGACCCCTCGGCGTGGGCCTCTTCGCCGAACGAACGCTAATCTCGTGCTGCACGGGCCTCGGCCTTTTCAAGGGTGTGGTCGCGGCGGTTGAAGGCAAGGGGACCGCTATTAAGATGGGATCATAAATGAAGATGAAGCACTCTGCTTTATGGATTTTGCCAGGGAAACTTTTGGTACATAAGGCCGGAGAATGCTTTGTTGGCATTAAATGTACGCTTTGAGTCCTTTGCGACTTAGGCGTAATGAGTGTTTGGAAGATTCGCACACAAAGAATCATTTTTTGAGGACAATGAGTGATGAGCAACTATGACTATATCGTGATCGGGGTCTACCTCGTGTTCATGCTGGCGTTGGGACCGATCTATAAAAGCTTCAGTAAAACGGCCAGCGATTTTTTCCGAGGGGGCGGTGGCATGCTCTGGTGGGTGGTCGGTGCAAGCGCATTTATGACCCAGTTTTCGGCGTGGTCATTCACGGGGGGGGCGGCCAAGGCGTATGAAACCGGAACCTTTTTCCTGATTCTATTTGCCTGTAATGCGGTTTCGGCGTTGGTTACGTTGTTCTTTACGGCGCATCGATTCCGGCAGATGCGGGTGATTACCGCGGTGGAAGCCGTTCGGAATCGCTTCGGAAATGCCAGTGAACAGATTTTCACTTGGTTGCCGATGCTCTTCACGATTCTCTTCGGGGGGGTGTCGCTTTATACCATCTCTGTTTTCATGTCGGGCGTGTTCGGAGCGAACATGATGCTGATTATTCTGGTGTTGGGAACGGTGATGATCGTGATGACCCTGCTGGGCGGATCCTGGGCGGCAACCGCCGGGGACTTTGTTCAGATGCTGGTGGTGCTGACCATCACCGTCATTATGGCCTCGTTAACGTTGGGCCATGAGCAGATTGGCGGAATCAGCGGTTTGATTGAAAAAATGCCTACGCAACATTTAGATTGGACTGAGTTTGCGCGGCCGAAGGTTATCGTGATCTTTTTCGTTATGCTGATGATCAATCAGGTCATCTCTGGAAACAATATGCAGGCCGGTGCCGCGCGCTATTTGTTTGTGAAAGATGGAAAGGATGCGCGAAAAGCGGCCGTGGTTTCGGTGGTCGGCTTCCTTTTCCTTCCAGTCATCTGGATTATTCCAGCCATTGGTGCGGCCATTATTTTCCCCGATTTGAGCGCGAGTTTTCCCCAACTCAGCAATGCCAACGAAGCCGCCTATGTGGCGATTGCCATGGAGTTGCTGCCGCCGGGGCTACTTGGCCTCTTGGTCTGCGGAATTTTTGCGGCCAGCCTGACCTCCATGAACAGTAGCTTGAATAGTTTTTCCGCCAACTTTGTGCGCAACTTCTATATTCGGGTGATTGATAAGCAGGCGAGTGATGAAAAACAGATTTTTCTGGGCCGGATTTTCATCCTCGTCTATGGCGTGTCGTGGATTATCGTGGCGATGCTGTTTACGCAGATTAAGGAGCTCCAACTGTTCGATTTAATCCTAATCGTGGCGGCCTCCATTGGCCTGCCCGCGGCCTTGCCGTTGGCCTACGGGATGTTCATCAAGAAAACACCCGCCTGGACCGGGTGGAGTACGATGATTATTGGGTTCATCGTGTCTGTGCTTGATCGCTTTTTGCTCTCCAAGGAATGGATGCAAAGCATCTGGGGGCAGGTGGAACCACTAACCTCGCGGGAGCTGGCGGATATGAATATTGCCCTGACCACCGGAACCATTTTTCTGGCCTGCACGGGGTGGTTTTTCTTCACCATGCTCTTCCATCGATACAGTGGGGACGCCTATAAGAAACAGGTGGATCATTTCTTCACCGAAATGAATACGCCGATAAATCGTGCGGAAGAGCATGAGCCTGATTATGAAAACGATCAACGCCAATACAGCGTGCTGGCCAATCTCTGTTTGGCATATGGAGTGCTAACCCTGTTGCTGCTGGCGGTGCCGAATGATATGAAAGCCCGCATGCTGATTCTGATCTGCGGCGGAATGGTGGTGGCCGTTGGTTTGGTTCTTCGTTCGATTGGTCGGAGAATCGCGGCAAAAAATAGATAACAAATTGACTAATTATTTGGAGGAAAAATCGATATGAAAACGATGCAATGGGGTATACTCGGATGCGGCGGAATCGCCAATATGTTTGCAAAAGGTCTTCGTGCGCTGCCCGAGGGGCATTTGCTGGCGGGCGCCTCGCACACACCGGGACGCGCAGCTGAATTTGCAAAAAAACATGGAATGGAGCGGTCGTACACCCAGTACGATGAACTGCTCGCTGATCCAGAGATCGATGCCATCTATGTGGCGACCACGCATAACTTTCACTATGAAAATGTGAAGCGCTGTCTGGAACGTGGGAAGCATGTTCTCTGTGAAAAACCCTTCACCATCAATGCGCTGCAGGCGCAGGAACTGGTGGATCTGGCGAAGCAAAACAACTGTTTCCTGATGGAAGCTCTGTGGACGCGCTTTCTTCCGGCGATTGTTAAACTGCAGGAACTACTCGCCGAGGGGGTCATTGGGGAGGTGCGGGCGGTACGAGCCGATTTCTGTGCGGCTGGAAATTTTGATAAAAATCATCGAATGCGGAACAAAGCACTCGCCGGCGGAGCGCTGCTGGATTTAGGGGTCTATCCCATCTCCTTTGCTGATATTGTGTTTGATGCCATTCCTGAACGCATTCAAAGCTCCGCTTTTATTGGGGATACCGAGGTGGATGATCGCTCCTTTTATCTGTTGGATTATCCCGGGGGTCGGTATGCACAATTATGTTCTTCGTTTACGCATCGGGCCCCGAATGATGCTTGGGTACACGGAACGGAAGGGTTTATTCGTGTTCCTCAGTTTTGGATGACCCAAGGCCTGGAAATTCATCGAACCGGCTCGGAATTAGAATGGATTTCGAAGCCTTTCGGCGAGGGCGAAGGGTTTAAATTTGAAATTGCCCATGCCATGAAATGCATTCAGGCCGGAAAATTGGAGAGCGATATTCATCCCCTGTCTAAGACGCTTTCGATTATGCGGATCATGGATGAATTGCGGGAGCAATGGGGCTTAGTTTATTCAAACGAAAAATAAGGGCATCGTCGGTGGATGCTGAGGAAAAGAATATGAGAGGGATCGTTTTAGTGTGTACCTTAATGTTTGCGGTCTTGGCGCAGGCTCAGCTGACGTTTCCGGTCGGTGCGGCGGACTTTTCTGATTGGTCTGGTTTTTCCAAGGTTCGGAAAAATGAAGCGCAGTTCAAGAGTGGTGCAAGCGTTTCGTATACCTATCCCGCCGGCGAGCATTATTTCCATGGCTTTAAGAAATATTATGGCCACGCCTGCGACTGGAGCAAACAGGCGGGCGTTGGGTTTGATATTTATCTGAAGAAGGAATCCACCGTCGTCATCAATTTTTCCTTTGCGGTGGATGAAGTGGATGCCGATTTGCTCCGTCCGCTCAGCCAAGCCACCGTGCACGTGGCTGGAAAGGGTTGGCAATCAGTCTATATTCCTTGGGAGCTTTTTGATCTTTCTGCCGGCCAGAAAGGAGGCACCTTACAGGCGGTGAAGACGGTTACGATCAGGGCGGAGTCGGAGGGGAATGAAACGCTCAAGGTACGCAAGGTAAAAGTCACCAAAGGCGAACGGATTTCGGTGGAGGCTCCGGTTCAGGGGCGTTCGGTGAATGCTGGCGGAACGGTTGAATATGAGGTGGATATTGGCAACACCACCGCTCAAAAACAAACGGTTCAGCTGATGTTTTCAACGGTTGGATGGGAATCAATGAGCCCTTTCGTGGAACCGGCCGTGTTGGAGTTGGCTCCCAACGAAGTGAAACGCTGCACCATCACCGTGGAGGTTCCGGCGCACCTTCCGCAGGGCTTGCGCGAAAAACAGAGGTTGAAAGCCATTCCCAATGGCCAGGGCTCCGCCGTGCAGACCCTGGAATTCACCACGGCCGTTGCGGTGCCGGTTCCTAATATTGTGTTCACCGAGGAGCAGTGGGACGTCGTTCGCGCGAAGATCGAAAACTATGACTGGGCCAAGAAGGGGCTGGCTGACTACGAGAAGAAGGCCCAAAAATGGGAGGTGAAAGATGTGGCCCGGGAGCCCGGCACACGGGAAGCATACCGTGGTCAACATCTGTATCGAGATCGAGATGGGGATTCCGTGTTTAATTGCGCGGTGGCTTATCAGCTGACCGGAAAACGGGCGTATGCGGAAAAGGTGGTTCAGTTCTTTCGCTATTTCACAAATTCCGAACATGGCTATCCGGCGACTTGGCGCGCGAATGCGGCCAACTTTGTGAAAGAGGGGGGGTTCTTCCAGGATATTGCCCGCGCCTATGACCTGGTTAAACCATCCGGCCTCTTCTCCCAAGAGGACAACGCGGCCATTGAACAGTCGTTTCGTTTGTATATCCGCATTGCGTTCGAAGGCAACTGCAGTGGGGCCATTGGTAACTGGGATTTAAGTGAATACACCGGCGCGTTCTATTGCGCGCTGACCCTGCAAGATTTATATCTGGCAGAACGAATTCTGCACGAGCCAACCGGAATCTATCAGCAGCTGACGCAGGGCGTCATGAGCGATGGTTGGTGGCACGAATGTGCCGTGGGTTATAATCTGTGGTGTGCAACCATGTTCTCGGAAGTGGCCATTGCGCTGCAACCGTGGGGCATCGATTTTGTGAACTTGCGCTTGCCGTTGGGCACCACGAAAAATCACTCCCTAACCCCCCGCCGCATGAAGCCCGGCCGATTCGGAATGAATTTTGATAAATGGGGCGCGCTAGAACAAAATGACATCGGGATTAAAGATATGTGGGATGCCCCGCTTGATTTTCTCGACTATCGCGGCGTGCTACCCGCCGTCAACGATGCCACCGAGACCCGAGTGACGGGGCAGGATTTTGAGCTGGCTTACTATCTCTACCGCGATCCTGAATTTGCGGCCGTCATTCAACACGGCGAATCGCGGGATCTGCTCTACGGTGTGCCGGACTTGCCGGATGTGGTGTCGGAGAAAAGTAAAAAATCCGCCTATGCGGATAATATGGGGATTGTTCAGTTGCGCTCGCAGACCCCGGATCGCGCACCGCGCGAACAGATTCAAGCCATGCTGCGCTATGGTACGCACGGGGGCTGGCACGGTCATTTTGATCGCGCCAGCTTCATCAGCATGATGCGCTACGGGCGCAGTTTCTATAACCCAGAAATGTTCTGGTATGGGTACAGTTGCTACCTCTACAAATTCCTGGTCCAGACTTCCGTTACCAAAAATATGGTGGTGGTTGATCAAAAAATGCAGGAGGCACAGGAGAGTTTCCGTCGCATGTATTATGTCGGTTCCATGATGTCGGCCACCGTGGTGGAAACCGATGCGCGTTGGAGTCATCCGCCGTATGGTGGCATGGAATATGACGGCCTGAACCTGACCGTGGCGGAAAAGATTTGGGAGGAAGGGCGCAGTATGTTCGTGCCCGACGATGCTCCAGCCTATGGCGAACTCACCGGCTTTACCGAGGATAAGATCCTGCAGCGCCGCATGATGATTATGATGGATGATTACGTGGTGCTTGCCGACTATCTGAAAGGGGAGGACGAACATACCTTCGACAATCTCATTCAGATCAAAGGGTTCCAAGGATTGGAAGCCGATACGGTTGAAAAAATTCGCCATGACGGACAGATGAATACCGACCCGCTGGGCGCGGCACAGTTTATTACAGACTGCCAGTGGTATCAAACCGAAGGCACCTCGCGCGCCAAATTTGCGATGGGCTTTGGTGAGGGCTATGACAATGCTGGTGCTCGTATGCGAGAAAGCGAAGACGGACCTTTGAATATCGACGTATTTAATGCCTGGCCGCTGAAGGCCGAAGTGATGATTGGAACGGCGGCGGAATCCTTCGGAGTGAATAAAAAGACGTGGTTTACGGTGGCGGCCGATGGCGAGATGCTCTTGGAAGACCAAACCGGAGCCTGGATTCTCGGCGCGAAGGATATTGAATTGGATATTTCGGGTAAAAAGCAGTTGGTGCTGACGGTGAGGACCGACAATGCCAAAAAGAAAACCCTCTTCTGGGGCGATGCAAAAGTGGTGCTCCATGACGGTTCTGAAGTGTTTATTGCTGCCTTGCCGATTATCTATGAAAACGTGTTGAAACCCGCCCAGATGGGAGAGGATTACTATGGGGGTCCGGTGAAAATTCAGGGCGTCCTGATGGCCAACTCTGCGCCGGCAATGCCGAAAGAAATTAAGGAGGCTGGAAAAATTACGATTGATCTGTCTGGGGTCGCGGCGGTGAGCTTTCAGGCCCGATTTGGCGGGGACTTCCCGTTGGGCAATGAATCGCAACGTCGCAAAACCATGGCCGTGCGTAGCATCGGAACCGAAGCCCGTTTTCTATCCGTTGTGGAGCCGTATGAAACCGAGTCCGTCATTAAATCAGTTAAAGCAACGAGCGCCAATGAATTGGTGGTGGAGCTGACCGATGGCCGCATACAGGAAATCACCATTACCGCACTCGACAGCGAAACCGGGGCTGCGAAGGTTTCTGTTCGGGAATGGCACAATGGAAAGCTGCTTCGAGAGGAAAAGAGCTTTTAATTGCGGACGTCGAATACCTGTTTTGAAAGCGAGTGCCTGATGGGAAATTGAGCGCTGCGAAAGAAAAATGCTACGCACTTGAACCTAATAATTTGGATGGAATCATGAAATCTAGCGGGAATAAATATACCGGTTTTGATCGAGCACGGCGGGGTATTACAGGCCTATTGCTGTTTTTGGTTATTTCAACCAGCACGCTGGCAAACCCGGTGTTGGTTGACTCATTAGAGAACCTCCTCCCTTACTTGAAGCAGGATGACGTTCAGGTGGTGATGAAGCCGGGGACCTATCGGATTACGGGCGCGGAGGCCAAGGCGGGTAAGTTCGGCAGCGATACTTTTCAAGATTGGTGCAAAACCCTGTTGCTGTTTGAAGGCTCCGGCAGTACCTATGATTTTACGGGTGTCACCCTTGAGGTTGAAACCTCCGTTTTCCAATCGCTAGGAAAATATGACATTTTTGAGGTGCAGATCGTCGGCAATCATACGGTCATCAAAAACCTAACGATCGAGGATATTGGTTCGGTGTATGATGCCCCGAGCAAGGGGGCCGTCGGCATTGTAATGGACGGTTCGCATAATCGGATTGAAGGGGTGCACCTTTCCACCAAAGGCTCTTATCCATATGGCTACGGCGAAGCCTTTGGGAAGGGCGGTAAGAATGTGGTTCGGCACATGAAGCATTGCGGCATTCTGGTGCGCGGGTATTCCAACCATGTTAAAGATTGCACGATTATTCACCGATGTTTTGGCCATGCGCTCTTCATGCAGGCGGCCGATCAGCCCTTGATTGAAGGGTGTTATATCGAAGGGGAAATGCGCGAAACCAATACGATACTGGCCGAGAAAGGCACGGGGTCGATTGCGGATCGGGTCAACTTCATGACCTATTTTGGTTATCCAATTCCTCCGAATTTTGCCATGTGTACCGGCGAAGAGGGCATCCGTGCCTATGACAGCGGGCAGACTTGGATTGACGGAGAGATTATTAGCCGCAGGACGATGAATCCAACGGTACTGAATTGCACCATCAAAAATATGCGCGGCGGGGTAACGCTGACGCATGCTGGCGGCAAAAAATATGTAGAGGGTTGCGTTGCAATTGGCTGTACGCGCGGATTCTGTATTGGTTCTGGCGATATTGTGGACTGCTATGCCGACACGCAGTACGGCCCCGCACTGGGGGTCGACTATGAACGCGACAGCGGCATGACCGCTGAGATTACCCTGCTTCCCAATAAAGGAAAAATGGTGAATGGGACTCAGTATGCCGCCTTCATCACCGGACGAAATCACCATATAACGCTGAGAAGTCAGGTTCCGAATCCCGATCAGAAGCTAATGATCCTGATCGGCGGCGACAAACGCAATATTGGAAGTCTTGGGAAAGTGAATGAGTATTCAGCGAGCAATATCACCATCAACAACTATACGGCGCATCCCATTATGATGGGAGAACGGGTGGAAAATATTTCGGGCATCACCGGGGGACTGGTTACAGACCTAGGGAAAAACAATCGAATCATGCATGAACCGGTTAAACAACTGGAGATCATCAATGAGCACCAGAAGGAATTGGCTCAGGGCGAAACCATCGAGTTTGAAATTGATCTTCCCATTGCTGGAACCTATTTCATCGATTATCAGGTGGCCGCTCCCGCGAACGTGATGTTTTCCGTTTCGTCGAATGAACAGGAGCTGGAGACGGTTTCCTTCCCGGCGAGTCGGGGGTGGACGACCGTCCGTTCTGAAATAGCCATCGCGCTGAACGGGGGAAAGCAAGTGCTGAGCATCACCGCGCTCTCCTCGGAAATGAAATTCAACGGGATGGATCTGATTCTGAATCTGCCCACCACGCCAGTGGTGCCGAGGGTCGAAGTCTTTAATTTTATGGGCGTTTCGCTAGGTCGGATGGAACGGGCCGATGTGACCGTCTATCCCGGGCATATGGTCGTGCTCGAACCGGGTCCGACTTTTGGCGGGACTTGGAGGTGGTCGGGCCCAAATGGATTTTATTCCGAAAATCGAAAGCTCACCCTATCGGCCCTAACGAAAAAACGGGCCGGTCGGTATATTGCAACCTTTACCAATATCAGCGGCTATGAGACGTCCGCCACCTTTGAAATTGAGGTTGAAGATCTGATCACCATCGACGCCGCCGCACAGGATGGAATGGAATTTGAAGTTGATGTGCCGCTACCCGGGATGTATGTCATCGGATATAAGCTGTCCGCTGAAACGGCCGGCCATTTTTCCGCCAGTATGGAGGGGGTTGAAATCGATCGCGTAGATTTCGAAGCGACTGCGCGGGATTGGGAAACGGTCAGTTCTGAAAAAATTATTTATCTAAAGAAGGGCGTCAAAAAGATGCAACTGACCTCCGCTTCCAAGGATTGGAAACTGGAGTGGATTAAACTGAAATCGGTGGATTATGTCAGCCCAGCGACACTGCCCTTGGTCTACCAACCCGAGCAGGTCCTCGGCCAGCTCTCACTGGGAGTCATAGATATCAGCGAGGAGGAGTTGGTGGATATCTATGTTGTCTACCAACCCCGCAGGGCACTCAAGGCTATGGTGCAGATCGACGGCGGAACGTGGATCCCGCTTAAGATGTTTAAAGCGGGCCCTGGAATGGCCATGGCCTATGAAACTGGCCTTTCTTGTGCCACATTGAAGTTAGTGGTGGATGGCGGAAGGGATGGATTAGAGCAGGTGGACGGTATTTATATTCTGAAATCGCGAGATCCTTATGCCCGAATTGAAGCGGAAGACTATGATGGGAATCAGGGGACCCATCAGGAAGATACTCAGGATGTGGGCGGCGGCAAGAACGTCGGATCCATACGGAATGGCGATTGGTTGAAGTACAGCAATCTCGCTCTGATCGGGATGAAGAGCGTGCGTGTCCGCGTGGCAAACATTCAGTCCGGGGGTTCGTGCGAAATTCGCATAGGGTCACCGGACGGTCAAAAAATTGCAACCCTTGAAATTCCAAAAACCGGCGGTTGGCAAACGTGGGAAACAGTGACCGTTCCCCTCGAAAATGTTTCCGGAATTTTTGATGTCTACCTGGTATTCAGCGCAGATTCCATGGCCGGCAATCTTAATTGGATTGAGTTTTTACCCAATTAGCCCAAGCACCCGCTGACGATACGGCTGTTTTGATCGAGGAAGAATGCCCGCCAGACCGTGCGCCTCCCCGGATCATCAAAACCATTCTGGCCAAAAGAAGCCCGCGCCGCGCTTGTTGAACGGCAGGTGTTCGGTCAGTGCGGACTTCCAGTCCAATGGGACCGCCGCAGCTATGAATCTATAAAAAGAAGTAGAAAAAATGAAATGGAAGTTTAACGAATAAACGCAGCTCGTTCGTTTGGTTTCCATTTCCCCCTTTGGTTGCTGATTTTTGCGCATCTATTTCAGGGGGAGCCCCTCGGTGGAGGTCCGGATTCAATCTTGTATTTTCATTCAATGGGGGACTTCATTTTTAGGTCGTCCCCTTATTCCATGCCGAAATTGGAATACAAAATTGTGTTATTCCAATTGTTGGGTTCACAAATGTAGCTCTAATGAGGCGTAAACAGTATGCGAATAGGGCGGGATTTAAAAATTTACAATATTGTTTAACCTCTTTTGCCGTAAGGTTTGTGATAGTTTAATTTAATAGAAAATAGTTCGTTTTATTGCGTGGCACAGTTTATGCGTTAAGGCTATTCCTTCATACGTATAAGTTAGAGTGTTAAATAACAAATATAGGAAAAGGAATAGGCGATCATGAAAAAACAACAATTCATTACAACATCAGTCGTGGCTTTAATGGGTTTGGCCAGCGCAACGCAGGCCGCTGAGACGGTTAAGATTGGTGTGCTTCATTCGTTGAGTGGGACCATGGCGATTTCAGAAACTTCGTTGAAAGATGTGGTTTTAATGGCGGTTGAAGAATTGAACGCATCGGGTGGTGTCTTGGGTAAACAAATTGAAACGGTTGTTGTTGATCCCGCATCGGATTGGCCCCTTTTCAATGAGAAAGCAAAAGAGTTGATCACGAAAGAAAAGGTGGCGGTTACCTTCGGTTGCTGGACATCGGTAAGTCGTAAATCAGTTTTGCCGGTCTACGAAGAATACAATGAGTTGCTCTTCTACCCAGTACAGTATGAAGGGGAAGAACAGTCATTAAACGTATTCTATACGGGAGCGACTCCGAATCAGCAGTTAATTCCTGCCGCCCAATATATGATGGATGAAATGGGCTGTAAGAAATTTTATCTGCTTGGAACAGACTATGTTTTCCCGCGCACCGCGAACAAAGTGCTGAAAGCGTACCTGAAGAGTGTCGGGGTTGCTGATGAAAACATCATTGAAGAATATACTCCATTCCATCATCAGGATTACCAAACCATCGTTTCAAAAATCAAGAAGTTTGGTGCTTCCGGTGATGCCTGTGTACTGTCCACCATTAATGGGGATAGTAACGTTCCGTTCTATAAAGAATTTGCGAACCAGGGACTGACTTCTGAACTCTGCCCGATCATGGCGTTCTCCGTTGCGGAAGATGAACTGCGTGCGATGGATGTACAGCCGCTGATTGGGCATCTGGCTGCGTGGAACTATTTCCAGAGTATCAAAAGCAAAGAAAACAAAACCTTTGTTAAAGCCTTCAAACAGTACTGTGCGGTGAATAATCTTCCGGGCGGAAAGGCCCGTGTAACAGATGATCCGATCGAAGCCGCCTATTTCGGGGTTAAAGCCTGGGCAAAAGCGTGTGAAAAAGCCGGAACATTTGAGGTGGATGCAGTACGTGAAGCGATCTATGGTCTTGAATTCGATGCGCCGGGCGGAGCGAAGAAATTCCATCAATCCAATCAGCACACCTATAAGCCGGTATATGTGGGTGAAATTCGTAAAAATGGTCAGTTTAAAATTGTTTGGGAATCGGATGGTCTAGTTGAGCCGGATTCCTACAGCAAATTGCTTCATCCTGAAGGCAACTTCCCCGCCCCGACCGGCGGACCTAAGAAATAATCGCCTCTTATAATGGCTTCGGAAATTCTTTTGATCTCGCTGGATTTCCGGAGCCAACCTTTTAATGGATTATACAAATGAATAGGTTTAAACAACTATGGGCCGGACTGCTCGTATGGAGCACCCTTTCGGTGGCATCGGCGGAATCCGTCGAAACGCTACTGAAAGGCCTGGCTGATTCCGATGCAAAGAGGCGGGCGGACTGTCTTGCTGCGCTGGTCGAAACGGGTGATCAGCGATTCGTTTCAATCCTCGGGGAGTATCGTCTTGGCAGTATCTACCTCTGGAATGAACAGATGGTGCTTGGACTTGAAGTAACCGAGAACGACGATCTGGATGAATTCGTACACCTTGGTGATCTTTTTTCACGGGAGCCTCTCACCGATGAGGCCGGAAAATTGATCGTTATTCCGATGGAAGAAATCGAGTGTGTTGAACCCCCTCGGAGAGAACGAAAAATGGTTCTGAATGCGATCATGCTTTTGGAACTTCATGCTCCTGATGCCCAGCAGCGGCTGGAAGCCATTCGTAAGTCGGGGTTGGGTCGTACGAGTCCGGGACTGCGCAAAACCCTGCTTGATCTTGCTGAAAACGATTCGAAACGTGCTGCGCGGAAAAGTGCTCGTGAGAGTGCCGCCTTGCTTCAGCTCAGATTCGGAACTGCTGAAGAAAAAGCAGTTGCAGTGGTTCAGCTGGGTAAAATGCAAAGCGTGCGTGCTCGTTCTTTTCTGAACGATATGGCGGACGATACGCCTACGCCAGAACTTGAAAAAGCCTTAAGTCAAATCACATCGCGTGAGCGTATCATCTTGATATTTAACATTCTGAATTCTGGCGTCTCCACGGGTTCGGTTCTGGTTCTAATGGCTCTGGGGCTGGCGGTCACCTTTGGCATGATGGGCATCATTAATATGGCGCACGGGGAAATGATGATGATCGGCGCGTATACGACCTATTGTGTGCAACTGCTCTTTGGCCACACGCCTGATTCTCCGAATAGTATCTATTATATTTGTGCTCTGCCGGCCGCGTTTTTGATGTCCGCCGCTTGTGGCGGTATCATTGAATGGACGGTCGTGCGTCGTCTTTATAAGCGTCCGCTTGAATCACTGCTCGCCACCTATGGGGTCGGTTTATTGCTGATTCAAACGGTTCGGTTGATTTTCGGTGATAACCGTCCATCAAACTCTCCACTGTGGTTGCAGGGTGGGGTGGAAGTATCGGAAGGCATGAGCCTTTCCTATAACCGGATTTTCATCTTTTTCCTCTGCGCAGTCTGTGTGGTGGGGGTGATTGCCTTAATGCGTTATACTTCTCTGGGGTTGAAAATGCGGGCGGTTATTCAAAATCGAGATATGGCGGCCGCGATGGGTATTAATACCCGAATGACCGACAGCTTCACCTTTATGCTCGGCTCTGGGCTTGCTGGAATTGCCGGCTGTGCGCTGACCTCTATTGGGGGAATTACGCCGGATATGGGACAAAACTATATTGTTGATTCCTTCCTGGTGGTCGTAACCGGCGGGGTTGGAAACCTGATTGGTGTCGTTTGCAGTGGCATGGGATTAGGGCTGCTCAATAAGGTGCTTGAGGGCACCTTATTTGGAGCCGTTTGGGCCAAGATTATTGTTCTAATGGTGGTCATTGCATTTATTCAGTACAAGCCATCGGGCCTGTTTGCGCCGAAAGGACGGTTAGCCGATGACTGAGCGAACGATGAACGAGCCCGCAGGAATTCACCTTGGGTCACGTTGCGGAACGTCTGCCAAGCAGCTAAATTATGCCTTCGCCGGAGTCATTCTGGCCATTGCCGTATTGCTTCCCATGTTAGCTGTTGCCGGAGTGGTTTCTGTGGAAACCGTGAATATGGCCGGTCGGTATATGGCTTTGGCGATTGTTGCCCTTGGGTTGGATTTGATTTGGGGATATACGGGGATCTTAAGCCTCTGCCAAGCCTTTTTCTTTGCGCTGGGTGGTTATGCCATGGGCATTCATCTTGCGCATCAGGGCACCTTGCACAATGGAATTCCAGAAGCCTTGTATGTGGTTTATCCGTATAAGGTTGGAGAGGTGAAGGGCGATGAGATTTTACCTTGGTTCTGGCAGATCTTTAAATCGTTCAACCTGACCCTCATTCTGGGGGTATTGATTCCCGGTATGGTGGCTGGAGTGATTGGGTTTACTGGATTTGTTAGCCGAGTGAAGGGAGTCTATTTCTCGATTCTTACTCAGGCACTGACCGTTGCTGCGATGATGTTTTTTAGCAAAAATGAGATGAAGCTCTGCGGGACCAATGGGCTGACGCATTTTAAAACCCTTGCGGGATATGATTTGAGTGAACCGAATGTGAAGATTGGGCTCTACGTCATTACGCTGGTGTGTTTGATTGTGGTGTATCTGCTTTGCCGAGTGGTAACCCACTCCCGTTTCGGCCGTGTATTACTGGCCGTCCGGGACTCAGAAACGGCCCTGCGCTTTGCCGGGTATAAACCCTATGCGTTTAAAACGGCGATTTTTATATTTGCCGGAATGCTGGCGGGGTTGGCCGGTCTGCTTTATACGCCACAGGCCAATATCATGACGCCCTCTTATATGGAAGCACGCTGGTCCATTCTGATGGTCATCTGGGTGGCGGTCGGTGGGCGTGGGTCGCTGGTGGGAGCCATCGTCGGGGCCTTGCTAATCAACCTGCTGTACAGTGTTATGACATCGCAGTGGAACATAGGTTCCTTCGTCTGGATGCCAGATTACTGGCCGATCCTGTTAGGACTCCTTTTCATTGTGGTGGTTTTGGTGCTGCCAAATGGGATAGCTGGTTTGTGGCGCAAATTAATTAATAAAGTTACGGAGTTGGATTAATGAACCTGACCCTACCTGACTATAAAAATGAACGCCCAGAACAGAATACGCTGTGGGATAAGAAATACCTTCTTTTTCTATCCGGGATTACCGCCGTCTTTGATGGATTTAAAGCGCTGGATTTGGAACACATTGGGATAATGCATAATGAATTGCGTGTGGTCATTGGTCCGAATGGGGCCGGAAAATCCACCATGTGCGATATCATTACTGGGAAGACCCGCCCAACGACGGGGGCGGTTTGGTATGATGGCGAAGAAATTACCCAGAAGCGGGAAGATGAAATTGTACGCATGGGGATTGGGCGTAAGTTTCAGACTCCAACGGTCTACGATAGCCTTTCTGTATATGAGAATATGGAGCTTTCATTGCCGGGTTCCAAAGGGGTGTTTTCTGCTCTGTTTGCACAAGAAAAGAAGGTTGAACGCGATCGTATTATGAGCCTGCTGGAGCGAGTTCGGTTGGCAGATGTCGCAACGGCAGAGGCGCGTTCTCTCAGTCATGGTCAACGACAATGGTTGGCCATCAGTTCGTTAATTCTTTCTCAGCCTCGGCTCTTGTTGGTGGATGAACCGGCCGCCGGATTAACCGATTCAGAAACTGAATTGACCGGAGAGCTTCTGCTGGAGCTGAAGAAAGATCATACCCTGATTGTTATTGAACACGATATGGACTTTGTCCGTCAGCTCGATTCCCGAGTCACCGTATTGTGTGAAGGGCGTTCCATGGCCGAGGGCATGCTCGCTGACGTGAAAAAGAATCCGGAAGTAATTGAAGCCTATCTGGGACGATAACGATGTTAAATGTTGAAAAAATAAGTTTTTCGTATGGTGGTGTTCAGGCCCTCTTTGACGTTTCATTAGAGGTTCCTGCTGGTGAAATGGTGTGCATTATGGGGCGTAACGGCGTGGGTAAAACCACTCTGGTCCGCAATGTGATAGGACTGCTGTCCTCCTCCTCTGGCCGGATACACCTGAATGAGGTCGATGTGTCGGCCCTACCGCCCCATCGACGAGTTCGGCAGGGGATGGCCTACGTGCCACAGGGACGGCATATTTTCCCTCGGTTGACGGTTGAGGAAAATCTGCGTACCGGATTGGCATCGAAGCGGGATGTGATACCCGCCGAAGTTTTTGAATATTTCCCGGTCCTCGATGAGATGCGGAGCCGAATGGGCGGCGATCTTTCCGGAGGACAGCAACAGCAACTGGCCATTGCACGGGCCCTCGTGACCCAGCCCAAGCTACTCATCCTTGATGAACCGACCGAGGGCATTCAACCGAATATTATTCAGCGCATTGGCGAAGTCCTTCGATCGTTAAGTAAAGACCAAGGCATGACGATCTTAATTGTGGAACAGTATCTTGACTTTGTTAAAGAGTTTTGCGATCACTTCGTTTTGATGAATCGAGGACGCGTGGTTGCTACAAATAAAATTGATAAATTAAGTGAAGAACTGGTCGAGGAGTATCTTCATATTTAAATGAGAATCAGCGTGAATGCGGCAACCTCGCGACCACTTAAAATAGACAGAGTATTAAGGAATAATGAACATGAAAAGAATGATTGTAGCTGCAACGCTTGCCGGACTGAGCACCGTTGCCTATTCAGAATTTGAGTTAAATGACGTTGAAATCTCCGGGTATATTGATATGTCCATGTCAATGACAGACGGTGAAGATGGATCCCACACCACCGCCGGATTGGATACCTATGAAATCCGATTTGCGACCGAGTTAGCCGATGGATTTTCTGTCGAGGCTCACATTGCTGGAGACGGGGATAGTGATATTGAATTAGAGCAGGCTTTCTTGACCTATTCTGGGGTTTCTAATCTGACCATCACGGCCGGTAAGTTCCTGAGTTCACTCGGTTGGGAAGCCTATCATGCTCCGGATCTCTTCCAGTATTCCACTTCAGCCACGCTGGTTTATCCTGGCATGCAGAACGGGGTTGGTGTGAAGTATACCCATGAGTGGTTCGACGTATATGGTGCTGCATTGGCAAGTGCATGGGAGGACGATGATCTTGAAGATGGTGCATTTGAAGGTCACGTGCGCATGACGGGCCTTGAAAATTTCACCCTGTTTGTGGGTGGAGCCGTTGAAGACCGCACCTCATACGACAAGATGTTGTTAAACATCTGGGCAAGCTACGTGCTCGGTGACCTCACATTGGCCGCTGAATTTAATGGCGTGGCTGGTTGGGAAGCAAAGGATGAAGACGGCTACGGCTGGTTGCTGATGGCGAACTATAAGTTCACCGAAAAATTGGGACTGACGCTCCGTACCAGTGCCCTGACGATTGATGATGCATCTGACACGACCATTACCGAAGATCTGAAATTTACGATTGCACCGTCCTATACCTTCACCGACAATTTTTCCATGGTGGCTGAATTTAATACCATTGAAGATGTTGCCAACGAAAGCACACAGACGTATGCACTCGAAGGTATCCTTACCTTCTAATTCTCCTCCGATTGCTCCGCTGAGATCCGCCAGATTTCGGCGTTGAATCGGTTGATAGGATAGCGCTGAAGGTGCATCATCTGGGTAAAACCCGATGATGCACTTTTTGGGTGTTATAACGGACCCGACTCGTGATGTAGTACGCGTTCATTGTATTCATAGACCAACCTCTGCGGAGAATAACAGATGCACCTGTCACCTAGAGAAATTGATAAGCTCATGCTGCACAGCGCCGGGGTGCTGGCTCAGAAGCGTTATGCGCGCGGCTTGAAACTTAACTATGTTGAAACGGTAGCGCTCCTCTCAGCGCAACTGCTTGAATTTATTCGCGAAGGTTGTTCCGTCGCCGAGTTGATGGATCGCGGAAAAGCGCTGTTGGGTCTGAATGATGTTATGGAGGGGGTGGACAAAATGCTTCCCGAAGTGCAGGTGGAAGGCACCTTTCCTGATGGAACAAAACTCATTACCGTTCACCAACCGGTCTGCCGGGAAAAAGGCGATCCCGAGCTGGCTCTTTATGGATCGGGCCTGGTTCGTGCGTCCAACGCGATTCGCGTGGATAATCAAAGCAGCGGTCAACCGGGCGAATTGATTTGCGAAGTGGGGGAGCTCGAAATAAATTCTGGGCGGGAGTCGATTGAACTGACTGTTCTGAACCATGGCGATCGTCCGGTGCAGGTTGGTTCGCATTATCCTTTTTTTGAAACCAACCCTGCGCTGCTTTTTGATCGGGCAAAAACATTTAAGATGCGTCTGAATATTCCTGCGGGAACCGCCGTGCGCTTTGAACCGGGCGAATCCAAGCGGGTGGAGCTCGTCGCGATCGGTGGGACACAAACGGTTAAAGGCGGGAATGCTTTAATTCAGACGACCTCATCCCCGCAGGAGGCCTTAAGTAAAGCCATTGAACATGGATTTAATCATCTGGAGGAAGTTGATGAAAATTAAGCGCGAGAACTATGCCGCCATGTTTGGCCCGACGACCGGAGACCAAGTTCGTCTGGGAGACACCGATCTGTGGATCGAGGTGGAAAAGGATCTGACCGTCTATGGCGACGAATGTAAATTTGGCGGTGGAAAAGTACTGCGCGACGGCATGGGGCAGTGCACCGGCGTATCGCAGGAAGATGCGCTGGATCTATTAATCACCAACGCCCTTATTCTGGATTATACCGGAATTTACAAGGCAGATGTCGGGGTCAAAGGCGGCCGAATTTTCGCGATCGGAAAAGCTGGGAATCCGGACATGATGGATGGCGTTGACCCCGACATGATCTGTGGTGTAACCACCGAGGTGATTGCTGGGGAAAAGCTGATCCTGACCGCTGGCGGGTTCGACGCCCATATTCATTTCATCTGTCCGCAGCAGATTAACGAAGCCCTGGCCTCCGGCCTGACCACCCTGTTGGGCGGCGGAACCGGGCCGGCCACAGGAACCAATGCCACAACCTGTACGCCGGGCCGAAGTCATATTGAAATGATGCTTCGTGCAACGGATTCCTATCCCATGAATTTTGCGTTCCTCGGCAAAGGAAATAGCTCAAGTCCAAATGGACTGGTGGAACAGATTGAAGCGGGAGCCGTCGGGCTGAAGCTGCATGAAGATTGGGGATCCACGCCCGCGGCCATTGATTGCTGCCTTGATGTGGCTGAGCAGTTTGATGTGCAGGTTGCCATTCATACTGACACCCTCAATGAATCGGGCATGGTTGAAAATACCTGCGCGGCCCTTAAAGGCCGAACCATTCACACCTATCACACCGAAGGAGCTGGCGGTGGCCATGCTCCAGATATTATGAAGCTGTGCGGCGAAGCAAATGTGATTCCTTCTTCAACCAACCCAACGCGGCCCTACACCGTGAATACGATTGATGAGCATTTGGATATGCTGATGGTCTGTCATCATTTGGATAAGCGAATTCCTGAAGACGTGGCTTTTGCGGAGAGTCGTATTCGAGGGGAGACCATTGCCGCCGAAGATATTCTGCATGACCTGGGCGCACTCTCAATTATTGCATCCGACTCCCAAGCGATGGGTCGGATCGGGGAAGTGATTACCCGCACCTGGCAGACTGCGCATAAGATGAAGCAGCAGCGGGGCTTCTTGCCGGAAGATGCCGATGCTAAAAACGATAATTTTCGGGTTCGACGCTATGTGGCCAAATATACGATCAATCCAGCCATTGCCCATGGAATGAGCCATGAGATCGGTTCAATTGAACCCGGAAAATTAGCAGATCTGGTTTTGTGGCGGCCTGATTTCTTCGGCAGTAAACCAGAAATGGTGATTAAGGGTGGTGTGATTGCGCAGGCGCAGATGGGCGACCCCAACGCATCGATTCCAACGCCGCAACCCTTTTATTCCCGCCCCATGTTTGGCAACTTTGGTTCGGCTCCGGCGCTTAATTCATTGGCGTTTGTATCGCAGGCCTCGCTTAAAAATGTAGAAGCTTACGGATTACAAAAAAAAGTTTCCGCGGTGAAAAACTGCCGCACGATCGGTAAGGCCGATATGAAACTGAATGATTTTCTTCCCGAAATCGAAATTGATCCGGAAACGTACAAGGTAACGGTGAATGGCGAACATATAACCTGTGAACCGGCCAAAAAACTCCCCTTGGCTCAACTCTATCAACTATTTTAATCATGGCTTTAACGTCACTCCAAATGATGCATTTGGCCGATTCGGCGCTCCCGGTCGGTGGTTTTGCATTTTCCAACGGCCTAGAGGCCGCTGTGAAATGCGGATTGGTGGCATCACAGGTAGATCTGGAGCGATATCTGGAAAGTGCACTTCGTCAGTGGATTGCATTTGAAGGCCCCTTTTTACATCTCTTTTATACCCACGGGTCGGAAGAGATCTTTATGCGTTATGATCGCATGATGCTCTCTCCTTCCATGCGCAAAGCTTCCTTTGCTCTCGGGCGCGGCTGGAACCGGGTTTTAAAAGATCTCTTTCCCGAAACGGATCCACAGTCCTTTCAAACGCAGTTGAAAGACGTAGGCCTTGGACCGCATTATCTGATCTTAATGACCGCAACGCTGAAGGCCACTGGAGCCGAGGAAGACCAAATTCGGGCGCTTTATTTATTTACCCTTTTACGGGATCAATGCAGTGCGGCCGTTCGTTTAGGTTTAATCGGTCCATCCGGAGCGCAGGCCTTGCAGTCGCGGCTGGAAAAGCGGCTGGGTTCGGCGCTGGAAGAATCCGTTGCTGATGTGCCTCAACGCTTTACGCCGCTGATGGATCTGGCTCAGATGCTTCCGCCTTCGTTGTACACCAAATTATTTCAGAACTAGGAGATTTATGATGCATTCACCCGACCCTCATCAGCATGACCACAGCCATGAACATGGACACACCCACGAAGTCATGGAGCATGCCGGTCATTTTGCAGAACGTGAAATTCCGCTTGATCGTGATTTTAACCAGCGTGCTTTCACCGTGGGAATCGGTGGACCCGTGGGCAGCGGAAAGACGGCACTCACAAAAGCCATTTGCGAAGCCGTGCGCGACGAGATTAGCCTCGCCGTTGTGACGAATGACATCTTCACGAAGGAAGATGCAGAATTTCTAACGCGGAACCACGTGCTACCGGCCGAACGTATTATCGGGGTTGAAACCGGCGGATGCCCGCACGCGGCCATTCGCGAAGATATTTCGCTCAATCTGAATGCGCTTGAAGAATTGATGGATCGGTTTGAAGGTAAGATTGAATGGTTATTATTGGAAAGCGGTGGGGATAACTTGGCGGCCAATTATAGTCGCGAACTGGCCGACTACACGATCTACGTGATTGACGTTTCCGGTGGAGATAAAATTCCACGCAAAGGAGGACCGGGCATTACGCAGTCTGATCTGTTGATTATTAACAAAACAGATATTGCAGATCTGATTGGTGCCGATCTCGGCGTGATGGAGCGTGATTCGAAGAAAATGCGGGGTGATGGACCCTTTTTCTTTACCCAATGCCGGAATGATGTGGGGGTCCAAGAAGTGATTGATCATATTAGATCGGCCTACAAAAAACAGGTTCTCGGAGCGTAGCCATGAGGCCCGATCAAGATCGGCAGTTTATGACACTCGGTAAATTGCAGCAGGAAACCCGTTTAAAAGCAATCGGGAGAACTTTGCCGTGTTCCGGTGCGACCTGGTTGTTCAGATGGGGATCGATGCCATGAAGGTTAGCCATCTTGAACTCGATTATATAAGGGAAAAAACGCGGGTAACGCGGATGGTGAGCCGCGTTCCGTTACGTTTGTTGGAAACCGGGCAACACCAACATGCGGTTGAAATTCAACTCTCGTCCTATGGCGGTGGTATACTGCAGGGGGATCGGGTGGCCTTGAATATTCGTTGTGGCGATCGGACCGGATTGCGGCTTAAATCGCAGGCCAATACACATGTTTATCGGAATGATATTCAACAGGAAGCCATACAACGATTATCGGCAGATTGCGGAGAACGCACGGTCATTGAAGTGATCCCGGAACCCGTGGTGCTGCATGCCGGAGCAGATTTCCGGCAGGAGCAAGCTTGGAATATTTCAGAGTCAACCGACTTTGTATTGGCAGATTGGATGCAATCTGGCCGGAGTGAGTCGAATGAGCAGTTTGCATTTAAACGATTTGAATCTCGGGTGCTCATTGCGCTCGATGATCAACCCGTGCTGGAAGAAAACTTTATTTGCCGGCCAGAGATGGATGATATACGAAGTCCCGCGTTGTTTGGACCCTATGATCTCATGTTGAATATTTATATGCTCGGACCCCATGCCGAGGAGCGTTGCCGAAAGTTAAAACCTTTTCTCGATTTTCCTCAGTTTCATTCCGATGTCCTACCTCGGAAGGGAGGCTTTCGTCTGCCCTCGGTTTTATGTGCGTTGAATCCATTGCCAAATGCTCGGGGCTATATCTTCCGAGCCATGGCCGAAACCCGGCGGCAACTTCAGCCGGTCGTGAATATGCTGACCCAGACATAAACAAGAGGGGCCGGCTTCCTATCCTCCAAATGAAGTGGTGGAAGCGCTCGTAAAAGCTTCGGGACTGATTGCAGGGAATTCGGGGCGGATATCAATATGGCCTCGTGCGTCTTGCCCGCTCGCTTCGGTATGGCACGGGCGCAGGCCGCGTGGGTTCCGCAGAGGGATAAGGTGGGGTGGAACCCCACCTGTCCTGCTCGGTTTCTTCCACGCATTGGAAAATACTTACATCTTGGCGTTTAGGATGCGGAGCTGCTGTTCGGCCAATTGCGCCCATCCACTGTTGGGGTAAAAGACCATGATATCTTCATAAACCTGTTGGGCCCCGACAAGGTTCTGGGAGGCTTCTAGGCAACGCGCTTGGCCATGCAGTGCCACCGGAGCCAGATGCGACTCTTCATGGTCCTGTTTGAACTGGAAAAAAGCGGCGGCCGCTTCGGGATAGTCTCCCTGGGCTTCTGTGCAGGTGATCTGATTGAAAGAGGCTTGTGCTGCCATTTCATGTTGGGGATATTTTTCAATAAATTCTCCATACAGACGATCTGCTTCAGCAATCTGGCCCGCATTGAAGCTTGCCTGAGCTAGGCCGAGTTGGGCCAGCGGGGCCGACGGAGTCTTTCCGTAGGTATCGAGAATGGCTTGATAGTCCGCTGCCGACCGCGCAACGAGTAGGTCCGCATCGGCATGGGCGGCCTTCTTCATCCGATGATTCTGGATGAGGCTATGGGTGAGGACGAGCCCGCAGATTATGGCGATCAGGATCGCGGCGGGCTTTACGTATTTATTAATTACGGTCAGCACTTCTTTGACTTCCGCTTGCTCAAGAGAATCGTGCCGCTGATGTACGGCTTCCTGAGGGGTGGCCGGCTCTTTTTTCTTTGGGGGGGTGTGTGCGGGTTTTTCGGTCACCACGGGAGGAATATCGGCCATCACGTTTTGATCAACAATACCTTCCGCCTCCACCGCGTCCATAATGGGCTCGGATTCGGGGGCTTTTTCATCCGTTGGATGGGTCTCTGGATCGACCACGGGTTCAGAGGCCTCGAGAGAGGCCGCTGCGTCGTTCTGGGGGGCCGGGTTTGGCAACTCTTCGTTGCCGTTTGGTAAATGATCTTTTTTTTCTTCACTCATAAAGCGCTCCCAAAGGTTCAGATGGAATGGCTATTCTGGCTGAATACCTTGGAAAATCAAGATTTGTTTGAATCGTACCATGCAATAATTTCCTCCGCAGTTTGCACCGGAGGAAAGGGGCGTCCGCTGGTGTCGATTTTATGAGTAATCGATTCGTAGAGTTCGGTGCGGGATTTAAGGAGCTCCACAATGGCCCGTTCCTTGTCGCCAGCCAGCAGAGGCCGGGTGTCATCATGGCGCACTCGGTCGAGCACCGATTCGGCATCGACCAAGAGGCAGACCACCAGTCCGTTCTTTTCGAAATCGGTAATGTTATCGGGGTTGAGCACAATGCCCCCGCCGGTGGAGATGATATTGCCCTCGGTATCGGACAGTTCCTTCACCAAATCGCGTTCATATTGGCGAAATGTTGCTTCGCCCTCTTCGGCAAAAATTTCATTAATGGGTTTGCCCGCGCGTTCCACAATCAGAGCATCCATATCGAGCAACGGCATTCCGGTCCGCTCTGCAATCAGTTTGCCCACCCAGGTTTTTCCGCTTCCCATGAATCCAACGAGTACAATATTTTTCATAAATTGCTCCATGTCCAGACACAGAAAAAACGCCCCGATTGGAGCGTTTTTTCAAGCATCGGAAAATTGTTTCCTATGCACCCGTTTCGCTGATCGCTGTGCGAATCTGCTTAACATTCATGTGTTTCAGCTGTTCATCTGTATAGCCGGCACCCACTAGGCGTTTCTTCTGTTGCGCCAGACGCTGACGTTTCAGACGCGGCTTTTTGACCGGTCGACGCAGTGGCTTTTTACGCATTGCTCTTCTAATTCTCATGGCAAACCTCTTACAATTCTTTTGGTTGAAAAATCAGTCGAGGAACGTACACAGCCCTTTCGAAACACGCAACTCTTATCTGGTAAAAAGTTGCCGTCAAATTCCCGCGCCTTCTTTTTTAACCTAAAAA
>JBAHZU010000087.1:0-33934 GCA_037132875.1 Pontiella sp.
AGCGCCCCCAATCTTCCGCCAAAAAATGCCTAGACGCGATCCGAACTTGAGGGTAGGTTATGCGCCGTTTTAAGGAAGGCCCATTCAAATGAATACAATCATTAAATTCTTATGTCCCCTCATTGCATACTCTTGCGCACAGCGTGACAAGGGATGGAAAGACTGTAAAACGTCGAAACTGACTAAATGATCATGTTATAGAATCCGCCGTTAACTACATTTTTGTTATATAATATCATTTTAGTCCCATATTTGTTTATTACCCAATTTTAAAGGGCAGAGCCATAATTTACCTATCAAACTGATTTCCTTTACCTTACATCAGAATAAGACGCGCCCCCTAGAGCTGGCACACCCTGTGCATTTAAGGGTCCTTATTCTTCTGATTTAAAACCTCTGAGGTGCAACACTATGAGCTTAAAGAAACACGAGGTTGTCGTTGTCGGCAACGGAATGGTCAGTGTCCGCTTTTGCGAACGCCTGCTGGAATACGATAAAAACAACCGTTTCCACATCACGGTACTCGGCGAAGAGTGCAGACCGGCCTACGACCGCGTTCAGCTGACCTCTTTTTATGAAAAAGAATCGGCCGATGAGCTCATCATACAACCGGCGTCGTGGTATGAAGAAAATGATATTGAGTTGCTTCTCGGCGATCGGGTCGTAAAAATTGACCGCACCCACAAGACCATCACCACCACCAGCGGCAAGCAGTGCGCGTACGACCACCTCATCCTTTCCACCGGATCCAGCCCGTTTGTACCGCCCATTAAAGGAATCGACCTGCCCGGCGTTTTTGTTTACCGCACCATCGAAGACCTAGAAGCCATCCAAGAGTATGCCAAGACGGCTAAAACCGCATCCGTAATCGGCGGTGGTCTGTTGGGTCTTGAAGCGGCCAAGGCGGTGCACGACATGAATCTAAAAACCACCGTGGTGGAACGCGCTCCGCGTCTGCTCGCCCGCCAAGTGGACACCGGCGGCGGGGTCATCCTGAAACACCTCATTGAAGATTTGGGGGTGGATGTACTCGTCGATAAAGTGACCCTAAACTTTACCGGCTCAAAAAAAGTGGATGGTATTGCCTTTGAAGGCGATGAACATCTCTCGACCGACATGATCATCATCTCCGCAGGCATCCGGCCGAATGACGACCTGGCAAAAGAATGCGGCATTGAGGTGGGGCAGCGCGGCGGCATTGAAATCGATTCTAAAACCCGCACCTCCGATCATCACGTTCACGCCATTGGCGAATGTGCCCTTTATGAAGGAATGGTCTACGGCCTGGTGGCCCCAGGCTATGATATGGCCGACGTCGCGGCCGCCAACCTCTGCCACGAAAAGAAACTTTTCGAAGGCGCCGACATGTCCACCAAACTCAAATTGATGGGCGTGGATGTTGCCAGCGCAGGCGATCCGTTGCTGCCGGACGAACAAACCAAAGCCGTTGTCGTCTACGATAGCCACCGCGGCATCTATAAAAAGCTGGTCCTCTCGCTTGATGGCAAGAAACTACTCGGCGCGGTGCTGGTTGGCGATGCCTCGGAATATGGCCTGCTCTCCGCGATCTGCAAAAAAGGCATGGAACTTCCGGACGAGCCAGAAACCCTGTTGGTGAAGGGAGGCGACCATAATGATGTGGTCATTGAATATGATGACGACGAAATGATCTGCTCCTGTAAGGATGTCACCGCGGGCGATATCCGCAAAGCCGTACAGGATGGGGACGCCACCTTCGGCGCAGTGAAAGACACCACCCACTGCGGCACCGGGTGCGGCGGCTGCGTTGCCGTTGCAACGGACATCTTCACCTCCGAAATGGCCAAGATGGGCGTAGAAATCGACACCTCTCTCTGCGAGCACTTCGCCTATTCCCGCGTTGAGCTGTTCAACGTCATGAAAGTGACGGGTGCCCAATCCTTCAATGAAATCGTGGAAAGCCATGGCAAAGGAGCCGGTTGTGAAATCTGCAAACCGGCCGTGGCCTCCATCCTCGCCTCCATCCAAAACGACTACGTGGCCAACCACGCGCAAATTCAGGACACGAACGACCAGTTCATGGCCAACATCCAGCGCAATGGAACCTATTCCGTGGTCCCGCGCGCTCCGGGCGGCGAGCTCACCCCCGATCAGCTGATTGCGATTGGTCAGGTGGCGAAGAAATACGATCTCTACACCAAAGTAACCGGCGGACAGCGCATTGACCTATTCGGCGCGGAACTGCACCAGCTTCCCCCCATCTGGAAAGAGTTGATCGACGCCGGCCTCGAAACCGGACATGCGTACGGCAAGTCCTTGCGTACCGTGAAGAGTTGCGTGGGTTCGAGTTGGTGCCGCTTTGGATTGCAGGATGCCGTGGACATGGCGGTGGATCTGGAAAACCGATACAAAGGCCTGCGGTCTCCGCATAAAATCAAGTTTGCCGTATCCGGCTGTGTTCGTGAATGCGCGGAAGCGCAGAGCAAAGACATTGGCCTGATTGCCACAGAAAAAGGATGGAACCTCTACATCTGCGGAAACGGCGGGGTCACCCCACGCCATGCCGATCTCTTTGCTCAGGATATCGACACCGAAACGGCGGTCAAATATATCGACCGCATTTTGATGTACTACATCCACACCGCCGATCGTCTGACCCGCACCGCAACCTGGCTGGAAAAGTTGGAAGGCGGACTGAAACACGTGAAAGACGTGGTCATTGAGGATTCCCTCGGAATCTGCGAACAACTCGAAGCCAATATGCAGCATGTGGTGGACACCTACCAGTGCGAGTGGAAAACCACCATCAATGATCCGGAAAAAATGAAAATGTTCCACCATTACAGCAATTCGGAAGAAACCGACAAGCTGAACTGGATCACCGTGCGTGGCCAAAAACGGCCCGCTCCTTGGAAAGACTATGCACCGCTCATTCCGGAACCCTCCGAGCAGGCAAAAACGCAGTGGATCAACCTCGGCGATGCATCACTCATTCCGGAGGATGGCGGCGAAACCCTGAAATATGGCCGTCACCAGATTGCCGTGTTCAACTTCAGCAAAACCGACCAATGGTTTGCCTGTCAGAACCTCTGCCCGCACAAACGAGAAATGGTTCTTTCCCGCGGCCTGCTGGGCGATGTGGATGGTCTCCCAAAAATCGTCTGCCCCATGCATAAACGGGCCTTTTCGTTGGAAACCGGCGAAGGACTCAACGATCCGGAACTGAGCATCAGCACCTTCCCGGTGGAAATTCGCGAAAATCAAATTTTCATTGATCTTCCCTCGGAAGAGGAACTCGATCAGCTGCATATCTGCGATCCAGAAAAAGTCTGTTCCTAGCCCGTTGAAGGCCGCATGGTTTGAGGAAAGAACCATCTAACCTGAAAAATGCCAGGGCCAAGTGGGTCGCAGCTACGAAATTTGAGCCCTGACGGCGGAGATGCCGACTCCGTGGGGCTCAAACCCGAGTAGATGCGATAAAATCGGTAACCAAAAAGGGGAGAAATGAACGAAACAAAAATATCGATCCCCTTCATTTCCACTGCTTCTCATAGACCAACCTGCCACGAATCATTCGGTCTACATACGCTGTTGCGATGTACTCTCCCATCATGAGAAAGATGCCAAATATGCTGCTGGCTGGCGCCGCCGGCCGTAACCTGGGGAAAACTGAATTCCTTTGCCGCGCCATCCGCGCCCAGAGCACATCGTTGCCCGTCATTGGAATCAAAATCACCTCCATCGACGATACCCAGGCCGACTACCGCCAGATCGACGGGGACTACCTTGTTTCCATGGAGCAACCTGCCGACGACCACAAAGATACCCACCGCATGTTCCGCTCCGGGGCAGCGCATGTATTCTGGTTGCGCGTAAAACGCCCGCACCTGGAGCAGGGACTCGAAGTTCTTTTTCAAACCATGGAAGCAGCGGGTGTTGACCTCTCGGCAGACTGTCTCGTGATGGAATCGGGCGGGGCCCGTAAATTTATCGAACCCGGCCTTTTCTTCATTATCCGGGAACAGAACGACGAACTCAAACCGGCCGTTGCGGAAGTGGCCCACCTGGCCGACCGCCTCAACACGGTCCATGGCAATGGCTGGGAGGTCCTACCCGAAGATCTCACCTTCAAAAACAAACGCTGGGGCCTGAAGGAAGAGGCCACCGCCATCGTACTGAGCGGAGGCGGAAGCCAGCGAATGGGCAAAGACAAAGCCATCATACCCATCCAGGGTCAGCCGTTGTTGTCCTCGGTGGTTAATCAATTGCGGCCCCACTTTGAAACCGTAATGGTGAGTGGTTCCCCCCAAAAATATGCATTCAGCAATTGCTTGGTCATTGAGGACCTAGAGCCCGACCGCGGCCCATTAATGGGACTGCTCTCCGCGCTGAAGCAATCGACGCACGAACTCAACTTTGTCACCACCTGCGATGTCCCCGACATTCACCTCCCCTTTGTCCGAAAAATGATTGCCGAAATTGGCGATGCCGATGCCATCGTCCCCCTCCTTCAAGGGGCTAAAAAGCAACCCCTCTTCGCGGTGTACAAAAAATCAATCCTTCCCACCCTTGAAAAACTCCTCGCCGAAGGAAAGCAGGCGGTTCATGCGTTGCTGGATGAATTAAACGTGATCGATGTGGACCTTACGGAAGATTGGTATCATAACCTGAATACCCATGATGATGTGGAACGCTACAGAAAGAGCCTTAAATGATCCCCTTTGAAGAAGCCCTCGAAATGATTCTGGCCAACACCCCGGCTCCGAAAACGGAAACCGTTCCGCTAACTCAGGCCAATGGCCGCATTTTAATGCAGGAGGTCAAGTCGGACCACGATATGCCGCCCTTCAACAAATCGGCGATGGACGGCTATGCCTGTCGCCGCGCCGACCTGCCCGGCCCACTGCATGATCTCGAAACCATTGCCGCCGGGGCCGCACCAACTCAGGTGATCAATCAGGGACGCTGCGCCCGCATCATGACCGGCGCCATCGTTCCCGACGGAGCAGACTGCGTCTTTATGGTGGAGCAATCGCAGATCCTCGAAGACAACTCCGTTCGATTTACCGGCGAATCCACGAACGACAATATTTGCTTTAAGGGAGAAGATGTAAAAACCGGTGATGTCGTGCTGAAATCGGGCTCGCTCATCCGCCCCGGTCATATTGCAGTGCTTGCCGCCGCCGGATGCACCACCCCCCTCGTGGCCCAAGTTCCAACGGTTGGCATTCTGTCCACCGGCTCCGAACTGGTTGCGCCCAGCGAACCGGTCAGCGGCGCCCACATTCGCGAAACCAGCGGCCACCAGCTCCTAGCCCAAGTGGCCGACTGCGGCTGTGCTCCCACCTTCTACGGCATCGTCGAAGACGACGAAACAAAAATTTCGGCGGCTCTCCAAAAAGCGGTCGATGAAAATGAGGTCGTGCTGATCTGCGGCGGAAGCTCGGCCGGCGATTTTGATTTTGTCCCGAACCTGTTGGAACAAGCCGGATTCACCCACGTTTTCAAACAGGTGGCCATCCAGCCGGGCAAGCCCCTGGCGTTTACCGTGCGAGACCACCAGGTCTGCTTCGGAATGCCGGGCAATCCTGTCGCCACCTTCATGACCATGGAAACGCTGGTAAAACCCTTCCTTTACCGCTCGATGGGGCACGATTTCAAAGCCCCAGTGGTCCGCCTGAAACTTGCAAAAACCCTGAAACGCAAAAAGGGCGTACGCAGGTCGTTTGTACCCGGACACCAAATAAACTCGGGTACGGTTGAAAAATTGGAATATCATGGATCCGCCCATATTCATGCAATTTCGCAAGCCGATGGGTGGATTATTTTTCCCCTCGGGGCCACCGAACTTGAAGCAGGATCGCTCGTCGACTTCTGGCAACTCTAAACCAGACCGGCGAACCGGAGAAAAATATGAAAAAGAAACTTTCACACATTGGGAAAGACAACCGCCCTTCCATGGTTGATGTCAGCCACAAACCCCAGCAGAAACGCACGGCTATAGCCGAGGGTTTTATTACGTTGCAACCCGAAACCCTGCACCTGATCGGCGATCATCAAATGAAAAAGGGCAATGTCCTGCTGACCGCCGAGCTGGCCGGCATCCATGCCGCAAAAAAAACGGGAGAAATGATTCCTCTCTGCCACACCCTGCTGCTTTCAAAAATTGATATCCAAGCCGAATCGCACGCCGACGGCATCCGCGTGACCGGCACCGTCATCTGCACGGGTCAAACTGGGGTTGAAATGGAAGCCCTCTCTGGGGTTTCGATGGCTCTGCTGACCATCTACGACATGTGCAAAGCCGTGGATTACACCATGGAAATTGGATCCATTAAACTACTCGAAAAAACAAAGGAGTTCGTGACCAGACCATGAACGTATTGATTGTGACCCTATCTGACCGCGCCTCGCGCGGGGAATACGAAGACCGCAGCGGCCCCGAGATTGAATCCATCCTCCAGACCACCTTTCCATCCGTGGCAACCGAACGCGTGCTGATTGGCGACGATCCAGAGTTGCTGAAAGCTCAGGTGCAGCGCACCGGCGAATTTGACGTCATCATCACCACCGGCGGAACCGGCATCGGCCCGCGCGATATCACCCCCGAAGTGGTGAACCCCCTGCTCGACCGCGAGATTCCCGGCATCATGGAATTCATCCGCACCCAACATGGCGAACGCTTGCCCTCCGCCCTGCTCAGCCGATCGGTCGCCGGGGTCATCGGCACCACCCTCATCTACACCCTGCCCGGCAGTGTGAAAGCCGTTCGCGAATACATGGCCGAAATCCTCCGCTCCCTGGAGCATGCGCTCCAAATGATTCAAGGAATTGATGCCCACTAATCCTGTGTAAATTAGTAAAAACGAACGGGTTTAATCGTGAGGTCGAATCATCTGATGGCCACCGGCAAGGGAATAGACCTTGGAATATCCGGCAGAACGAAAGGCGTTGGCGGTGTATTGAGTGCGAATTCCGGCGGCACAGACGAGTAGATAGGCGGTGTCTTTTTTCAGCTTCTGCGGCTGATTCAGCAGATCATTCATTGGAATGTGCCGATGCTTGCAGGGCAATGGCGCGGTTTCCACTTCGGTGAATTCTCGAATATCGATCACTTGGAAATCACCTAAATTAATTTCATCGATCGTGACCTCCACCGATTCGGGCAACGCCGTTTCACGATCGTGGGCGGAACAGGTTCCACTCCTTGGAAGTTTCAGTTTCCGCATGGAGTAGTCGGCCAAGTTAACGAGGAGCAATTCATTCTCCAGTCGCCCATCGAGGCCCAGCAATTGTTTAATGGCTTCCAAGGCTTGGATGGAACCAATCACGCCCGGCACCGCACCAAGCACCCCAGCCACCGAGCAGCTGGGCACTTCCGCAGGCGCACCCCCTTCGTAAAGGCATTCAAGGCAGGAAGATTCGGAGGTCACCACCTGCACTTGGCCTTCAAATTGATAGATACTGGCAAAGACAACCGGCACGTGCGCTTTTAAAGCCGTCCGATTCACCAACAGCTTGGTCTCCATGCAATCGGTGCATTCCACAATGAGATCATACTCGGCAACCTGCTCGAGTTCCAAGGTCTGGAAACGCGCCGGAAAAGCGTCAATGGTGATGGCGGGGTTATACTGCGTCAGCCACGCTTCCGCCAAGGCCACCTTCTTTTCGCCCAGTCCATCCATCGAGTAAAGAAACTGTCGATGCAGGTTGCTCGCCTCCAGCTGATCGTGCTCCACAATACCGAGCGTGCCAAGGCCTGCCCCGGCGAGATAGGCCAGCACCGGACAACCGAGGCCGCCCGCTCCCACCACGAGCACCTTACTCTCCGCCAGCTTTTGCTGCCCCGCTTTTCCAAGGGATGGAAGAACGGTCTGGCGGCTGTAGTCCATGTCCAGTTTGCGGCCGTGCTTGGCGCACGCTTCGCAGTTCACCCAGCCGGAATCGCCGGTGACATAATGTTCTTTTTTCCAGATGGGAACGCGGACTTTAATTTCATCAATAATATATCGATTGGCTTGATAGGCCGCATCGCGGTGGGGCGTGGAAACGCCGACCCAAACCGCAATATCGCCAATCTGCAGATGCCCCACCCGATGAACACAGACCGCCGCTTTTAGACCAAACTTTTCTCGGGCCTCGTCCAAAATACGTTCGCCCTCGGCAGTCGCCAGCGCGCTATAGGCTTCGTATTCCAGCGAAATCACTTCGTGCCCTTCATTGTGATTCCGCACCCAGCCTTCGAAGGTCACCAAGGCCCCGCAGGACGGATCTTCAGCTTCGGACTTTAACTGTTCGACTGGAAGGGGTTCTGATAAAATTTTAAACATAGGTTTTTCCAAATAGGAGGAATGTACCGAATTGAAACGTGCCCCGCCAGTATCTATCCGCCGGCGACAGGAGGAATGAAAACAATGGAATCGCCCTCGTTCAGCGGCGTTTCCCAATCGACAAAGGCATCGTTCACCGCAAGGCGCACCTGCGAGCGGCTCAACCCAAAACGGTATTTAGCGTGCAGCGCATCAAAAAGCACAACGGCATCCGGCGAATCGACGTCGATGGTTTCAGCACTGCGGCCCGCGGCTTCGCGGAACATGGCATAATAGTTTACGTTAATTTTCATGTGTCGTGAAAAGCGAAACGGAAGGCATGCTCATCTGAAAAGAGCAGGTTCAATCGTTCCCCCTCATCCTCCAATATAAAACATTTCGATTTTGTGTTTCGCTTCCTGCTTGGTGCTACCGCCCCAACGGGTTTGGCTATACTGGTCGTTGCGATTGCTCCAGACGTCTCGGATTGCATCGTGCAATTGTTCATCGTCGGAACCATTGCGCAGCAGGGTGCGCAGATCCGTGCCTTCGGTGGCAAAGAGGCAGGTGTAGAGCTTGCCATCGGCCGAAAGACGGCTGCGATTGCACGGCCGGCAGAACGGCTGGCTGATGGACGAAACGAAACCAATCTCCCCCCCGCCATCGGAGAACCGATAGCGATCGGCCACTTCGCCGGTATAGTGCTTCGCCACCGGCTCCAGGTTCCAATGGTTGGAAATATGTTGAATCAGCTCGGCGGAGGGCACCACCTGATCGCGCTCCCAATGGTTCACGTTGCCCACATCCATATATTCGATGAAACGAACAATAATGCGTGAGCCGCGAAACTCCTCAATAACGGGAATAATTTCGCTCATATTCATGTCGCGACGTACCACCATATTCACCTTCAAATCCCCGATTCCGGCCGCTTTAGCCGCTTCGATGCCCTCCAGCACTTGACGCGGGGAGTCGAAGCCGCCATTCATTTTTCTAAAAATGGTTGGATCGAGCGCGTCCAGACTGACCGTTACCCGATCCAACCCGGCCTTGCGGAGATCCTCGGCATAGCGTGGGAGCAAAATCCCGTTGGTGGTTAAGGCGATGTCTCGAATACCCGGCACCTTGTTCAAACAAGCCACCAGTTCGGGCAGGTCGGAGCGCAGCAGCGGCTCTCCACCGGTGAGGCGGATCTTTTCCACCCCGAGTTTGGAAAACTGATTAACCAAGCGAATCATTTCGTCGAAGGAAAGTTGCTCCGTCTTTTTAAGCCAGGGAAAATCAGACCCAATTTCTTCGGCGGGCATGCAGTAGGTGCACCGGAAATTACAACGGTCGATCACGGAAAGCCGCAGATCCCGCATGGGACGGCCGAGCTGATCTGTTACTAGATTCTCTTCAAACATTATTTTAACCCTAATTGGCACTCCGCACGCGCAGCCCACCTGCCACGTAGCGCCCGTTGTGCCTGAGCATTTATATCTTCCGGATGAAACGGTCCCGCACTTATCCTATTAAAAAGCCGTATCCATGAATAAAATGAAGAGATAAGTTCATCCTGCAGTGCTCATCTATTTTCCACTTCCACCCCATTGGATGATGGAGTTGCTCTTCATTTCGCCGCATCCACGGCGGTGTAATTCCCTCAGAGCAGACCCCGTCGTCGGCCTCGTATCTGTATAAATTTTAACCCTGTATTTTTAGGTTTATAGGCGAATTGAACGGACTTTGGATCAAACGAGGGAAAAGTCAACCGATTCGTTTCGACATCATTCAAGGCCATACCCCACCTGAAAGAGACGCGCGGGCGGTCATGGATCCAGTGAATCCGCTCTTTGCATTTTCACACGACAATCGGTGCGCGTTGTCCCCCCTTATTTATTCAAAAAAAATATTTACATCACTCATATTTGTGACACGTTTGACGCCGCTCCGATATTTCCATATCGATATAACTAAATATAACTAATAACCTTATAAATAAGCTGAACGTATTGACGACATTGAGCTTTTCAAATACCACCTTGCTGATCATGTTTTACATGAATTCATAAGAAAAGAACACCAAGACGAATAACGAGGAGTTAACATGGCAACATCCAATCTCAACCCGTTGGATTTAAAAAATCCGGCAATCCGCACCTTGCATCTTTCTTGGATCGCATTCTTTTTGACCTTCGTAGTTTGGTTCAGTCATGCGCCACTCATCGGCGCCATTCAAGCCTCGTTCGGTCTGACCGATCAACAGGTGAAAGCACTCCTGATCCTGAACGTGGCTCTCACCATTCCGGCCCGTATTGCCATTGGAATTCTGGTCGACAAATTTGGACCACGCCACGTCTTCAGTGGCCTCCTGATTATCTCCTCCTTCATCTGTTTCGGATTTTCCAGCGCACAAACCTTTGAGCAACTCGCCCTATTCCGCTTCTTGCTCGGTTTTGTGGGAGCCGGTTTTGTGATCGGCATCCGCTTAGTGGGCGAATGGTTCCCAGCCAGACAGGTCGGCATGGCCGAAGGCATTTATGGCGGCTGGGGCAACTTTGGCTCGGCGGCGGCGGCCATGACCCTTCCCTCACTCGCGCTGCTCTACGGCGGCGAAAATGGGTGGCGCTATGCCATTGCCACCACGGGTGTGGTTGCCCTGCTCTACGGCATCTTTTTCTACTTCCGCGCTCGCAACACCCCCAAAGGCGCCACCTACTTCAAACCCAAGAAAGCGGGCGGACTGGAAGTATCCTGCAAAAAGGATTACTACTTTTATATCCTCATGAACATTCCCATGTATTTGGCCCTGACGGTGCTCACATGGAAGCTCTGTTCCCCCCAACTGGCCCTGATTCCGGTATCCGTCGGCTACGGCCTCGGGATTGCCTTCATTGCCCTCTTTATTTATCAGACCCTGCAAATCAAAAAAGTAAACTCGCATCTGTTTGATGAAAATGAACAGGCCGGCATGCTGAACTATCGCTTCAAGCAGGTTGCCATTCTGGACTGGGCCTACTTCGTGACCTTCGGTTCCGAGCTGGCCGTGGTTTCCATGCTGCCCCTTTTCTTCATGGATGTGTTCGGTCTCTCCCCCGTGAAGGCCGGCATGCTCGCCTCTGGATTTGCCTTCATGAACCTCGTCGCCCGCCCAAGCGGCGGATGGATTTCCGACAAACTTGGTCGGCGAAAAACGTTGATGGTACTGATTCTCGGGCTCTCCGGCGGCTACTTCATTCTCGGCCAAGTGGATGCCGCTTGGCCGATCTGGCTCGCCGTGGTGGCCACCATGACCTGCTCGTTCTTTGTGCAGGCCGGCGAAGGCGCCGTGTTCGCGATGGTTCCGCTGGTGCAGCGCCGCATGACGGGACAGATTGCCGGCATGGTCGGGGCTTACGGGAACGTAGGCGCGGTGATTTTCCTGACGGTGCTCTCGTTCGTGGACTATTCCACCTTCTTCATCGTCATCGGGGCCAGCTCGTTGCTCACCCTGATCACCACCTGGTTCATCACCGAACCGGCCGGACATGTGCAAGAAGTCGACGAAAACGGAAATATTCAGCTGATTGAAGTCACATAATGTAAAATATGGAGCGTGAGACGTGATTGCTTTTCCCATTCATGGAAAGCCATCGTGCCATCCCGCTTCACGAACCCCCATAATCTCTATGTTTCATCTCGACGGAAAAATTGAAATCATGGCTGGTCAGGTCTCCTCGGCTGGCCGCAAGGCATCCAACGACGACGCCACAACCGTTTACATTCCCGACGACGAACATCTGCTCACCCACAAAGGCATTGTGGCCATCATTGCCGATGGCGTCAGCAGCGCCGATGCCAGCGCGGAAGCGTCCGACCTCTGCATTCGCCGTTTTGTCAGCGACTATTATGCAAGCCCGGACATCTGGACCACCAAGCACTCCGGACAGAATGTGCTCACCACCCTGAACCGCGAGCTCTACAACCGCGGGAAAAGCTATCGCGATGCGGAAAAGGGGTTTGTCTGCACCTTGAGTCTCATCATCTTCAAATCGAAAACTGCTCATATTTTTCATATTGGCGACACGCGGATTTACCGCCTGCGAAGCGGCAAACTGGACCCGCTGACCGAAGATCATAATCTGCAGATCAATGCCAACACCAGCTATCTATCGCGCGCCATGGGATTGGACAGCCAGGCCCGCATCGACTATTCCACCACCGACGTGCAAGAAGGCGATCTTTTTCTGCTGACCACCGATGGGTTGCATGAATCGGTGGATGAGCGCCGAATTATTACCCTGCTCGAATCCAACCGGAACGATCTGCAGAAATGCTGCACCATGCTCGTGGATGAAGCCTTTGTGATGAACAGCGCGGATAATATTTCCTGTGTTGCACTCAACATCATCACGCTGCCCAAAAACTCGCGCGACGAAATTGACCACCGCCTCGCCCAGCTCCCCTTTCCTCCTCCGCTAGAGAACGGGCAAATTCTGGATGGCTATAAAGTCTTGCGCGAAATCCACGCCAGTAATCGCAGCCAAATCTACCAGGTGAAGGACGAAAAAACGGGCGCGCTGTACGCCATGAAAACGCCTTCAAAAAACTTTGAGGACGACGACGGCTACATTGAGCGCTTCATCATGGAAAGTTGGATCGGCGCACGGATCCACTGCCCCAATGTGACCCATGTGATTGAACAGCAGCGCCCACGCAGTTGCCTATACTATCTCGCCGAATGGGTCGAAGGCATGCCGCTTTCCCGCTGGGAAGAAGAAAATCATCTACCGCAAGTGCAAGCCGTCCGCGAAATTGCTCAGCAAATTGTTAAAGGCTTGCGTGCCATGCACCGCAAGGAAATCCTTCATCAGGATATCAAGCCAGATAATATTCTGATTGATCGACACGGGCGCATTAAAATCATCGATTTCGGGTCCTGCCGCGTCGCCGGTTTCGAAGAAATCTGCGGCCCCATTGAACGCGACCTCATCCTCGGCACCATTGATTATTCTGCCCCCGAATATCAGCTCCGACTTCCCGCCGGAAGCTGGTCCGACCTCTTCAGCCTCGGTTGCCTGCTCTATTTCCTGCTGACCGGCGAACTTCCCTATGGCCCCAAGTTTGCCAAATGCAAAAACTTGGCCGACTTCGCCAAACTGAAGTATCGCCCCTCCTACCACTTCAACCCCGACATTCCTGTTTGGGTAGACGGTGCATTGGAAAAAGCCGTGAAAGTTAAGCCCGAAGATCGCTATGAAGCGCACTCCAAATTCATCGCCGACCTCTCGAAACCCAACCCCGACTTTGCCGACAAAAATCGGGTCCCGCTCATTGAGCGCAATCCCCTTCTTTTCTGGAAAACCCTCTCGGGAATCTTTGCCGCCATCATTGCAATCCTCCTGCTCATGCTGGCCAGCGGATAACGCAGGATTGCTGGGAAGGAGGAGACCCACGCTTCACAATAAAATAGCTCGACCTATACAGATAAAACATTAGCTTCCCCAGCAGTTCTATGAGCACATCATCCACAGCCCTATTTAAGACCACGCTCACACGCCACGAGGAAATCTCGCCGGGGGTGTTTGTGATTGGTTTCATTCGGAAACACGACTTCATTCCCGGTCAGGCCATCAAGCTGGGAATCGACGACCTTAATCCGCCGCGCATTTACAGCATCTGCAGCGGCAACCAAGAGCACGAGCTCTGCGTGCTCTTCAATATTAAAGACGATGGTTTCCTCACCCCAAAACTGGCCAAAATGTGCGCGGGCGACACGGTCTATGCCTCCGCCCCCTACGGCACATTCTGCGGCACCGAGCATCCGGCGTGGTGGATTGCCACCGGCACCGGCATTGCCCCCTTCCGCAGCATGCTCGCCTCTGGAATGGGGGGAAATAAAAAACTAGTGCACGGCGTGCGGCATCTGAATCAGTTCTATTACGAAGATGAACTCCGCCGTGGCCTCGGCGAAAACTATTTCCGCTGCTGCTCGTCCATGGCCGCAGATGGCATTCAATCCGGCCGAGTGACTCCCTTTCTGGAACAACGCACCGACTTTTCCAAGGATTGGAAATATTATATTTGCGGACAAGCCACCATGGCGGTTGAAACCCGCGACCTGCTCATCAGCAAAGGCATCCCCTTCGCCCATATCATTACGGAGATCTATTTCTAAAACAGCGACACAACAGATCATTCAAGCAGAATGATTCAATGCAAAATAAGGATCCATCAGCACGCTGAATCCAAACCCCATTGTGCATCGAATCATTTTGGAGACCCTCACCCCGCGAAGTATTTGCTGGATGAAAGCTAAAACGGAAGTATGAATCATGGAAACAAAAGTTCCACTCTTTGGAAAAACCCTCAGCGAGCTCCAAGAGCTGGTTGCCGGATACCAGCTGCCTAAATTCACCGCCAAGCAGATTGCCGACTGGCTCTACAAAAAAGACATCACCTCCATTGACGAGATGAGCAATCTCTCTAAAAAAGCACGTGATCTCCTGAATGCCAACCACACCTTTGGCCTCATCGAATCCACCGAGACCCAGGTCAGCACCGACGGCACCAAAAAATATCTCTTCCCTACGGAACACGGTAAGTTTATTGAAACGGCCATGATTCCATTCAAGGATCGAAAAACCGTCTGTGTTTCCTCGCAGGTGGGTTGCAAAATGGGCTGCCTCTTCTGCATGACCGGAAAACAAGGATTCCAAGGCCAACTCACCGCCGGCGAAATCGTCAACCAGATCCGCAACATTCCCGAGCGCGAAGACATCACCAACATTGTCTACATGGGCATGGGCGAACCCTTCGACAACCTCGATGAAGTGCTAAAAAGCGTTGAAGTCCTCACCTCCGAATGGGGCTTTGCCATGAGCCCGCGCCGCATCACCGTTTCCTCCATCGGCATCATTCCCGGCCTGATTCGCTTTTTGAATGAATGCGAAGCGCATCTGGCCATCAGCCTGCATACCCCCTTCCACGAAGAGCGGCAGCAGCTCATGCCTGTTCAGATTGCCTACCCGTTGGAGCAGATCATTGAACACATCAAGGAATGGGACTTCAGCGGACAGCGCCGCGTTTCGTTCGAATACATTGTTTTCGGGGACCTGAACGACACACCGGAACACGTGACGGCCCTCATTAAAATGCTGCGCGGCATTAAATGCCGCGTCAACCTGATCCGATTCCATCCCATCCCCGGAACCCCGCTACAGGGGACCGACGAAAAGAGCCTTCAGGCATTTAAAGATGCCCTCAACAACAAAGGCATTCTCACCACCATCCGCGCCTCCCGCGGTCTCGATATCTACGCCGCCTGCGGCCTCCTTTCAACCAAAGCCCTCCTCAAACAGGCTGAAAATTAACCGCGCAGCAACGGGTTTAAATCACACATCACCAATCACGCGGTTTAACGGCAGCGGGTGCGCGGACGATTTGCTTCTGCCCTGCGAATAGCAATCACTTCGTCCACCCCCGCGCCCCCGGTGACCATCGGCAACGAACGCCCCCCATTTTTCAGATTGAATCGCGCGAAGAGCTGATTGAAGGCATTGCTGAAGGCGGCGTGGCCATGTACATTACTTCGGTTGGCGATAATAAAAATGCTTTACCCCATTAAGGAAACGCGTATGAAAACATTTATTTTGGGAGCCGTATTCGGACTCGCAGTTGGACTCGTCAGCATGATGCTCATCATGCCCAAACTGCTGCTTAGCGAACGGGAGAGCCCTTTAGGTTACGAAGAAACCCTCCATCATATCCAGGAAAAGGTCAATGAAGGCGGATGGAACGTCTCTGCGCTCATCAAATTAGACACGATTCTCGCCAAGGAGGGCAAAGAGGTGCTACCAGCAGCCTCGTTTAAAATCTCTCACCCCGATCATGCCGAGCAGATGCTGCTCGACGACAACGCTCGCTTCCTCGCCGCGATGATGCCGTGCTCTATTGCGGTGTATGAAAAGGCCGATGGAAAAACCTACATTTCAACCCTGAACTCCGCGTTACTCGGCCGACTATTTGGTGGAACAGCCCAGAGAGTGATGGGTGGCCCCATCGCCAAAGAAACGGCACAATTCATTCAGTTTGATTAAGGAGATTATCGTATGTCCCTCAGACGAATCATTGCATTAACCGCACTGCTATCCTTCATAATGCTGGCATGCACCAGCACCTTCATCTATCTGGCTCCGCACGGATTGGATTCCAACAATTGGACGACCCTCGGGGTGGCCAAACACAAATGGATGGCCTTGCAGACCGACCTCGGCCTCTTATTCATCGCTGCCGGCCTGATGCACCTCCTCTTCAATATCAAGTCCCTTATGAGCTATCTGAAAAATAAGCAGGGCGAGATCAAGATCTTCAACATCAACGTCAATATTGCGCTCTTGATTACGCTATGGGCCATCGTCAGTTCATTGTTCAGTCTACCGCCTTTTTCAGCCGTCCAGCACAACAAACCGCATCGGGGAATCCAAGAATCTTTTCCCACCAAAGAAAAAGTCGCGGCCCCCGAGCACACCCCAAAGTCGCTCCCCCCAAAACCACCGCTGTTCTACAGCGGTCGCTCGCTGGAGCGTCTGTCGGGAACGTATGAGATGAATCTCCCGCATATCCTCCGCGGTCTGCACAAAATCGGGATCGAGACTCGCGAAGAGTGGACCTTTAAACAAATCGCGGAACACAACGATATGGAGCCCAAATCGGTTTATGAAGCCGTATTACACATGCAATAAACCGATCCAAAGCAGTCGAAATAAAACGCAAACTTAACCCCTTGGGTGATTTTCGTTTTCTTGATCCCCTCCCCCCCCATCGACTTCAGTGGGGGGTCCCCGGAGCGGGCCTCTACGCCGTCAGGACTTCAAGCGCGTATCTGCGACAAACTTGGCCACTGCATTCTTCAGGACACATGCTCGGCCGCGTTGCTTGGAATGCGGAAAATCGGGATAAAAGAGCTCCGCGTCTTCGTAGCGAAAAATAATTACCGATCATTGTGGTTGCGCATGGCGCGCTGGGAGTCGCGATCGGACTCACGCTTAATAATGGTATCGCGCTTATCCACCACGTTTTTACCCTTGGCGAGTCCAATACGGATCTTCACCCGGCCACGCACGAGATAACACTTCAGCGGAACAATGGTCAGCCCCTTTTCCCGTGTTTTTTGGTGTAACTGCTCAATTTCTTTGCGATGCAACAGTAGCTTCCGCTCGCGCGTCTGATCATGGTTATACACATTCCCATGGTCATAGGGCTGAATCGTGCAACCAATCAGATAGGCCTCCAGACGATCATCCACATGGATATACCCTTCCTGGATGCTAATATGACCCTGCTTGCACGATTTCACCTCGGTCCCCGTCAAGACAATGCCCGCCTCGAACTTTTCCAAGATCTCAAAATCACGCATCGCCTTACGATTGGAGGCCAATACCCCCGTTCCAGGATCGTTCTTTTTCTTTTTATTCTTTCCAGCCATAGGAACTGTCCTGTTTAAGGTCGCGAGTCAAAAGTTACTAGGGTCCGAACCCACGTTAGCTGTTTACCAAAAAAAAGTCCAAAACCCGAAAGCTTTGAACCTTTCAACAACCGGTTGCTCGTCTAATTACAGCAGCATGGATGCATCAAAATCCAGACCGGGAGCTTCGGTTTCTTCCTGTGTGCAGAGCATTTCAGCCGTCAGTAGACCTTGGGCAATTTCCTTCAATACCAAATCGTGGTTATCCATTTCCGGATGATCTTTCTTCACCATCGGGCGGGCACCGCTGTTCAGCTGACGAGTACGATAAGAAATCAGGTTTACCAATACGGGAATATTAGTGATTTTTTCTTCGGCCGCGCTCAAATATTCGAAATTCATATTATGGTCTCCACACAAGTAACTTGCATTGTTCTGCCCAGCAGATGATTAAATTCTCTAACAAAAAAATTGGGGCGTAGTATAGCACCCAAGCCCCTTGAGTCAACGCTGTTTACGACAAAAACCCGCCCCCCATTGGGGGAGCGGATTATTGGAATGGTGAATTGCTGGAAGAACAGAAGTACCGTCCCAAACTCCAGCAATTCATTGATCCAACATGAATTACATCATGCCGCCCATTCCACCCATTCCACCCATGCCGCCCATATCAGGCATAGCAGGAGCATCTTTTTCCGGCAGATCAGTGATCATGCATTCCGTAGTCAGCAAGAGACCCGAGATGGAAGCCGCATGCTGTAGTGCAGAACGGGTCACCATGGCAGGATCAATGATTCCGGCTTCAATCATGTCGACATATTCGCCGGTCGCCACGTTGTAGCCATAAACCTGCTTGCCTTTTTTGACTTCCTGAACTACCAGGGCGCCTTCTTCACCGGCATTGGCCACGAGCTGACGAAGCGGAGCTTCGATCGCTTTGCGAACAATGTTAGCACCGATTTCTTCGTCGCCTTCCACATCGATATTGTCGATGGCTTCCTGCGCGCGAATCAGGGCAACGCCACCACCAGGTACAATACCTTCGGCAACCGCAGCACGGGTCGCGTGCAATGCATCTTCAACACGGGCTTTCTTCTCTTTCATTTCAGCTTCTGTCGCTGCACCCACGTTAATCACCGCAACGCCACCGGCCAATTTGGCCAGACGTTCCTGCAGTTTTTCACGATCGTAGTCCGAAGAGGTTTCTTCAATCTGACGACGGATGAGATCGATACGAGATTTAATATCAGACACCGCACCCGAACCTTCAACAATGGTGGTTTCGTCTTTACCCACCGTGATACGCTTGGCAGAGCCGAGGTCGTCAATGCTAACTGTTTCCAGTTTGATGCCGAGATCTTCGGTAATGAACTTGCCGCCGGTCAGCACAGCGAGGTCTTCCATGATCGCTTTACGACGATCACCAAAACCAGGCGCTTTAACCGCACAAACATTCAGAGTGCCACGCAGCTTGTTCACCACGAGAGTCGCCAAGGCTTCGCCTTCGACGTCTTCTGCAATAATCAGGAACGGCTTGCCCGTCTTGGCCACGCTCTGAAGCAGCGGAAGCATATCCTGCAAATTGGAAACCTTCTTTTCGAAGAGCAGGATGTAGGGGTCTTCCATCATGGTTTCCATGGTGTTGGCATCCGTTACGAAGTAAGGAGAAAGATATCCTTTGTCGAACTGCATTCCTTCAACCACTTCAAGATAGGTTTCGATGGATTTGGCTTCTTCAACCGTAATCGTTCCGTCTTTACCCACTTTTTCCATGGCTTCAGCAATGATGTTACCAATGGTTTCGTCGCCGTTCGCGGAGATCGTTCCAACCTGAGCCACTTCTTCAGTGGTTTTCACTTTTTTGCTGAGCTTAGCCAGCTGAGCAACCATGGCCACAACCGCTTTATCAATACCACGCTTCAGGCTCATTGGGTTCGCGCCCGCAGTCACGTTCTTCAGACCTTCCCGATAGATCGCTTCAGCCAGAACGGTTGCGGTGGTGGTTCCATCACCGGCAACATCCGATGTTTTGGAAGCCACTTCCTTAACCATCTGCGCGCCCATGTTTTCGAATGCATCTTCGAGTTCAATTTCTTTCGCAACCGTAACGCCATCTTTAGTGATGGTGGGGGAACCGAATTTTTTGTCGATGATCACATTGCGGCCTTTCGGACCGAGGGTAACTTTCACCGCATCGCTGAGTTTTTCAACACCACGAAGCAGCGCATCGCGTGCTGCCACATCAAATACAATTTGTTTAGCCATAATTTTATATCTCTTTCAATCGATTTTTAGAAAACCGCTAATTCACGCGAATGAACACGCCTTCAAGAAGGCTTCGCGCGCATTCGTGTTTCTTCTCGGTTCAATTTCTGAAGTTAGCCGATGATCGCGAGAATGTCGTCTTCACGCATGATCTGGTATTCTTTTCCGTCCATTTTGACTTCCGTTCCGCCATACTTCGGCATCAGAACGATATCGCCCTTTTTGACGTTGAATGCGACTTTTTTGCCGTTTTCATCAATTTTACCGGTGCCGACCGCAATCACAGTACCTTCCTGAGGTTTCTCCTGTGCCGAATCAGGAATAATGATTCCGCCCTGAGCAACTTCTTCAGCCTTAGCCGGCTCAACCAATACACGTTCACCCAATGGTTTAATCTTCATGAAGCATTCTCTCCTTGTTATGTTTTTAATACTTTCGATCTCTATCTTTCGATTTTCGACCTGCGGGTCTCCGCCGAGCGTTTAAACGCTCAACGGCGACTCAATTCCGCAACTCTAAATGGTTCTACTTCTTCTTTTCGTCTTCATCGACCATTTCAAAGTCGGCCTCTTCCACATCCGATGCCGTTTTTTCGCCACCGCCGGCCGATGCACCCGCATCCGGAGCAGCGCCTTGCTCTGCGTCTGGAGTTGCACTTGCATACATTTCCGTGGCAGCCGCCTGCATTTTTTCGTTGAGCACGTCGAGCGTGGTTTTCATGGCTTCGTAATCTTCAGCTTCAATGGCTTTTTTGACCGGCTCAATCGCCGCTTCCACTTCAGCCTTCTGTTCCGCAGAAACCTTATCTTCGTTTTCCTTCAGGAATTTTTCCGTCTGGAACACCGTGGAGTCTGCCTGATTTTTCAGGTCGACTTTTTCTTTCAGTTTTTCGTCTTCCGCCGCATGCGCTTCCGCATCTTTCATCATCGCTTCAATCTCGTCCTCAGACAGACCGCTCGACGCGGTGATGGTGATGTGCTGCACCTTACCGGTGCCCAGATCTTTCGCGCTGACCTTCAGAATACCATTGGCATCGATGTCGAACGTCACTTCAATCTGTGGCGTGCCGCGTGGAGCTTGCGGAATTCCATCCAGATTAAAACGACCAATCGTTTTATTGGCGGTCGCCATTTTACGCTCGCCCTGCAGCACGTGAATTTCCACAGCAGGCTGGTTATCCGCCGCCGTGGAGAAGATTTCACTCTTCTTCGCCGGAATCGTGGTATTGCGTTCAATCAATGGAGTGGCAATGCCACCCTGAGTTTCAATCCCGAGGGTCAGCGGAGTCACGTCGAGCAACAGCACGTCTTTCACTTCACCCTTCAGAACGCCGCCCTGAATGGAGGCACCAATAGAAACCACTTCGTCTGGATTCACGCCTTTATGCGGATCCTGACCAAAGATTGCTTTCACCGATTCCTGCACTTTCGGCATCCGAGTGGAACCGCCCACCAGAATGACTTCATTAATTTCCGAAGCGTCCAGTCCAGAGTCCGTCAGACAAGTGCGAACCGGAGTCGTTGCTTTCGTGATCAGATCATCACAAAGCTCTTCCAATTTCGCGCGGGTCAGGGTCACGTTCAAATGTTTCGGGCCGGAAGCGTCTGCCGTAATAAACGGCAGATTGATTTCGGTCGACTGCGAGCTAGAAAGTTCGCATTTCGCTTTTTCACCCGCTTCTTTCAAACGTTGCAGCACCATCGGATCGGCAGAAAGGTCAACACCCTGCTCGGCTTTAAAGTCGTTCACGAGCCAGTCGATAATCTTCTGATCGAAGTCGTCGCCACCAAGATGACCGTCACCGCTGGTGGCCGTCACTTCAAATACGCCATCGCCAATGTCCAGAATGGAAACATCGAACGTGCCACCACCCAGGTCATAAATTGCGATTTTTTCTTCTGATTTTTTATCGAGGCCATAGGCCAGCGAGGCCGCAGTCGGCTCGTTGATAATACGCAGCACTTCCAGACCGGCAATCTTGCCCGCATCTTTAGTCGCCTGACGCTGGGAATCGTTAAAGTAAGCCGGAACCGTAATGACAGCCTGAGAAACGGGTTCACCCAAATACGCTTCCGCATCCGCTTTCAGCTTCTGCAGAATCATCGCAGAAATTTCCTGCGGGCTATACACTTTGTCATCAATCTGAACGTGTGCATCGCCGTTCTTTGCTTTAACCACATTGTAAGGAACGAGGTGGATTTCATTTTCCACTTCCTCGAATTTACGCCCCATGAAGCGTTTGATAGAAAAGATCGTGTGTTGCGGATTCGTTACCGCCTGACGTTTAGCCGAAGTACCCACCAGGCGCTCGCCGCTTTTCGTGAAAGCCACGATCGAGGGAGTGGTGCGTCCGCCTTCTGCATTTGGGATAACGGTCGGCTCGCCGCCTTCCATAACAGCCATACACGAATTGGTGGTACCCAAGTCGATACCTAATACTTTTGATCCTGCTGTGCTCATAATTTTTTCTCCTGTTAAATAAAAGTCGGGGTCACTATCGACAGACCCCCTATAACACAAAGCGTGCCATCCACCAAAAGACGCGACCCCCTCGACGCAACCCCCTGCAAACAAAGGCTATATTTCCAAACCTTGGAAAAAATCGCATCCCCTCGCACCCCGCCAAACTGCGCCATATGTCCCACATTGGGCGCGCTATATGGCACACCTGAGACAGGATGACACACCAAAATATTGATAATGTCTCACGCAATGGAAAACCAAACGACTCACGATGTTTGATGGGGGATGAATATCACGAAACCGATTTTGCAGAAGTGATTGCTGCGGAAGGGAAGGATCTCAAGGCCGATTATGACGACAAACTGACCGAGTTGCGGGGAATGTGATGGCACGTTAATTTCGGGCGCTGGACGATAAAAAGGCGTCATCCCGTGTGCTCAAAACAAGCGAGACATCGTTCTGTTGCTCTCCATCGCGTTAAGTGATGCATAGCGAACGGCGTGCTCGAAGAGCACGCCGCATCCATTAAATCCGGTCAGAAGACGTTCAACGGTTGGAAAATTAGCTGGCACCTTTAATCGTGGCCCACGCTTTATCGCCATTGGCATCGACGGTGCGAATCATGACATCGCCAGTGATGGGCTGATCCATTTCAAAGAAAAATGGTTTTGATTTAAGGATCTGCGGCTTATGCGGAACCTCGGCGATTTCTTTCCCGTTGATCACCACTTCATATTTAATGATGGGCGCCGTGGCGGCATAGGCCGTTTGCCAAGTGATCCGCCCTTTTCCATCGGCATTTTCGACCGTCACATCACGCGGGGCACTGAGTTCTTTTTTGTCGAGCTGGAAATAGTTGGTGCGACCCTCGCGAACCTGCGCGGCCTTATTCTCTATCCCCTTCTTCGATTTGGAACTCATCCGGTTGGGTTCAACCTGCGCGGCATAGAAATTCTGTGTCAGCTGGCATTTAAGCGGATCTTCGTCCACATGGCCGGTCCCGATGATCAGCGTGTCGATATTGGGCGAGTTCAGCACATATTCAATGAGCTCCCAACTGGGGAGCGAGGGCGAACCGACCTTTTGATAGACATCCGCTGGGGTTTTGGAAAAGCGCGGTTCCTTGCCATACATAACGGCATCGGCGAACACCTTCATGCCAATGATGCCAAGCCCTTTTGCGCGAGCCACAGGCAAGACGTTGTTTTCCATATTGAAATAGAGTTTATCGTTGGCGTTCATGGCAACGAGCATAGCCTCGAGCAGTCCCTCTTCATCGCGCTGGATCATATCAATCATGGCGGGGGGATTATGGTGCCCAGAGAAACCGATATGCCGGATCAACTTTTCTTTTTTCGGATTGGTTCCGGTCAGATTCGTGCCATCGCGATAGTCTCGCAGAGCAACCAGTGCGCCAAAATCTCCCTCGGGATCGAGTGGGGTTTCAATGCCTTTATAGAGCACATCCAACTCCGCAAACCCCGTTATGCTGTGAATAAGGAAAAAGTCAAAGTAGGCCCCTTCTGGATAGCGGCCATTTCCATCGCCGAAGACCTGAGTCAGCGATCGTTTCAGGTCTCCAATCGCACACTCCACGTTGTCGCCGTTCGAGGCATTCCGCACCTTATTATCTTTGGGCCAGCCGGGCTTGCCCCAACGCATGAGGGTTTTGCTGTTGAGACAGAACGATTCGCGGAGCGCTTTATTATATCCAGCTTTGCCAGGAATTAGGTTTAATTGAGAAAAGGCCGCATTATAATTGCGCTGACTGGGCCCATACAAATTGGACGTGTCGAAAAAGTTAATCCCCAGTTCAAAGGCCTTCTCAATGATGGCCGTAGGGTTGACTCCTTCCGGAGTCCACTGAAGGGATCCCTGCCCCCCAAGTCCGAGCGTGGTTACCTGATACGGCGTTTTTCCAAACGGACGCTTTAAGGGGGCGGGCACGCTGCGGCTGCCTCCAGAGGCGTTGGGTGCAATGGCTATTCCCGCGGAAACGGCGGTTAGCATCTGCAAGTATTCACGTCTTGAACCCGGATATTTCTTACTCATTCGCTCTTCCTATTTTTTAACCCTTCAATAATTGCGGTCCCCGTAAGCCCACGTATATCCGGCTCTAACAAAAAGCCCGCCGGAATTCCGGTGGGCTTGCTGATTCATGGGAGCGATGAATCAGGCGGCTTCAATATATGTTTTATGGCCCCGGTGTTGGGAACGTTTTCCATGGCGCTTGATCAGCTGGCGTTCCACGCTGTCGAACACATCGGCAATGGCCGTATAAACGCCATCATGCATCCCGGTCTGTTCGTGAGATTGGGAGATATAGAGACGTTCACCCGGCACCGAAAGTTTGAGTTTCACCTGAAAGATGCCCGATTTCTCTTTGTGGTGAGTCTCGTCGACCACCACCGCGGCCGTCGCCCCCACAATGGGGAACTTACTAAATTTATCCATCATCTGATTAATGAGCCAAACCACGCGCTTCGAATCGTCCATATGACGAAATTGAATTTTAACGGGAATGGTAGCCATTTCGGTTCCTGTGGAAGAGGCGGATCTTGTCAGTTTGGATGTATTCATACCATCGTTTCCTTTCCGGTTCGGTTATTCAGATGTTGAGCGTTATCGCGTTGTGCCTCACGCTCGGCTTGTATGAATAGACTATCCTTTAGAAGAAAGGGTTCAAAGTTTTTTTGTCTCAATATATGCACAATAAACCAAAAAGTGTGTAACCTCCTAAACAGGAACAAGGAACCGCCTCCCAGAGATTGGAAAAAACTTTCTTAACCGGCCGACTTCATGGTAATAGAACGCGTATGAACGAACTTACCGAACACATGCTAACCGTATTTCTGGGCTATTTCGCCATCATGAATCCCATTGCCAATACGGGCGTATTCATTGGTCTAACCGCCGGGTTGCAAGAACAAGAACAGATGGCCATTGCGCGCCGCGCCCTCATCATTTCTTTCTTCATCGTCTTGGCCTTTGCTCTACTGGGCAAAGCCATTTTTCATCTGTTTGGTATTTCGCTGCCCGCCTTACGGATCACGGGTGGATTGCTGGTTTTCCAAGTCGGCTATCACATGCTGCAGGGCCGTTCTTCCAAACTACAGAACAGCAGCGAAACCAGCGATGTCGACATTTCCATCTCCCCGCTCGCGATGCCCATTTTGGCTGGACCGGGCACCATTGCCACCACCATGAACTTTGCGGCAGAAGCAGGCACGGGCCAGATTGCCATTACGATTTTAATGTTTGCCCTGCTCTGCGGAGTAACCTACCTCTTTTTTAAATATAGCGAAAAAACGGTGGAACTGCTGGGGCAGCGCGGTCTTAAAATTGTGACGCGCCTCATGGGCCTGATTCTCGCGGTGATCGGCATGCAAATGCTACTTGATGGCATGGGGGGAGCCATTGATGCCTATCTTGGGAAATAAATTTGAAGAATTGCAATTCCAGAAGCATCATCGCCTCCATCCAGTCAAAAACAACGACAAGTTCTTCTTCGCTCGATTGTTCGCTATTCACCCACACGCGAGTATGTTAAAGACTCTGCCTCCAAAGGAAATCTATTTATGAAAAAACGAAGCGTCACCGTTGAATACTGTTCGAAGTGCAAATTCATGCTGCGCTCAGCATGGATTGCACAAGAGCTGCTGCAGAGTTTTGAAGGGGATATCGACGAGATGATCCTCAAGCCCAGCACCCTTCCCGGCATCTGGCGGATTTATGCCAACGACCAGCCCATCTGGGACCGCAAGACCGAACGCGGGCTTCCGGAAATGAAAGATTTGAAACGCCGGGTGCGCGACATCATTGCTCCGGACAAAGATCTCGGCCATGCCGAAAATGTTGAACCCCAGCCAGAAAACTAACTGTAAACAGATGCTAAAACACACGGCTCCGCATGCGATTCCTCTTCGTGCGCATAAGCCGCCCAAAGGAATACATGTCTAAAGAAACCCTCTTCTTAATCGTTCTCTGCCTGGCCCTCGCGTTGCATTATGTTTCGCAAAAAATGCTACTAAAAAAAGGGTGGAATTCAAACGATCCCAAAAAATATGTCAATCGGTTCATGATTAATGGCACAGGCTTAATTGTGATTGCCATCGCGGCTCTGGTTGCGGCCCAGCCGCCCTTCGGACTTTTTGGCATCTTAATTTTCATTGAAGGCGCGGTTTGCGTCACCTTCGGCCTGAAACTCAGCAAAAAAGCGAAGAAATCATAACAGACGATGGAAAGGCCGAAGGCCGTTTGGACCTCATCACGGTTCACAAGCCAATCGTCACGCGCTCCATCACCTCACACAAATCATCGTGAATCACCAGCTGCGCCTCGCCATCGAGCGGAGTCGGTTCCTGATTAATGATGACCAAGCGCGCATCCCACGGCCGATAGCTGGGCAAACTGGCGGCCGGATAAACCTGCAATGAGGTGCCGAGCACCAGCACCAAATCGGCTTCGCGCATCGCATGCTCCGATTTGGCCCAATCGTATTCCGGCAACGGTTCACCAAAGAAGGTAATATTCGGTTTATACACCCCGCCACAACCGCAGTACGGGACCCTTCCATCCGCCCTCGCCAAAGCTTCGGCGGATAGGATGATTGGAAAAAGGTTCTTCGTTTCAATCTGTTCACCGCACGTCTGGCAGGTGCTCAGAATATGATTTCCATGCACCGTATACACCGGATTCGATCCCGCGCGCTGATGGTAGTCGTCCACATTTTGCGTCACCACCGTAACGCGATCCATGGCCGCCAACGCGCGGTGTGCCGCATTCGGTTGGGCATCGCGCACCTGTGGATAGAATTCCCGCGCAAAAGTGTAGAAGATCGACGGATCGCGATGAAACGCATCCAAATCAAAGACGTTCACATTCTGCGGGTTGGAATAGATCCCACTGGCCGATCGAAAATCGGGGATGCCCGATCCCGTCGAAATGCCCGCGCCCGTCAGCACCGCAATCGATTTTGCATCCCGCACCCACTCTGATAACCGCTCAACTGAAGTCATGAACCACTGAATACACAGAAAAAACAAAAAGGACAACTGCTAAAAGAATTCGGATCTATCTGCGTGAGATTGCTCGTTATCCACGGCCCATAATATGGTTTAATCCCGTCATGAATTTTGAGTTTAAATCCATTGGAATCATCCGCTCGTGCTACACGGACAAGTTCGGCATCCCGCGTCAACCCGGATTGGTGAAAAGCGCAACGGCCACGCTGGAACTATTACCCCCCTTTAACCAACCGGAGGCCTTCCGAGGATTAAACGATTTTTCTCATGTCTGGATCAGCTTCGTCTTTCATCAATCCATTTCCAATGCTTGGAAAGCCACGGTGCGTCCACCGCGACTGGGGGGCAATGAGCGAATCGGCGTGTTTGCCTCGCGCTCCAATTTCCGACCGAACCCCATTGGATGGTCGGTGGTGGTGCTTCAAGAGGTAAAGGGGACCACCCTGAAGCTCGGCGGCGGCGATTTTCTGGATGAAACGCCGGTGCTGGACATTAAGCCCTATATCCCCTATTCCGATGGCCTTCCCGATGCCCAGGGCGGATTTGCCGACGATGTTCCAAAGCCTGGAAATTCCGTGGCATTTTTGCCAGAAGTGGAACAAAAGTTCCCCTCCTTGGAAACCGATGCTCGACCCCATTTACGCCAACTCATTGCTGATATGCTGTCCTATAACCCGCGCCCGGCCTATCAGAAAGAAGATCCGGACCGGATCTTTGGCACCAAAGTCTTTGATCTGGAAGTGCGATGGACACAGGCCGAACAGAGAGTAACCGTGGTATCCATGACCCCAATCAAATGAAAAACCACCCGGTACCGGCCAGCGAGCACTTCAAAAGCCAGCTAAGGGGAGCCCCGCTTCAGCACCTATTCGATTTTCTGCCCGGCATCTATTTCGTGGCCAAAAATCGAAAAGGCCAAATCATGATGGCCAACAATTTTGCAGTCAGGCTCTGCGGTCTGCCCCGAATGGAGGACCTGATTGGGAAAACAGACGAGGACCTGTTTTCGAAGGAACAGGCCGCCGCCTATGTGAAAGATGACCAGCACGTATTCGAAACCGGCGAGCCGATTGTGGACCGGGTCGAACGGGCTCCCGCCCCGGAACAGGCCATCCACTGGTTCATCACCACCAAAATCCCGCTCTATGACCACGATGACCAAATCGTGGGATTGGCGTGCATTGCCCGCAGCACCGAAAGAGATCACGAAATCCTGCGTCCCTATGTGGAATTGAATGAAGTGCTGGAATATATTCGAAAAAACTATGCCTCGCCTATCCCCATTAAGGAAATAGCAAAACGGGCCGATCTCTCCCCCAGCCAATTGGAACGGAACTTCAAGAAAGCCTTCCAGATTACCCTGAATAAACACATTCAGGATGTACGCATTCGTGCGGCCTGCACCCTCCTTTTATCGACCCACAATACGATTGCATCCATTGCGCAGGATTCCGGATTCTACGACCACAGCCATTTCAGCCGCTGTTTTAAAAAGAAAAAGGGAGTCGCCCCAAGTGAGTTCCGGAAAATAAATTCGAAGCATTCATGACCTGATTTACACCGGTCTGCCCTTTTTTTACAAGCCAAGCCCTCGCCCTTGCTGATAGCATCTCCGTATGATCTGGAGAATATTCATTAAAAAGCAATGCGTACTAATCGGGTGCTCACTTTCGCTCGTGGCTGCAACCACAGCCCTTCCAGAACATTTCACCCCCCTATTCAATGGAAAAGATTTGGAGGGTTGGTGGGGACTAAACACCGAGAATCCCGCAAAATGGATGGCGCTACCGCCTGAAAAACTGAACGCCAAAAAACGGGCCAGCCTAAAGGACATCCACGCACATTGGTACATTAAGGAGGGTGTGTTGGCCAACGACGGCCAGGGGCTCTACCTCACCACCGAAAAAAATTATTCTGATTTTGAGCTGATGCTCGAATATAAAACCGTGGCGCTGGCCGACAGCGGGGTCTATCTTCGCGGCATCCCACAGGTGCAGATTTGGGATTCCTCCGAGGAGGATAAATTCAAGTGGGGTGCGAATAAAGGTTCGGGCGGACTTTGGAACAACAAAAAGAATCTCAAGGGTAAGCATCCTCAGGTTTTGGCCGACCAACCGTTCGGCGAATGGAACGCGCTTCGCATTCTGATGGTGGGCGAATATGTCACCGTGCATCTGAACCAGCAGCGGGTCGTCGACCATGCAAAAATGGACAACTATTTCAGCCCGAACCTCCCGTTACCACGAACCGGACCCATTCAGCTACAGACCCATGGCGGGAAAATCAGCTGGCGCAATATTTTCATCCGCGAAATCGATGGCGACGAGGCAAATCAGATTCTAGCAGCCCAAAATATGGAAGGGTTTATTTCTGCGTTCGATGGCCAAAGTTCCACGGGTTGGAAAGGAGCGGTTGATGCCCACGATTTTGCGAACGGAATCATCCAATGCCGGGAGAATGAGAGCGGAAATATTCTCTTGGAAAAAGAATATTCCGACTTTGCAGTACGCTTTGAATTCAAGCTTCCGCCCGGCGGCAACAATGGCCTGGCCATTCGCTATCCGGGCACGGGCCGTCCTGCTTATTCCGGGATGTGCGAACTACAGGTGCTGGACGACTCCGCGCAACAATATGCCAAACTGGATCCCCGGCAATATCATGGTTCGGCCTATGGCATGGTTGCCGCGCACCGCGGCTATCAGCGCGCGGTTGGCGAGTGGAATTTCCAGACCGTGGAAGTCAAGGGATCAACGATTAAGGTGGAACTGAATGGAACTCAGATTCTCGATGCTGATCTTTCTTCCCGGATTGAATTTAAGGGAAACCGAAGCTATTCGCAGGATCGAACGCGAGGTTATTTCGGGTTCATCGGACACAGAAGCCCCGTGGCTTATCGTACCCTTTTCATTAAGGAGCTTTAACATGAAAAATAGACGTTCATTGATCCGCACATCCGCAGTGGCAGGCGCCGCCCTCCCCCTTTTTAACATTGGTGCTTCAGGACAGACGGCAGACCAAAAAGTCAACCATGCCAGCTTCGGAGCAGCAGGCATGGCATTCCAAGACATTCAGAACCTCACCCGCCACGGAGACGTTAACCTTGTGGCGGTGGCAGAGGTGGATGACGCTCGGACGAGCAAAATACGCAAGCAATTCCCAAATGCACGCATCTATAAAGATTGGCGGGTGCTATTGGAAAAGGAATATAAGAATCTTGATTCGGTCAATGTTTCAACCCCCGACCACATGCATGCGCCAATCAGCGTGACGGCGATGAATTTGGGACTGCACGTCTACGGTCAAAAACCATTGGCACAAAACCTCTATGAAACCCGCCGCATGGCAGAAATTGCCCAGCAAACCGGCGTGGTGACCCAAATGGGCATTCAGCTGGCTTCCGGCACCTACGAACAACTGGCCGTCCGGATGATTCAGGAGGGCGTAATCGGCAAAGTGAAAGAAGTGCATATGTTCTCCAAAAAAAACTGGGGCGATCCGCAACCGAAACCCAACAGAACCGATCCAATCCCCTCCACGCTGGATTGGAACCTGTGGTGCGGCACCGCACCGAAACCCGCCTATATTCATGAATACTACCATCCCGCTCAGTGGAGAAAGCGGCTCGACTATGGCACCGGCACCTTGGGCGATATGGGGTGCCATATCTACAGTCCAATGTTCGGCGCACTGGGCGTTCGACATCCCCTTACCGTGAGATCACTCGGAGGATCTCCCAATGCCTCAAACTGGGCCATCAATGAAAAATTCGAATACCTCTTCCCCGGAAATCAGCTGACGGCCGAAAAGACCATCAAGGTCACTTGGACCGATGGGGCCCTACGTCCACCGCAGGAATTTATGGACCTATTTGGTGAAAAAATGCCCAAGCAAGGTTCCATCTTTATCGGAACCGAAGGCCTACTGTTGGCTCCGCACAGCCAATTACCCGTCCCATATCCGCGAGAAAAATTTGCAGAATACCGATATCCAAAACTCCCCGCGCGCAATCACTACAAGGACTTCATCTCCGCCGTACGGAGCGAAAACATAAAACCCATTGCTGATTTTGCAGACTATGGAGGGCCGCTGACCGAAACCGTACTGCTGGGCGCACTGGCCTCGCACTTTCCACAACAGACCCTCAAGTGGGATGTTAAAAACCTGCGCGTTAAAAACTGTCCGGAAGCCAATGCCTTCATAACGAAAACATATCGTACAGGGTGGGAGGTGAAGGGCCTCTCCTAAGGCCGATGGGCATCATGGGCAGAGGATTGATGCGGTTCGCACTGCCCAGCAACATCCCAGAAAACAGGAAGGGCCATGCTCCGGTATCATTCACCTCCAATATCCGATATGACCTCCTTTTTTGCATGCATATCGCATATGGGGAATCCAATCGGTATTGTACTCCTCGTTTAGCCTTTAATAGGCTGTTATCATATAAAAATATCACCCATATAAGGGGTTATACCCTGCAAAAAATACATATAACCCACTGTTCGGTACAGAAAATATAAATGGGGCGAACCATATAGGGATCGTGGTGATTGAGGAACGAACATCACGGCGATCCCCTGGTTCATGAAGCCGGGGTTCGACCGACCCGTTAAAAGGCGCTCTTCTGAGCGCCTTTTAACGTTCGTGATGGCGAAGTTGGGGTGGTTTTTTGTCGATTTAACCCAAGCATGATAATACCAACCAATTCCTGCGCTTCCTCGTTCTTGTCCAGACGTTCTCCTGCTGCGTCACCGCGCGAAAACAGGAAGATTGCGTGCGTTCCGAGTTGCTTTTTAATTGAATATCTTCTATAAACTTCCTCTTAAAATGCGGATTATTATCGTCTTCCGCCTACCCATAACGTTCAAAGTGAAATAAGGAGAACTAAATGAGTTCAGTAAAAACTATTATAATTCTGTTCGTCGTGTTGTTGGTTAATGGAATGGCAAAAGCGTCTATGGAAGGCACGGTGAAAATTCATGCACATTTTGTCGCTTATCCCAAAGCGACCATTGATAAACTTCAGGCTGAAGACATAACTAAGCCGTTAGACCTCAAAGCGCTTGCCGAATTGCTCAAACAAGGCAAAGGAAGAATTTTAGCATCTCCATCGATGGTTGCGACTTCCAATATCGAATCCGAATTGAAAGATCAGCTTGATCATCGCCTCCATCAGGACCTGGATATTCGAACAGGTCAGGACACCACCCCCTCCGTCATCATAGCTCAGGATTTTGAGGATTATGGCGAAGGCCTGAGCTTAACGATAAAGCCAAAAATCTCAGATGATGGAAAGATGGTTCATATAAGCTTCTTGTCTACGCTGATGGAAAAACCTGAGCTTGTTAAACACAATTCAGGCAGCCTACCCACTCTTAATGGAGACCGTTTAGATTATTATTATTATCAACCCACCGTCAAACACTTCGATTTTAAGAGTTCTGCAGTTTTAAAAGATGGCGAAACCGTTTTATTGTCAGGAGGGGCAACCACCTCAGGTGATGAACAAATTTATATTTTCCTTACATGCTCCATACTGAGTACTGAAACGCAGAGCTCTGATAAATAGTATTCGAGATCGGGTGACGAGGGGTATCGAGCCCCTCTCTCCCTATGCGGAGCTCCCCCTTCTTTCGGCAGGCGGGCGGCTATCACGGAATGACTAAGATCGGAAGATCCAAGGGCGCGCTAGATTGCGAGATCGCTCCTTTTTCCTGCTCCAGGCATCTTTTAAATCCGGATTCGCCTTTAGCAGGCTGTGATCATATAAAAACCACGCAGCCCAAAATTGACCACGTGTTGCATATGTGATACATATATGCATATGAAAACAGCAACTATACACGCAAGAATTGAACCGCAAATTAAAATTCAAGCCGAAGGAGTACTCCATAATCTCGGAATTACTCCTACTGAAGCAATTCGAATTTTTTATCGGCAGATTTCAATGCGAGGTGGCCTGCCCTTCGCGGTAGAAATCCCCAATGAATGCACTGCAAAAACTCTCAAAAAAAGTTGCGACGGTGAAGATGTTGTCGCGTTTGATTCGATAGACAATATGTTTGAGAATTGGGATAAATGAAACTGGTTTCCCAAACCAAGCAGTTTTCCCGCGATATCAGGCGCATGAAGAAACGGGGAAAAGACCTCGATAAACTAAAAATTATAATCAGAAAGCTTGGTCAAGATAAAATTCTTCCATCAAAGAATAAGGATCATGCGTTAATTGGGTCATGGAAACCATCACGAGATTGCCATATCGAATCCGATTGGCTGCTTATCTACACAACAGATGATGATTCCCTCCGTCTAGAAAGAACCGGAACTCACAGCGACTTATTCAAAAAATAGTCAAATCGGGTAAACAAAGGTACCTAGCCCCTCCTCCCCGATCTCCCCCGCCGATCTCGTCCAGACGTTCTCCAGCTGCGTCACCGCGCGCAAATAGGAAGCTTGCGTGCGTTCTGAGT
>JBAHZU010000096.1:0-22741 GCA_037132875.1 Pontiella sp.
AGATTAATTCCGACTTCTTGACCTGCATCAAGGAACAAACCCAATCCTTATGTAGAATAGGCGGCATCAATTCACGTCAGTGTAATCCGATTTAAGAGCTAACTAACCAAGGAGAAGTAAAAATGAGCATGTTCTGTTATCAGTGCGAACAAACTAGTCAGTCAAAGGGTTGTACCTCTTTCGGCGTCTGCGGAAAAGATCCAGAAACAGCAGCCCTTCAGGATCTGCTGGTTGAAGTCTGCAAAAAGATTTCTGAAAAAGCCCATGCCAAACGTCAGGCCGGCGAAACCACTCGCGAAGCCGATCTCTACGTGATGGAAGGTCTATTCACCACCGTGACCAATGTAAACTTCGATCCTGATGATATTGCAGGCATCATCTCCCGCGGCCTCCAGCTTGGAAACGAAATGGGCGTTGAATGCGATCTCGAAATGCCCACCACTCTCGATGAAATGATTTCCCTCGGTGAAAAAGTGGGTATCGAAGGCCGCATAAACTCCCTCGGCGAAGATATCACCGGTCTGCAAGAGCTCATCATCTACGGACTGAAAGGCACGGCCGCTTACGCCGACCATGCTTTCGTTCTGGGCAAAGAGGACGACTCCGTGTTTGCCTTCTTCCATGAAGCCATGACCTTCTTACTGAACCCAGCCCCGACGCTGGACGAGCTCGTTGGCTATGCTCTGAAAACCGGCGAAGTCAACCTCACCGTCATGGCGTTGCTCGATGCGGCCAACACGGGCACCTATGGCCATCCGGTTCCAACTCCGGTTCGTATTACGCCGGTTAAAGGCAAAGCGATCCTCGTTTCCGGTCACGACCTGAAAGACCTCGAAGTTCTGCTCAAGCAGACCGAAGGCAAAGGCATCAACATTTACACCCACGGCGAAATGCTACCCTGCCACGGGTATCCGGAACTTAAAAAGTACAGCCACCTCGTGGGCAACTACGGCGGCGCTTGGCAGGATCAGCGATCCGAGTTTGAAGCGTTCCCGGGTTCTATTCTAATGACCACAAACTGCATCCAGAAACCAAAAGAAAACTATAAGGCCCGCATCTTCACCTGTGGTCTGGTTCAGTGGCCGGGTGTTGAGCACATTGACAATGGCGACTATACGGTTGTAATTGATGCGGCGCTGGCGGCCGATGGCTTCACCGAAACCGAAGAAGAAAAAACCATCCTGACAGGATTCGGCCACAATGCCGTACTCGGTGTGGCTCCGCAGATTATTGACGCGGTGAAGGGCGGCGACCTGAAGCATTTCTTCCTCATTGGCGGTTGCGACGGTGCCAAGCCGGGCCGGAACTACTACACCGACTTTGCCGAAGCCGTTCCAGATGATTGCGTCATTCTCACCCTGGCCTGCGGAAAGTTCCGCTTCAACAAGCTCGAGTTTGGTGATATTGGCGGCATTCCACGCCTGCTCGACATGGGACAGTGTAACGATGCCTATTCCGCGGTTCAGGTGGCCGTCGCCCTCGCCGACGCGTTCGACTGCGGCGTGAACGAGCTTCCGCTCTCCTTCATCATCTCGTGGTACGAGCAGAAAGCCATCTGCATTCTGCTGTCGCTGTTGCACCTCGGCATCAAAGACATCAAAGTGGGCCCAACCCTTCCGGCCTTCATTACTCCGACCGTACTGCAAGTACTCGTTGATAACTTCAGCCTTGCACCTGTAACCACGGCCGAAGCCGACCTGAAAGAGTGCCTCGGTGCATAACCCGGCGTAACTCCAATCAAACAGAACGGGCGCGCCGAAAGGGCGCCCGTTTTGTATGCGCCCACCTTAGATTTTAGTTATAGCAGCAGCCCCGCAGCAGCGCTTAATCCAGCATCACTTCTTGTTCATAATTTGGCACCATATAGCTCCATCCTGTTTTCTCGTTCAGGAATTTTCCAAAAGCGAGCGCTTGTTTTTCTTCGCCGTGGGTCACAAATACGTTCCGCGGCGGTTTCTTGATGGAGGAGATCCAATGGTAGAGCTCATTGCGGTCGGCATGGGCCGAGAAGCCCGAAATGCGTTCGATGCGCGCTCTTAAAGCATGCTCTTCACCGAATAGCCGAATCGTATCCGGTTTTTCGAGAATACGACGGCCCAGCGTTCCAAAAGCCTGATAGCCCACAAATAGAATGGTGCTCTCCGGCCGACCCATATTGGATTTGAGATGGTGCTTAATGCGCCCACCGGTGCACATCCCAGAACCCGCGATGATAATGGCAGAGCCCTTCACCTTGGCAATCGACTTGGACTGATCAACGGAGCGCGACATCGTCAACTTCGGGAAATTGCAGGGCTCATCGCCCGCCTGCAGCTGCGCCACCGTTTCATCATCGTAGAGCTCGGGGTGCTTTTTAAACACCTCCGTAACTTTGATCGCCATCGGACTATCCACAAATACCGGCAGCAAGGGGATCCGACCTTCTTTCAACAAGCCATTCAGGTGATAGAGCAGCTCTTGTGTCCGCTCCAAAGCAAAACTGGGAATCACCACATTCCCGCCGGCGGTCACCGTTTCATTAATGATCCGCTCCAGCTCACCGGGAATATCCGCCACCTCACCATGCACCCGGTCGCCGTACGTCGATTCAATCAACACATAATCCGCATTCTCAAACTGATCCGGATCACGCATGATTGGCAGATTCCAGCGGCCCACATCGCCGGAGAAAACAATGCTCCGCGATTCCCCACCCTGCTCGACTACAATGCGAATGGACGACGACCCAAACACATGACCCGCCTCCCGAAACTCAGCCGTAATGCCCGTTCCAATTGAAATCGGCGTTTTATATGTTGCCTTACGGAACATGGACCCTGCTTTTTGGGCGTCTTCCATCGTATAAAGCGGTTCATAGGGAAACGGACTTTTCTTCCCCGACTTTTCATGGCGACGTTGCTTATGCTTGATGTCCTCTTCCTGAATATGCGCAGAATCCTGCATGATGATATTCGCTATTTCAGCCGTGGCCGATGTGGCATAAATGGCCCCATCAAACCCTTCCTTCACCAGTTTGGGCAGGCGGCCACAATGATCGAGGTGTGCATGGGTGAGCAGGACCGCATCAATGGTATGGGCTGGCACCGGGAAGTCGGCCCAGTTGCGCGATTTCAGGCCCCGTTCCTGATAGAGGCCGCAATCCACGAGCAGGCGCACCCCATTTGCCTCCAGAAAATAACAGGAGCCAGTTACATTTTTTGCTGCGCCGAAAAAGTTGAGTTTAATCTGCATGCCAGGCTCCTTTATTTCACCATTAAAGGTCTAGATGCAACGGCTACAGCGCACGTTGCGGACCGAGCCGCAGTTTAGCCCGAACATGCCCTACATTCCAACCCTCAACTTCAACAGAGCCAGAAAAAGGGCCGATCAAAATTAAAGAAATTCACCCCCCCCTCAAAGGTCTTCGGCCGCGACGACTTCGGTCCGGCAGATGGACTGATAGTCGTTAAAGGATTCCAGCAGCGGATCAACGGCAAAGTCGCCCTGTTCCAAATATTGGATATTTTTCGCTAAGGTGGCGAGAAAGCCCTCCATCATTCCTGCCTGATTCATTGGGATCAGGCTTTTCTTAATGGTTCGTCCCATTTTCGAGAAATCCCGTTCATAGAAAAGGTAGCCCGTCTCGGTCATTGCATTGAGCTCTTCTTGATTAAAGGCCCCGAAAAAGAACTGCTGCGCCGCAAAGCCATACACCGGAAGCTGACAATCGAGGTTGCGCACAATCTCGTCCACATAGTCTGCGGACTTGCTGCGGGCACGCGACGGCCCCTTATAGTCCAACACCCGAACCGTTTTCAGCGCCCCCGTGTCGGAAAAAATAAGATCCACCCGGTCCACCTTTCCGCCCAGCTTAATTCCGCCAAGATCCACTGCGGACTCCCCGCCAAAGGCCATCTCGAAAAAAGCGGGAAAACGTTTTTCAGCAGCTCCGGTTTCGGCATCGTAGCGAACAAAGTTCAGCACCATTTCCAGCACCTTCTGCCGCTCCGCCGCCCAAACCCCCGGATGCCCCAACACCGACCGATTCATTATGCGCTCTGCGACCTTCCGAGCAAATGCATCATAGTCGGCCGCACGCTCTGGAGCAAACGAGGCCAACGGAATGGCTTCCACGCCCCCCTCCGCACGCAGGGTCCAACCCGTGGAACTTTTCACCGCCCAGCAACGTGGCGCATCAATTCCAGAGCGACCTTCGGCAATCGCGGTGTAAATTTCTTTGAGGATATAATGAATCAACGTGCCGCGCGCCATCGGATCCGGCGTATCGTCGGCCACCCGAGGATCCCGAATCCCGAAGACTCTCTCGATTAAAAACACATATCGATTCTGCGCCAATGCCTCCAACGCGGTCGGACTGATTTCTTCTTTACTGGCCAGCCAGTCTGCCACTTTTGCTTTCAGCGATTCCACGTGCCCACTGTATTTTGAGGGTGCACGCTCTTCAAGAGGCGTCGCCAAAAAGGCTTCGCGCTCCGCTTCAATTTTCAACATATCCACCACATGCAACACCGCGGAAGGAATCGCCCCCTCGGGCCTCTCGCTTTCGGACCCCTGAGCGGCATCGCTGACAATCGCTTGCAAGGCTTCATCCGTCGCACGACAGAGCGGCAGCGGAATAATTGGAAGAAATGATTCTCCCGGCATGGGTACCCGGTCTTCGGGAGGCGTACTTTGCTGTGCGTTCCAATGATTGGAAAAAACAGATTCAGCGCCCAGCACCCCCATTCGCCATTGGTCGTACGGGCTGAGTTGAATTTCATCCTGCGCACACCAACCGGCCAGATTCCAGAGCTTGCGGTAGTATTCGCCTTCACCCTTTTCGCCGCCTTCCTGATCCACCGACTGAAAGGAAAAAACCAGTTGCTCGCGGGCCATACCCAACGCCGTGAGAAATAGTACCGACTGCTGTTCAAACAACACATCCGCTTCCGGCAGGGCCATCTTGGGCAGACTCCTCCCCTGCTTTTTAAGATACTCCCGCAGCCAATAGCGCTCCTTATCGCCCAACAACGCATCTTGCTGAGGCACGCCGGGAAACTCGCCGGCATTCAGGCCAGCAAAAAGAACGAGATCAAAATCGAGGCCCACCGCATCGTGCGGATTAATAATCCAAACGCCCTGTTCGTGGTTATCGCGCGGCCGAACCGTTTCATTTTCAAGCAACTCTTCGAGCAGATCCACCAGTTCATTCAATGGCAATACCTCATCGCCCACCCGTTCCAACAGCGCCTGCACCACCTTCAGCGCGGATGCATTAAAATGATCTTCCGGCTCCAGGAGGATCTCTTTCAACAGGTCCAAGGCTTGGAAACCGGAAAGAGCGGAGGCATCCGCCTCGATTAAAGGCGGAAGTTTCTGCAGGCGCTCCAGCTCCTGCTCACGGTCCTCTATGCGAAGGGCCGGATTCCGAACCAGATCAATGCGAACATCGCGTTCCGGCCGCATTGGAAAGGCCAGCCAAGCAAAAAAGGCCTTCACGCAGGGCGAAGAAAGCACTGGGCGGCCCCGGCGGAAAAAATAGGGAATCTTAAATCGGGAAAAAACGTGCGGAATAATATCCTGCACCTTTCCAAGGTTTGGAACCACGAGGGCGATCCGGTTGGCCGGAATTTCTAAGGTTTGGAGATTCCACCCTATGCGCCGCGCAAGATCTTCGATCTCGCCATAGGTTCCCGCTGAACGGGAAAAATTGATGCGGGAGGAATCGGTAAGTTGCAATACATCGGCATTATCCACGGCCATGGCATCGCCCAAATCCTCGGCCCAGACGGCCCACGGTTCTGCCATAATTTCCGAACGAATACGCTGTCCCATCCGATCCGCGGCGGCCTCGGCATGGGCCTGCGGAAGAGCCGATTCTACGCGCACTTTTAACTTTTTATTCAGGGTTAAAACACAGAGCTCTTCAAACGGATTAAACCAACGTACCGACTGGAAAGTCACCTTTTTGCAGTCGCGCAAAAGCGGCGGCCATTGGTCGCGCGGGCCGGTTAGCAACTTTAGGATGGCCAGATTCTCGTCGATCGAATCGGCAAGGCCCTCCTGTTTAATCGTGGCTCGCCAAACACTAATGAGCATGCCCAGCTGATAGAGCTTATGGTGCGGATGATGATCGAGCAACCACTCCAGCACCAGCGACAGATCGCGCGGAAGCGAGGCCAGCTCTTTAATCAACTGCCCAAGCACATCGCGCAATGCATTTCCCGAAAGCTCGCCCAGAGCGCCTTGCCCGTGAAAATGGCCCGAAGCCACCTCAATCACCTCTCGGCGAACCAGCAACTGCCGGGCGGCATCCATGCACTGCCCTTTAACGGAGGCATAGGTTAGGCTGAGTTTCCGAAGCCGAGCAAAGGTGGTGTGTCCGGAGGCATCCACCCATCCTCTCTTCAGGGCCTCTTCCTGCTGAAAGCGGCGCAGCGCCAGCTCGGTTGGAAATACAATTAACTCACGGGTGCTCTCAGGCATAATGATTTAGGCATACGGATTTAAAGGCCGCATAATTGTTCCGGAAAGAAATCTTCCTGAATCATTCAGCCTAAAAATCATTCTGCCAGACTCCCTTCAGTACACAACGAGGCTGGAAACCTTGTCTACAATTTTTTGATAAAGCGGGCGATGCGAACCATGGCTTCTTTAATGTCGTCGAGGGACGTGGCATAGGAACAGCGGATGAATCCCTCCCCGCAGGCTCCGAATGCCGTGCCAGGCACACAGGCCACATTCTCATCCTCAATGAGCTTCAGCGCAAATTCCTTGGCGGTCATGCCAAACTGTGAAATATCGGCAAAGGCATAAAATGCCCCGTCCGGACGAATGCACGGAATACCCAACTCTTCGAAGGACGAGTGGATATAGTTCCGCCGCTTTTTATATTCGCCCTTCATATAAGCAATGTCGGTACCCGCATTTTTCAAGGCCTCAATCGACGCTTCCTGGCTGAGGATCGGCGCGCAAAGCATGGTGTATTGATGAATTCTCATCATGGCTTCAGTGAGCTCGGGCGGAGCACAGGTGAAGCCCATGCGCCAGCCGGTCATCGCCCAAGCCTTGGAAAATCCGTGCAAATAGATGGTGCGCTCGCGCATGCCCGGAACGGAGATAATGCTAAAGTGCTCGCGATCGTAGGTCAGCTCGTCATAAATCTCGTCGGTCAGCACAATCAAATCGTGTTCAATGGCAAAGGCGGCAATGTCTTCAACCTCTTCCTTCGAAAGCGCGGCCCCAGTGGGGTTGTTCGGATAGTTGAGCAACAGCACCTTGGTTTTGTCGGAAACATTTTCTTCCAAATCCTGACGGGTCAGCCGGAAACCATTTTCTTTTTTGGTCTGAATGGCCACCGGAATTCCGTAGGCAAATCGAATGAGCGGGTTATACGAGACGTAGCTCGGCTCATGATAGAGCACTTCATCACCGGGATCGATCAATGCGCGGATCGCCAGATCCAGCCCTTCAGACACCCCCACCGTGACCAGCACTTCGTCTTCTGGGCGGTAGTCGATACCCGTTTTCTTGCCGACATACTTGGCAATGCCGCGCCGGAGCGTCAACAAGCCCCGATTGGATGTGTAGCTGGTCATCCCTCGATCCAGCGCTTGCGAAGCCGCCTCGCGAATACGCCACGGGGTCACAAAATCCGGTTCGCCGATTCCTAGCGAAATGACATCTGCGCGTGAACTGACAATCTCGAAAAAATCACGAATGCCAGACCGTGGAATATCCTGCACGACTTTTGAAATGCGGCTACGGAGAAACTTTGAGTCGCTCATCGTCTTCCCCCGTGTGCATAATAATCCCATTCTGCTTATAGGTCTTCATCATGAAATGCGTGGCCGTTGAGGTGACGCCCTGCATGATCGAAAGCTTCTCGCTGACAAAGCGGAACGACTCATCCATGGTGCGGCCCTTAATGAAGAGTAGCAGATCGAATCCACCAGACATGAGAAACACCGAATCCACTTCCGGAAAGCGGCTGATTCGATTGGCAATACGATTGAACCCGCCTTCGCTTTCCGGAGTAACCTTGACTTCGATGACCGTGGTCACGAGGGAAGAATCCAGTTTTTCCTCGTTCACCACCGCTTGATACGCGCGAATTACGCCTTCTTTTTCAAAGGTGGCAATTTGCTCCCGCACCTCATCCGCCGTGATGCCAAGCATCTTGGCCATATTTTCCGGCGTTTCGAGTGCATTTTGTTTGAGCAAGTTTAGTAGTTCATTCATGGCGTGCTCCTCATGGGATAGATTAAATTTTGAAGGATGTTAGCGGTTTGCATACGCGACACCCAACCAAAAAAAACGCCCCGGAGTGCGGGGCGTTTGCAATAGATCAGCCGATTCGATTAAAAATCATAGGCAAAATTGACGCCGCCCCACATTTTTTCGCCGGCGTCATACGTGGCTTTCGCACCATCTTTAATGACCCCGCCATAAACACCGGTGTACGTCATATTCACCGATACGCTAAACTGATCAGACACTTCGTAACTCGCCGTGCCGAAGAAGTTGTAATCATTAAAGCCTTTATGTCCACCATCGATTCCCCAGTACGCTTTGTTGTAGCTTCCGCTGCCCCAACCGGTCGAAATTCCCGCTTCCAGATAGAGATATTCGCTGACCCGATACGGAGCAACCACATCGAACTGGATATAGGTTCCGTCCACTTCTTTAATATCGCCGTAGAACGTTACCGAAGGAATCACATAATCCCGGAAAGTCAGAATGTGTGCCGCAACAAAAAGCTCTGTTGTGGCTTTGCCCTGTTCGTCACCGTTGGCAGGGAACTGATAGTTAATGACCCCAAGATCAAAGGAAATGTCATTGAGATCCAGCGGAAGTGTGTAGGCCAGCGAGAAGTCGAATTCGTTCATCGCGTTATCCACACCCGCATAGTTTTGGCTAAAGTTATAGTTCCCCCAGACATTGAAGCTGACTCCCTTCGAGGAAATCGTGAACTGTGGTTGTATCACAAAATCTTCGTTCTGGACCTGGCCACGCCAAACTTGAGCAGAAACCAGCGCGATCTCAGCAGTGGCTTCAACTTCTGAGCCGAAGGATGATTGATCAACCATTACAACGCCATTCTCAGCGCTCACAAAACCCGCAGCAAAAACAGCTGCCAAACCAATACTCATAAATTTATTCACGAAGCATACCTCCAGAAAATCCGCTCAATCAAATATCCATACCACGCCCATCGCGATATTTTGCGAAAACCTGTGCCTAAGATTGCACTTGCCCCACGGCGTTGCAACCCCTTTTTAGGCGAATGTTATTAACAGCCCCTCACATAAATAGCCAATGTTTGCAGGGCTGTCCCGTCATCCTCGGGAAGAATTATTTCACGGATGCGCCCGGCCCCATTTCACCATCAACCGTCACCACACGGAGGTTATCGCCAACGGAGGCTGCCAGTAGCATTCCTTCCGATTTAACCCCCCGCAGTTTGGCCGGTTTCAAATTGGCGACCACCACGATGGTTTTGCCCACCAACTCTTCCGGTTGATAGTGCAACGCAATGCCCGCCACCAGTTGCCGTTTTTCTTCGCCCAGATCAACCTGCAGCTTCAGCAGTTTGTCTGTGCCTTCAATTTTTTCAGCTTCCAGCACCACCGCCGTTTTCAAATTCACCGCCATCACTTGGTCAAAGGTAATGAGGCCCTCTGCAGAGGGTTCTTCCTTCTTTTTCGGTTGCGGCTGTTTCTGTTTCTTCTTCTTCGGTTTTTCGGCCGATTTCTCTTCTTTTTTCTCCATTTCAATACGCGGGAAGAGCGCACCTGGCTGGGAAATTTCAACGCCAGAGACCAGCACACCGAATTCCGTCAGCTTATCCAGCTGCGGTTTAGCATCGGCCATACCCAGCGCGGTACGCAAAGCGAGCATTTTAGCTGGCATCACCGGATAAAGCAGAGCCGCACAAACGCGCAGGCATTCTGCGGCGGTGTACAGACTGTAAGCAATCTGAGTCTCGGTGCCCTCTTCTTTAGCAAGGCTCCAGGGCGCGCGCTCCTGCAGGTAGACATTGATTTTACGCACCGCCGTCATCACCAAACTAATGGAGGCATCCAGCTTCATGTTTCCAATCATCGGCCCCATTTCATCGGCCGCATGAACCGCTTCTTTCCAGAGCGCCTCTTCCAGGGCAGTATCAAAATCTCCCTTAACCGCCGCCGGCATCTTCCCATCGCAATAGCGGCCAATCATGTTGAGCACGCGGTTGGTCACGTTGCCGAGGTCGTTGGCCAAATCGGCATTGTATCGTTTCACAAAGGCCTCTTCGGTGAACGAAGCATCCTGCCCGAGCGTCATTTCAGCCACGAGGAAGTAGCGAAAGGCATCCACGCCATAGGAATCAATCATATCCATGGGGTTCACAACATTGCCGAGCGACTTGCTCATTTTCGTGCGGCCCGTCAGCCACCAGCCATGTGCAAAGATGGATTCCGGCATAGCCACCTTCATGGCCTTCAGCATGGTCGGCCAATAGACCGTGTGCGTGGTCAGAATGTCTTTACCAATCAGATGCGTGGAGCAGGGCCACCACTTTTTAAATTGTTCTTCGTCGGATTTATAGCCAACCGCAGAAATATAGTTAATCAGTGCATCGAACCAAACATAGGTCACGAACTCCGCATCGAATGGCAGATCAATCCCCCAAGCCAGACGGGATTTCGGGCGAGAAATACAAAGATCCTGCAGCTCCTTATTTTTCAGAAAGCCCAGCGTTTCGTTGGCACGAAAGGCCGGTTGAATGAAGCCGGGGTTACTTTCAATATAGTCGATGAGCCAATCCTGATATTTGCTCATGCGGAAGAAATAGTTGGATTCAATAATCTTATCCACCGTACGGCTGCATTCCGGGCAGTTTCCATCCACCAGATCTTTTTCGGTGAAAAAGCGCTCGCAACCCACGCAATACCAGCCTTCGTATTCGGCTTTATAGATTTCATCGCGATCGAACAGTTCTTGCAACGTTTCTTGCACCACCGTCTTATGCCGCTCTTCGGTGGTCCGGATAAAATCGTCGTTCTGAATTTCGAGCCGCTTCCAAAGTTCCTGAAAACGAACCACGGTCTGGTCGCACTGCTCCTGCGGCGTGATACCGTTGGCATCGGCCGCCTGCTGCACCTTTTGGCCGTGCTCATCGGTTCCGGTCAGAAAATGGGTCGGCACGCCTAAAAGCCGATGATAGCTCGCCAGCACATCGGCAAGGATGGTGGTATAGGAATGACCAATATGCGGTTTATCGTTCACATAATAGATCGGCGTAGTTACATAATATTTAGATGGTTTTTCGCTCATGGCACGTCTCTTCTTCTGTTTTTAAAATCGAACGGGCGATGATAGGCGGAACGCCGCAAGATACAAGCGTTGAATTGCCTACCTATCCTGTGCCAAAGTCCTCGCCATTATGAAATTCAGACCTTGTATAGACCTACATAACGGAAAAGTGAAACAGATCGTCGGCGGCTCGCTCGCGGAAGGATCTGAGCCAGAAACCAATTTTGTGTCCGAAAAACCGCCGACGTGGTATGCCAAACTCTACCAAGACTACGAGCTGACGGGCGGGCACGTGATCAAACTGGGAACCGGCAACGACGAGGCCGCGCGCGAAGCACTCGCGGCCTGGCCCGAAGGCCTGCAAGTGGGCGGCGGCATTACCGCCGAGAATGCCCGCCAATGGTTGGATGCTGGCGCGGCCCAAGTGATTGTTACTTCATACATTTTTAAAGATGGGCAGATTGATGCCGAACGTTTGGATAAGCTCGTGGCTGCAACGGGGCGCAACCGACTGGTGCTGGATTTGAGTTGTCGCAAGAAAGACGGGCAGTTCCATGTGGTCACCGACCGCTGGCAAACCTTCACCGAAACCGTAGTGAATGCAGCGACCCTAAAGCAGCTGGCCGATTATTGCTGCGAATTCCTCGTCCACGGCGTGGATGTGGAAGGCAAGCAGCAGGGCATGGATGAAGAGCTTATTGCACTCTTGGCCGAACATTCCCCCATTCCTTGCGTCTATGCTGGCGGGGTTCGGAATTTCCAAGATTTGAAAAAACTAGCGCTGGCCGGAAAGAACCGGATCGATGTCACCATTGGCTCCGCCCTAGACCTCTTCGGAGGCCCCATGCCCTTCCCAAAGGTCGTTCATTTCTGCTGGGATTCCGAAGAGCACCTTCGCCAAAGAAGGCCCATCAACGATCGAGCAGGTTCCCCATATACACGGCCGCCTCAGCACTGAATTCTTCGGGCGCCCAGGGAGCAAACTCCTTATCCGAATCCACGGGGTAGGGTCCCGGCTTCACCTCGAATAAAACCGGATCGGCTTCCAATGCGAGGAAGCTGTGCCACCCCCCGCCGTCCGCATCGAGGACCGATCCTGCGGGAAGGTCGTAGGATTTCTGAAGTGCTCCATCCTCGTCAAATATGAGATACAGCAGGCGGCCTCTTAAAACAACCAAGCCTTCAGCCTCCGTTGCAATAGCGCTCCCGCCTCTTTATGAAAGGGAAGAATCACCCGCTTGCGCGGACTGTTGCGCGACCCAACAAGGGCGCGTGCCATCCACTCGTCGGCCAGTTCAGTCACCCCGGAGGACGGCGGATCCAGCGCAAGCGGAACGTTCATTTTTTCAGACACGGGCTCTTTCCCCTGAACAAAGAAAAAGCCGCCCGGATTGGACGGCTTTATGCTTCCAACGTTTGGAACGACTAGAAGTCGTACGACAAACCCGCTATGACCGTAAGATCGGTATGTTTGATTCCTGCATCCGGAAGGTTATCATATTCCTCCCGCAGCTCACCAAAAAATGAAAGTGTTTCATTAATTTTGGTACGAACACCCGTTACCAGAAATCCATTATTGTCGGTATTCACTTTTTCAACATTTGCGCTGTATTCAACATTCAGATAGTAGGATGCCGTTTCCGTGAAGTCCCACAGGTAGTTCAACGCCGCACGATATTCGCCAAAGTCGCCTTCAGAAGTCGCCGTACGCTCATAAACATAATTAATACCAAAGGAGGCATCGAGTTTCATATTATCTGTATCCATGAGATAATAACCGATGTTAGGACCCATTTTCCCGCGGAACCAAACCTTCGTAATAGAATCGTTCACGATTTCTCCGAACACACCCGCGAAGAACTTCGAATCTTTGATCGTACGGCGGTATTCGCTTTGTCCCCGCACCTGACCTTCTGTTCGCTCTTTGTCCGAGGTCGACGTTCCAGTCCGACCATACTCCGCATATAATGAACTCAGCAGATCAAATTCGGCGCTAAGACGGTTAACTTTAAGATCCAGGGTATAAAGTGATTGTTCCGTATTCCCTTCCTTAAAGCTTGCGCCCATCGATACATTTTTTTCCCAGGTTACCCCCGATGCGGATTCGCCGTCTTCAGCAAAACCGAACATCGGAGCAATAACTAAAGCTCCTAGTACTATTCTCTTAACAAATTTCATCTGGCATCTCTCCTTAAGTTTTATGTTGATCGCGCAGACCATAGGTAATGATTCTCCACGACGCAACCCCTAAGAAAGCCAGAGAAATATGAAGGCAGATGCTAAATTAAAATGACAAACTTTTCTGATCAAGATTGTTCTCATTCCATTAACTCCTTCAGGAACAACTCTTCTTCAATTTTTAAGCTCCGTATTTCCAGTAGATCTCGGCGCATCCGATGCTCGATTTATGAATGGATGACACCGGTATACCTCCGGTATTCTAATCCAAAGAAAACGGTTCCAGGAACTCGCCGAGAGGAACATAACGCGGAATACCTTCGAGCCTATACGCCCTTCCTCGTTGCTTATCATTCGAAGAACGGCTCATTCTGGCAGGAGGTATTTTAATTTACAGTCTATCGGCAGAGTAACATGAAATTTAAACCCTTCAGAACTGCACATTTCCCCAAAAATCTTTGTGACCTCCATCAAGTCGCACCAATTAGAACTGTGAACCCATCCACGTCCTATGATAGATCTTTCCCCCACGACCAAGAAAGCAACACGGAGAGCAATAATGCCAAATTATACCTATACCCCCACATTTCAGCACAGCGGCGATACCACATCGTATCGACTGATCACCCACCAAGGCGTCCGTACCGAGCAGTTCAACGGTAAAGACGTTCTCATTGTGGAGCCCGAAGCTCTTGAACAGCTGGCCTATGAAGCCTTCTGCGATGTTTCGTTCTATCTCCGCCCCGCCCACATGAAACAAGTGGCCGCCATCCTCGACGATCCGGAAGCCAGCGAAAACGACCATTTCGTGGCACGAGCCTTCCTCGAAAACTCCATTATCGCCGCCCATGGCGAACTGCCCACCTGCCAGGACACCGGAACGGCTATCGTCACCGGAACCAAGGGCGCGCAGGTCTGGACCGATTTCGATGAAAAAGAGGCCCTTTCTAAAGGCGTATTTAAAGCCTTCCAGGACCGCAATCTGCGCTATTCCCAGATTGCACCGCTCTCCATGTTTTCCGAAAAGAACACCGGCAATAACCTTCCCGCGCAGATCGACCTTTATGCAGGCAAGGGCAATGAATACAACCTGACCTTCATTGCCAAAGGCGGCGGGTCTTCTAATAAATCCTATCTTTTTCAGAAAACTAAATCGTTGCTCAACGAGGACTCCCTCACCGAATTCCTCACCGCGGAACTCTTCAATGTCGGCACGGCGGCCTGCCCGCCCTATCACTTTGCCATCGTCATTGGCGGCACCTCCGCCGAAGCCACCATGAAATATGTCAAGATGGCCTCCATCGGTGCTCTTGATGACCTTCCTACCACCGGAGATGAAACCGGCCGGGTCTTCCGCGATCTCGAATGGGAAGAAAAAGTCCTCAAAATGTCTCAGGATTCAAAAATCGGCGCGCAGTTCGGCGGCAAATATTTTTGCCACGATGTCCGCGTCATCCGTATGCCACGCCACGCCGCCAGTTGCCCCGTGGGCATCGGGGTCTCCTGCTCGGCGGACCGTAACATTAAGGCCAAAATTACCGCCGAAGGGGTCTTCCTCGAACAGCTCGAATACGATCCGGCCATGTATGCTCCGGCCAACCTCGGCAAGCAGGCCGACACCGCACCGGTGATTAATCTCAACCGGCCCATGGCAGACGTGCTTAAAGAACTTTCCGGCTATCCGGTACTCACCCGCCTACGCCTCAACGGCACGCTGATTGTTGCGCGCGATATTGCCCATGCAAAAATTAAAGAGAAACTGGATGCGGGCGAGCCCATGCCTGAATATTTCAAAAAGCATCCGGTCTACTACGCGGGCCCGGCCAAAACTCCGAAAGGAAAACCTTCCGGCTCCTTTGGCCCCACCACCGCGCAGCGCATGGATCCGTATGTCAAAGAATTCCAGTCGCACGGCGGCTCCTTGATCATGCTCGCCAAAGGGAATCGCTCGCAAGACGTAACCGATGGATGCAAGGAATTCGGCGGGTTCTTCCTCGGCTCCGTTGGTGGCCCTGCCGCCCTGCTGGCCGAGAAAAATATTAAGAAGGTCGAGATTGTCGATATGGAAGAGCTCGGCATGGAAGCTGTCCGCAAAATTGAAGTGGTCGACTTCCCCGCGGTCATCCTCGTCGATGACAAAGGCAACGACTTCTTCGCCGATATCCTGAAAGGGAAATAACCCCCCCCTCTCTCCAACGATCAAAAGGCGTTTCCAAGGATTGGAAACGCCTTTTTTTATGCCTACGAGTTTCAGAGGCCGGTGGTTCTGCGAGTCCACCTGTTCATCGAGCGACGTATGCTCGATTTTAGCCGAGGAAAAAAAGGGGGCTTGTTGCTGACTTCACAAAGGCCCCCAATCGCCTTTCTCCCGAAGACTTCCAATGCTTGGCAAATCGTGCGATACTGCTTCCATTATTTTGCAAAGCTTATCCATGAGACTCTCCACCCCATTCAAAATTGCATTCTCCGTCCTCGGGCTGAGCGTGGCTTGGCCGGGACAACATCCGTTCTCCCGGGCGACTCCAGCAAAAGCCCTACCGTTCGCCGCCACAACCCCCGCGTCCGAGCCCATAAAAAAAACCCTTCCGGCACGCCCTCCCCAGCTCGTCCATGCGCCACAAGTCCTTCTCCCCATAAAAGCCATTCCAGCTCCTGAACCGAAGGTCATGGCCACGGCACTTTCGCCCGCGGAAAAGCGGCGCAGGGCGACCAACCGCTATCACGACCATCTGGAGCGAAACTTTGAACGGCAACTGAGTCAGCTCGAAAAGGAGACCGATCCCGCTCGCCGGGCCAAACTGATTGCGGCCTTGGGTTGTTATGTTCAGATCGATACCCTCGCCACTCTGGAGTGGGCAACTCATCTGGAATCCCCCGAAGAACAGCGGGCCGCCCTGGAATCCTTCAATAAAAATGCACTCACGGGAATTGGGGCCCATATTGAAATGAATGCTTCCGGGCTGCCGAGAATCAAAGACACCACTCTTCTCAGTGCGGCAGAATCCACCGGAATGATTCAGGTGGGAGACTCTATTTCCGGAATGGTTACCGCCGATGGCGCCACCCTCTCCTTCCAAGGAATGACAATTCAACAGATCGTCCAACACCTGCGCGGTCAGCCCGGCACCTCCATTCAGCTGAAGCTGGAACGATCGCCAGAATATGGCAGCACGCAACCCATTCCATTTGAGGTGCCCGTGCAACGCTCCCTCATCGTTATGCAACCGCCATCCGATGGCTGAAACCATTGAATTGCGGTTCCAATGATTGGAAAGCGTGATACGATTGAGGAATCATGATTCGTAAATTTAAACTAGAAATCGCCATCATCATCACCTGCATCACCGTCGTCACGTTCTATGGCTTCGGCGCTCGGCTCATTTTCAACGGCGTGCAACATTGTGCCACCGCCGCACAGACCGAGTATGGCGGCGATGCAGTAGGTGCGTTGATTGCTCTCGTGGGAGACGAAAGCGCCTCCTTCGAAAAACGAAACAGCGGAATCTGGGCACTGGGGCAACTCGGAAGCGACCGCGCCCTGCCTCTCCTGATCCAACTGGATACAAATGAAAAGCAGGAAGCACCCTACGACTCGACGGCCTATATTGTTCAGTACAGCGTTGAAAAATCGATCCGACAAATCCGCGGTTTCAGCACCGTACGCTGGATGTATCGCTTTCTTTAAGCCCCCATGCTTTGGTTTTTAACCACACTCTCCTTGCTGGCATTTGCGGCGAACTCGCTGCTTTGCCGGCTGGCACTGGCCACCGATCAAATTGATCTCTTCTCCTTCACCGCGCTTCGCCTGCTCAGCGGCATGCTGATCCTGATTCCTGCATCGCGCCTCGTCCAAGAAGTGTCGCCTTCCAAACCCTGGAACAATGCCTGGGGTTCTGGCGCCACCCTTTTTGTGTATGCCCTCACGTCCTCATTGGGCTATGTCACATTGGGTGCCGGCACCGGCACGTTGGCACTGGCGGGAGCGATACAAATCTCGATGTTCGGCTGGGCACTGATCCGCAAAGAACCGATCAGCCGCGCAAAATGGATCGGAAGTGCGGTTTCGCTAGGCGGCCTGATCGTTCTCGTTTCCCCAGGCCTTTCCGCCCCCGACCCCGCGGGCGCCGCCTTTATGATTTTATCAGGGGTGGCTTGGGGCATCTATTCCATTCGGGGCCGTGGAGCAACGGCACCCGTTTTAATGACCGCACGCAACTTCACGTGCACCGTTCCGCTAATCTTGTTGGTACTCCTCGTCCGGTTCCAACCCTTGGAAATATCGCCCCGAGGCGCTTGGATTGCCATCTGCTCCGGCGCGTTGACTTCGGGGCTGGGCTATGTGATCTGGTACCACGCCCTCCGAAAACTTTCCACCACAACCGCCGCCATCGTGCAGTTGCTGATTCCAGTGATCGCGGCCTTCGGTGGCATCCTTTTTCTGAATGAAGTGCTGAACGGCCGGCTCATTGTTTCGAGTGCCCTCATTCTGGGTGGCGTATGGATGGGGCTTAAAAAGAAGCCACAATCCGGTCCACCGCCGGCAGCAACAGCGATCGCGGATGCGCACAATTTACCCGGAACCAGCCCTCGCCCGTTGGACCAAAAAATTTCCCGCCTGCAAGCGCCACATTGGCCTCATAAATCAATGTTTTAAACACGGTCTGCCAATCGCCCAAGGCCCGAAAATCGCTCCAAACCAGGAAGGTGGACTCGGGTTCCATCACCTTTAATCCATCCATCTGCCCAAGGCGCGCACAAACCTGCTGGGTATTTTCATGGAGATAAGCCACCAACTGATTTTTATATTCCGCACCCGCTGGCGACAGAGCATGCACCAAAGCCACCTTGCCCAGCAGATTAATATCGCCAGCATGCGACCGCTCCTGTGCCCGGCGAAACTGCGAGCGCAACCGATCATTTTTAATGATCACAAACGACGATTGCAGCCCACTGGTATTAAATGTTTTCCCAATGGAATGCGCCACGACAGCCACCTCATCTGCGCCGGGAATATTCAGGACCGACTGGTGTTGATACGGCGGGTATACGATGTCGCAATGAATTTCATCGCTAAAAAAGATAACATCATACTCCGCACACAGTTGCACCACACGTTCCAGATTCGGTAAACTCCAGGCACGCCCCCCGGGATTATGCGGATTACAAAACAGCATCAATTTAACGTCCGGACGGGCCAGTTGTTGCTCTAACGCCAAAAAATCGATCTCAAATTTTCCCTGCTCCACCTGTAGGGGACAGTCGGCCACCTTGCGCTGATTTTGTTTCGTGCAGCTGAAAAATGGCCCGTAAACTGGAGAGAGCAATGCCACAGTGTCTCCCGGCTCCGAGAAGGCCTGAATGGCCATTGCAATGCTCGTGACTACCGAAGGAGACAACGAAATCTGCTGGGCCGCCACATGGGCCTCGTGCTCATTTTTCATCCACCACTGGATCGACTCAAATACATCGTCATACTGCTCGGTATATCCAAACAGAGGATGTTCGACTCGAGCACGCAGCGCATCAACCAAAAAGGCCGGCGTCGGCAGATCCATATCCGCCACCCAGAACGGCTCCACATCGGCCTTGCCAAAAAAGCGTTGAAGGGCCTCATACTTCTCCGCATAGGTTCCATCTCGCGAGACCACGGTATCAAAGTCATAAACTATTTTTTCCTCCACAGGGTCACCTCCGAAAGGGTGTGCTGATGCTTGTGTTGGGTTTCACGAATCACAAAGGGCACCTTAACCGGCGCGCCCAGCAACTCGAAGGCCTCATCAAGTGCGGCATGCAACCCATCGAGCGTGGTGACCGGCTCGCCGTCGCGTTTGAACCCTCCCAACCAGTGGTCCTTGGGCGTAAACTCTTCGAGCCACGTGTAGGGCGAGGCCATCAACAGAATTCCACCCCCATTCATTCGCGCTGGAATCTCTTTCAGGAACCGGGCGGGATCATGCAGTCGGTCAATCAGGTTGGATGCAATCACCAGATCGTATCCGGAGAAAAGCGACTTCATGTTAGAAGCGTCCTGCTGGAGAAAACTGATGTTTGAATAATCGCCGACCAATCCGAGTTCTTTGAGGGTCCGCTCCTGAAAAGTAACCAACTCCCCCTCCTCCTGCCGCTCATAACGAATGCGACCGGTTTCCTGCATACGAGCCGCCACCTGCACAAATCGGGCAGAAAAGTCGAGGGCATCCACCGCATCGAAAACATCGGCAATTTCGAAGGCGGAACGGCCCACGGAGCAACCAATATCCAGCGCCCGTCCCGTTGCCCCCGCGCCAACCGCTTGAAGGGCCTGTGTGGCAATGGCCTTGGAAAAATTGGGAACGCCAAAATTTTCATCGCCGTAGTGAAATTCACAATATTGGGAGACTAGTTCATTCGTTTCGTACACGTCGAAGTCCTTTTTCACAGGTTTATCGGAAACCACATAACGGAATCCGGAGTGTTGATAAAAGTGGCGGCGGAAAGCATAGCGGCTATGCAATGCAATTTCGTTCCCCGTTGAAATCCAAGATCCCCCTTTAATGAGGTTATGCCGGTTGTCGTACGTCGGCACGGTAAAATCGTCGTAGAGCGGATGAACCTCGAATCCATCAAAAGCATATATTGGCGTTTCGTTCCATTGCCATACATTCCCCACGAGATCGAAGAATTTCCCGTGGGCAAACGTATCCACCGGGACCGATGAAGCGCCGTGTTCCAAGTTCCAGTTCGCAGCAATTGGCGTTTCATGGTGCTCCACATTCAATCCAGACACATCCAACAAACGGCGATATTCCGCCTCATCCGGCATCCGCACGCACTGACCAGTTCGATCACTTTTCCAATTACAAAAGGCCTTGGCCTCCAAATAGCAAACTTCGGCCGGCCAGTTCATGGGCAATGGAATTTCTTCCGTCATTAGCCGCAGGCGATAGGCTCCAGGTTCGCCCCGCCAAAACGCGGGTTGGGCGACCTTCTGATAGATCCGCCAAGCCAACCCCTCGTCGTCCCACCAGCGATTTTCTGCATAGCCACCATCCTCTATAAATTCAAGAAACTCCCCATTCGAGACCAAGAACCGGGACGCACTAAAGGATGGCACGCTCAATTCTGCCGTCCCATATTCATTGTCCCATCCATACAGGGCATGGCTCTTTTTCTTTCCGAGGTGGACCATCCCTCCCTCGACCGGAATGAGCGTATTCTGCGGGGCATCGCCGCGGGTTCCAACCCGCGGAAACTGCGGATGCGGTTTCACCTTCTCCAGCGCCAATTGCCGGATCAACACCGAACTGGTTTCCAAATGAATCCGCTCGTGTTCAATACCCATCATGATCGGCCATAGGGGGCTTTCCCAGCCGATGGGCAGGGTGAATTCAAGGTCATCGATCAGCCGATTAATCGCTCCGGCCACCGCCCCTCGATAATCTCGAACCGTTTGAACCGTGGGCCAAGCATAATGCCCCTCGTTCAGGTCGTCCCAACTCATTTCGTCGACGCCGATCGCAAACAACGATTCCAGCTGTGGATCAATGCGCTCCGTCAGCAACTTCGCGAGCATCAATTTATTCACAAAAAAGGTGGCCGTATGACCAAAATAGAAAATTAAAGGATGCCGAAGGCGCTGCGGTTGCTCCCTAAAAACAGCATCGGAAACGAGGGTTTCGAAAAGCGTTTCATAAAGCACCCAGGTCGCATTAAAATAGTCGCGGATTTCCCGCCGTTTTTCGTCAACCGCGCCAGTGGTTAGATCTATATTTTCACTAAGATAATCCATCAACATTCCTTTTCCAACCCCATTGCCCTTCAAGATTAAGAGCTACATCGTATGCTGGGTCACTCACGAAGGCTTGCTCGGTTTCAAACCTAATACAACCCAAGAGCAGGAACCATGGAAGAATCATGCTTTCATCCTAAAAAATGGAGCGACCAAGCGGATCGCAGATACGAGATTTGAGTACTGACCGCTCAGAAGGCCCTTCCAAAATTCATTGCAATACCCTCGCTCATGGCTTCCCAACCCGCCGTTTCAAGATGCAGCAAGCGAGACCTCTTATTTATTTCTTGAATTTATCCCGCACAAATTAATGGTTCCTATTTTACATTGCTCCACCCATCGTCACCCCGTAGTATGCCCTTAGTGGTTGGAGTTGGTTTGGTTATGATTAAAAGTTAAATCCTTAGAGGCGCATACGGATATGACCAGGAAAAGGGAATGCAGGGCGTTCAATAGTCTAAAAGACTGGCAGGCGGATCAGTACCGCTTAGCCGTTGATGAAAACAAGTGGTATATGGGAGAGCGCTTGGGGCGATCCGTGAAGTGGAAGGAGGCCGAAGAGGATTTCCTGCACAACGGCTACTATGGCTGTGCCCCGAAATGGAGAACCGAGTACTGCGCTCAAAAATGCACCCACTTTTCAACCTGTGGTCTGGGCCGAGCATTCTGCCCCCCCCTCAGAACATAGTTTCCACCATTCGACCGCCTCACAGAAGTTCCCCGTCACCAACCAATCCCCCAGATCTCATATTCACCGGTTTAAAATTCTTTATCGACGGAGACACACTTCGGAACTACACCAATTAATCCAACTCGATCGGAGGCACGCCGCTGTGGAAGCGGAACAGATCGTCCTCCGATTCAATCGCCTTTCGCTCAATGGCACCGAACAAAGCAACCCGTTCCTGAATCGGGTCAACCGAATGCGTCTGCGCCAGCGTGAGGTAATCTTTATAATGGCGGGCCTCTGACTTCAATAACGACCTGAAAAAGGTCGCAATCTCATCCTCCATATAGGGAGCAAGCGAGGCAAACCGCTCGCAGGAACGTGCCTCAATATAGGCCCCAACAATCAATGAATCGATCAATTGTCCGGGATTCGTTTTACGAATCTCTTCACTCATTAAACCGGCATACCGTGAAGGTTTATGACTTTTGTAGACATAGCCCCGTTTCACCAAAAGCGCATGCACCTTCTCAAAGTGTCTCAGCTCCTCTCGGGCCAGCTTTGACATCTTGATCAGCACATCCGGTTTATCCGGACAGCGAAACATCAACTGAAGCGCATTACGTGCGGCACACTGCTCCAGATAGCAATGATTCAATAATAGCATTTCCTCTTGTCGCAACGCTTCCTGAATCCACGCATCCGGCGTGCGACACGGCAGAAATTCAAACAAGGCCTCTAAGTCAGCCTGATTCACCGGTTCCATGTTCATACTCTCCAAAGGTTGGAAATAATCTAGCACGAGGCCCTGTCCAACACAATTATCCACCACAGAGGATTCGGTATGTATT
>JBAHZU010000109.1:0-24258 GCA_037132875.1 Pontiella sp.
AGATTGTTTCATCTTTTCCGAGTTCACCTCGGGCAGGTTCGGCACGCCGTAGAGCAGATCGCGCCCTTCGCCGCGCTGGATAATCGCGGCATATTCCGGATCGCGGTAGAGGTAGTAGGCCAGCTCGTACGGCTTGCCCGATACCTTCTCATGAATCGCGTCGTTGATGGCCGGAAGCACGCTGCGGTAGTCGAGGAACGGAACGGAGGCATCCCACATATCTTTGATACAGACGCTATTCTTTTCGAGGCCACCCCATTTTTCGAATTGCATACCGTACTGTCCGCCCACACGGCGGCTGGCCAGCAGCGAGAAGTGCTTGGTGGTGCCAATCGGGAAACGTCTGTCCTTAAAATTGATGCCCCACGGCTCCAGCGCAATCGCTATTTCCGAGAACTCGGAGGCCACCCAGGTGTTGTAGCCCACGGCACATTCATACCACCAGCCGTCGCTCATAATGCCCTGCTCCAGGTGTGCATAAATACCCGTTGGAGAGGAGAGTAGCTGATCGATCAAATGCCAGTCCTGCAGATTAAGGGCGCAATAGAACGCGGCTGTAATTTCTGCCACGTTCCAGTTGCTGATGGCTCCTCGGGTGTTGCCCTGGATGGTGCGTTCGGCAAACAAGCGGAAGGTTGCAGCAACGAGCCGGCGGTCCTCATCAGTCACCCGTTCGCAGTCGCGAATCAGATCCCAAGTCCGGCCCACCGATTGCCAGAACTTGCCTTCACCCACAAACGAGTTGCTCCCGCCAACCAGCGTGGCCGGATAACCGGTTTTCGGATCCACCAAGGGACGAATCACCCGAAGACATTTTTCCGCATATTCAATAGTACCCGTCAGCTGATACGCAATCGCCACGTCGAGCATCTTTCGGCCATCCGTACTGAAAATGGTTTTTCCCAGATTTTTCACCCCATCAGCAGGATCCATGTGGGCCGCGTTCGGCACCTTCCAGTTGCGCGCCTTTTTCTCATAATCGGCCAACCCTTTTTTGGCCCAGTCGTATTGATCCACTTTGGCCCGCACGCCATCCCATTTCTCAGATGTGAACGTGATATTTGGAGAGGGCACCCGAACGGCGGTGTTAAACTCCAGCGAGGCCGTGGCAGCGCCGTCGCCATTAGAGATGGCCTTAATCCTCTGTTTCTCGCGAATGCCAGTCGGTAGTTTGGCGGGAATTTTAACAGTCAGCGTGCAGGTTTTGGTCTCGCCCGGGGCCAGATCAATAATCGAAGGTTCAATCGTGGCCGCCATCGATTCCCAGCCCAGGGTTTCAATGCGAAGACTCACGCCCTGGGATTCGTCCGTTGTATTCCCCACTTCAAAGGTATAGGTAACGGACGCACCGGCATCCGCCGCTTTACCCCGAACAGGAGCACGCAGTCCGATGGTACGCCCCTGCTGGACCTGCACCTTCCGAATCGGGAACGTGGAGTTCGCTTCGGAACGTATGCTCAGTTCAACCTGCTTGATCGCAAACAAGGTGCCCCATTTCTGACCGGCATCAATATCAAACATTTCCCACGGAATATAGATATCGAACCAGCCCTGCCCCGCCACACGGATGTTTGCTGTGCTGACCGGATTACACTCCTTATCATCTTTGGGATCCACTTTCAGCACGGCAGTGATCTCCGTGATGGAATCGTTCTCCAGATAAACTTCAAACGACAGCCCAGTGTATGCGCTCCAGTCGGCAGAGTCGCCATAATAGTCTCGGGCAATGCCGGGATAATACACCCGATTTTGATTCGAATAGGTATAGATTGCGGTTTCACCACGAGTCAGAACGGATGTTCCATCCTTTGCCGATTGAACCCCCTTCCAATCTGAAAAATCAGCACGTCCCACCGTCCTTCGAAAGTCGGCCTGAACAACGGAACCCATCGCGAGTATCAAAGTAATTAAACGTAAAATCATTCTAAAAGTCCTCTATCTCTTAAGCTTTTCATCCTCTGCAACGCACAGATACCACCTTTATACAAGATACAGACGTTTAATGTCAGCCCCCTCAGACACCGCGCGCCCGTTTACCGAGTTACCCTGTTAAGCGTATCCAAAAAAAAAAGGGGGACAACATGTCCCCCCGTACTCCTCTGAATCGCCCCGCCCTAATCGTCTACGCTCTTGTTCCGCAGCCCCCCCTTGAGCCCTTCCATTTTCAGACGCGCTCTTCCGGCCTCACCTCACTTCAAAGGACCTATTGCCCGAATGCTCGCAATGAACCATCCAGCGATTTCCCGATTGAACCGCATCAACGCGGATCCCTTCGCAGAAAACGTGGGAGGAATCTCCCAAAACGGGCAACTCGATGCGCGCTTTCATGCCTTCCGGGAGGGAGATATTCAGCGTAAACGAATCGGAAGTTGTCCAATGTATTTCAAGAGGACCGCGCGGGGTTGGGATTCGACCTTTCGCATGCGTCAGTCCCGCCAAATGCGGACGAATCAGCACCGTATCCCAACCGGGCGTCAGCGGTTCCGCACCGAGAATATAACGCGGCAACAGATTCGCCGGTGCGGCGCCCCAAGCATGATTCCAATCCTGGTTTGGTTTATATTTTTGATCCCATGCTTCCCAAGTGATGGTTGCACCGCTTTCGACCATATGCCGCCAGCTGCGGTCACCTTCCGCGTTGATCAGAGCGAGCGCTTCTTCCGCCGCACCCTGTTCAAAAAGAGCTTCCATTAGGTATTGCGCAGCATAGACCGAACACAGCATGCCGCGACCGGCCAGCCACTCCGCCATTCCAGTGCGCGCATCTTCGGGAACCAGCTCAAACGCCAGCGGAAACAAGTTGGCGTGTATGGATGAATGATCCGTCTCTGCGCCGTCCTGATACAGCCCGGTTTCGTCATTAAAAAATGCCTGTTGAAAAGCCACATACGATTTTTCAAACTCCGCTTCAAAGGCTTTCGCCTCCTCATTCTTCTCCAGCGCATGCGCCAGTTCAGCCATCTGCCGTACCGCCTGCAGGTGGAACGCGTTCACCACCGTGTTGCGCGAGGTGAAGACATAGCCATCGCGCTCTGCTTTTGGCCAATCGACAATATCGCCCTTTTTAATCTGTTGTGCAGTGGTAGTAATCAGACCATCATCGCCTTTCCGATCGGAGAGAATTTTTGACTTCAGGGCTTCATAATGTTTTTCAACCCACTGCGTATTGCCGGTGTGCATCCAGTCGGCATGTACCATAAACACCATATGGGGCGGCCACTCGCTGGGCCACGTTTCATACTCCATCAAATAGTCAATGGTATCCCGCGCCATTTGAATATCGTGATCGGTATAATAATGACTCAATTGGTTCAGATAAGCATCGGCCTCATAGGGGATGCGCTCGCGGTCCCCATCCACATACACGCCGGCAAAGGTGGTGGCTTTGATGGAATAGCGACACAGCTCCCAGATTCGGTTCAGCATCCGGTCAGAACATTCGAACGAAGCAGCCTCATCCTCCCACGCGGATAAAAAGGCCGATGGACGCACCACCTGCTCCGGTGTCAGCTCACCCTTCCATCCCTCAATTTCCACCCAACGAAATGGCAAAATGACGCCCCACTCGGTTGGCGTTAAAATGGCCGGCGGATTCCATGAATGATCGATGCGCGTATTGCGCCCATCCTTCTTGGGGGCCGCAACCAACGCTTCATCTTTCGTCAGGTCAACGGTCGTCGCCTTATATCGAACCGTTCCCGGCGGTTTACGGTTCACCCTCCCATTTTTAAGATCTTCCCCGAAATGAACAGTCACCGTTGCATCTTCTGGAGAAATCAATCGAACATTACCAAACGCCACGCGGCCGAAATCCACCAGATAGATCCCCGGCTCCACGTTGAAAATCGATATCGGAGCTTCCTCCACCAGATGCGTCGGGGCGGCCATCGCCGATGAGGCCATCAACAGCACCATACCTACTCTTCTTTTAATCATCTTCTTGCACCCATTTCTTCGCTTATTTTTTATACAACACCATCGTTTGCCACGGAGCGACTGCGATGTCTTTACCGGCCAACCGCTTTCCGGAAACTAAATCCTTCGCGCCTTTAAAGGGCTCAGGAACGACAAAATTAAAGGCCTGATCTTTGGTGCAGTTCATCGCAATCAGGTAGTCGCCGTACTCCAGGAGATAGAATGAGCCTTTCCCGGCAAAGATATTTTCCTTCCCGGGTTTATAATCCCTAAATTTACTCGGCACCTTGGCGATCGGTTGCTCCTGTCCCGCTTCGGCCAGATGGATTCCTTCCGACTTATAAAACTTTTCGTGGCGGCGATTGAAGGGCTCATTGGCCTGATCCGGCATCACAAAAACGTTACCGCTGTCGTTGAACCGGATTTCCTGGCGCACCACCACATCGCGCTCCATCTGCGGGGTAATGAGATGCACCTTTGCCAGATGATTCACCGCATACCGTGCGCGCCAGTAGAGCGATACAAATAGAACATCCTCCCCGTTCTTAACCGCAACAACCCCGTCTTCCGGATCGAAAAATACAAAATCAGGCTGTCCAACGGCCATGGGCAAACGGTTCGGCTGATTCGGCTGTGCCATCATGGTTTGGTAGGCCGAGGAGACATCCAGCAGCTTCGCCGTCATCTGGGTACTCCGATTTTTCAGCATCTGCTCAATCATTGAAAAATATTGATTATCTTCCAAGCTATGCTGTGCATAGCCCACCAGTTCGGGATCCAGCGTTGCCACCGCCGCACCAAATGGCAGGCTTTCCCGTCCCGGAACTTCATCATACACCACAGGGCCTGGGAATTTATAATCTCGCCACCCAATGACCGCCTCCAACCGCATGGTCCGATTGCCGTCCGCATCCTGCCCCTGATGGCGGAATACCGCACGGGCCTTGGTCATTTTCACCAACTGCGCCTTAATCGCGGAATCCCCTTCCTCGTGGTACGACGGACGAGTGGCCTCATAAATCTCGGTCCCAAGGGAGACAACGGTTTCTCCATAGGCGCCCACATACCCCAGTTCTTTAGAGAGTCCGGCTTCCGAAAACTGCAGATAGTCGTTCCCCAGTCGCCAATTTGGATTTCCGTCTTCATCCCATTCACCCGACCACGGTTTTATCCCCATGGATTCATACAAGATCTCCAGTGCTTTTTCTTCCGGCCAAGCCTCAGACGGATCAATGGCTTCCACGCCGCGATTACAGAGATAGATATGAACATCAATAATCATCGATTGATTGGAGTATTGACGGCGTTTTCCGATATTAAGATCACGCGACGCGGCAAACATTTCAACCCACCCGTCCTTGCGTTTCACCTCGGTCGTTGCCATCTGCTGGTTCAAATAAGGCTTCAGCTCGTTTTTCAGCAGGCGCACGGCGTTGGCCGTTCGGCCAAAACCACGCCAGGTCTTATTCCACGAAGACCGATCGTTGGATTCGAGCTCCCCTTTATAAACCCGATACTGGCAATCTATCGCACGAGCGATTTTTTCTAATGCTTCTTTTGACTGATAGACCTTGGTCCACGGCTCATGGTAGGCGCGGGCCATAATGGAAATTTCCTGCTGCCCCATGTGATCTTCGCCCTTCATCAGCTTTACCAGCACATCATTAACGCGGCGCTCCACAATAGAAATCACCCCCCGATCATCGCCGGGGCGAGTCGGAAGATGCACAACCGAGTCGCCCTGCACCTCATCGGCCGTCGGTTCAAAAAATGGATCCGTATGGATATAGGCGCGATAAACACCCCGCGACGAAATCACCATCATTTTTTGAAATTTTTCGATCGTATTTCCATACGCCCAAATAGGTCCCTGAGCTTCGATCGTCAGCTGCACGCTCTCTTTGCCCTGCGTCATCGCCAACGGCAGCGGAACCGTCTTATAGAAAAAACGTCCGGGAAAGCGCGGTTCATCCTTCGCCACATCGAGCATATCGATTTCGCCCAAATGACGCTGTCCCACCTGTTTCCCATCAATATACAGCGAGAGGCGACCCGCATTTTTTTCAGCAAAATATCCGCCCCACATTTTCACCGTGCCGTAATTCTGCAACTCAGGGTCGACCTTCATCTCAAAGGTTACCTGGCCCCCTTGCCAATCCAGCTCCTCTTTTGGAAGAAAACGTCGGGCTTGAACCCCAAAACCGCCCTGAAAAACCTCGCTCAGCTCGGCTTCCAGTCCATGTGCGGCCTCCGACTGGGAATGTCCAAACTGAACCGAATCCACCACGCCGCCCATCGCGGATACCACACTGCATAAAATACTGAATCCTGTTAAACTTCGCTTCATCTCAAACCTCACGTTATTATTAAAAAATAATTCCAGCCTATTTCCCGTTGAATAGCACCACGGTCTGCAACAGGGAATTCATTCATCGCCGCCTTTTCACCCGATGTCAGGTCATCCCAGCCATCGGGCCGCGTTCATCTTCGGGGCCTTATCCAACTATTTCATCCACTCAGCGCGGAGCCTTTCCACTTTTTGATCCAGCGGATTTTCACAATGCCGGGCATACTCTTTGGTATAAAGCGAGGACAGGGAATGGAACTGCTCCGGCAGTCTATTGTACGTTTTCCAGGCGGCATCATAGACCCCGATCCAGCGTTTCATCGCCGCCACATCATCCCGAGCCTCAGCATCCGAGAGATAAACTGCCGCACGATAAATTTCGTAGAGATGCAGCCCATAAGTGGCCGATCCCACAACAAATTCTTTGGTGGCCGGCGAATCCCACTGAATCGCTTTCGACAATTTCACGATCTGCTTCCACATCAGAATAGACTCTTCCTTCTGACGCAGATTGCGCGCCTGACCTTCCGCAGTTTGGGCCGGCTCTGGCCACCCAATCCCCTGATCGCGCGTCCACCATTCATTCATATCCCGATGCGTTGTGTTGCGGCCTCGCACCACGGCATCGGCCGACAGCAGGCAAAGTTCGCGAAAGCGTGCCACATCCGCTCGGTTCAACGTCAGCTTTTCTTTGGCATATTGATTAAATAAATCCTCTTCGCGCTGCGACGGATCATTGGCCCACTGTGCCATCACCCAAGCATTCAGATCTGGCCAAAATTCGCTGGTGATGTATGGCCCGTCCCAGCCACCGCCACGCGTCCAGGTCCAAATTCCAGCATAAAGTTCCGGCGTCTGTTCGGTCCAATCTCGCAGGCTACTGATCGCATCCGCCGGCATGTTCGCATGCTCCTCGAAGCCTTCAATCACCCCCTTGCAGATATAATTTGGGTAGGCCCCCTTGCCTTCATATTCCCGCGCACACTGCACTTCAACAATCTGCTGGTGCCGCCCTTCTCCAATAATCTTGCTGAACGGGTTGCCGCGGTGAAAATCGCCTTCGCAGTGTTTAATACTGATGATCAGATTTTCATGCGGCTCCACCGCACGACTGACCTTCCGATAGGGATCAAGCTCGCTGTCAAACGACCGCCAAGTGCGAAAGATCAGTTGCTTGTTCAATTTCACACAAACCTCTTCCCGCAACAGTTGCATCAGCGGAATAATGGTTTTTTCTACGCTACCCTTATCCTGAATGGCTCCTTGATGGAACGGAGCATCGTGCAGATACGTTTCACCAATCCGCACCACCAATCCGTCAAAATCCTCAAACTGGCCAAACATTTCCCGCACCTGCGCACGGATCAATTCCTGCACGCGCGGATTACGCGCATCCCCAAAAGATTCTTCCAGTCCCTCTTTTTCAATCAGACGCTTCGGCAATAGCACCATATCGGACATCGCATAGGTTTTCATACCCAACGCCTTACAGCTCGCCAGATGCTCACGCACCGTTTTCGCCTTGGCATCCACCCAAGCGCGGTCCGGCGAGCCTTTCGGCAGAATCTCTGGGTCCACCGACTCCCAGTTGATCGCGAGCATTGGCGATTCAAACAGGAAATAGACCTTCCCGTTGTAGCCCATCTCCTGGATCACCGCCGGATCGTTGTAGGCACTTTCATACAACGGTTCTCCCGGATTATGATGAACCATATCCAGCACCAATGGTTCCGCTCCAAACGCCATCGTGCCCATTAAACAAACTCCTGCCATCGATAACTGTTTTTTCATTACACCCGTTCCTTTCTTAAAAACTGCCCCGTAGAGGCTCCATACCATTCAAACTAAATGGCCGTCCGATCTATTTCCGCGGCCGTTTCTTTCGCGACTTCACGACCATAACCCAAACAATGCCCCCTCCGGCAATCAGCGCCCAAATCATCCATTGACGATCCGATTTCCACAACGCGGTCAATGAATCCAACCCCGAGGTTTTCTCCGCCAGATTGCTTTGGCCCCCCGGGGGACTCGGTTCTTTCACTGTGACGGGCTGTGGGTCCGCCACTTTAGCAATCTCCTCCTCGACCACGGGCCATTCGCTCTTCGCCGTATCCCGCGCCACAGTCGGCTCAATCGATATATAATCGAGGATATAGGCCGATTCCCCCTCGGAAACCAGCACCGTCATCCGCTGCACCCCCTGTTTAAGCGGAAGATTCCGTCCGACCATCTGTGTTGACCAATTGGATTCTTCGGTTACCGGGAGCCTTTCGCGTTTGGTGGATATCCCCCCTTCAAAGCTCAACTGAATCGATCCTTCCTCGCGAGCCGCATAGCGGACACGGACATCATAACCGCCCTCTTCAGGAACGGAGATGGTATAAACGAGCCACTCTCCGGCTTCCATTTGCGACACCGCAAAACCGCCGCCCGGCAGTGCAACAAGATCCACATCATCCTTGCGATACACTCCGCTTCGGTTTCCTTTGGTGGTGTCGTAGTAGGTATTGCCGTTACCCTGGCCGGAAAAATAATCGTAGTTTTCCGCCTCAATCAGGCAGGGTACGGTGTTCATTTCAAAAATTGGTAATCCGTCCGAATCGAATCCGCTAATCGGCCTCCCGGGGAGGACACGGTCATGTTGATCTACCATCTTTTTCGATCGTCCGGCCCTCCCGGCAGAAGAGCTTGCTGAAATCATGCGGATCTCATTGTCACTCCCGTGGTCCAGAACAGCCCCTTCCGATTCGCCCACATTACCGGAACTTCCCTCCGCAATTTCTATGGGATATGGCGTCCGGTTAATAATCGTATTATTATTTCCATCATGCGTACTTTGGCGGCTTAAATTCCCCTGCTTAAAGCGCACACCATCCAGTTTTCCGCCAATCTGAATTCTATAATCTGAAGGCAGGTTGGGGTCGCCACCCGTCAAGGTGATTTCCGAATGGTTCATGCCGATAAAAGCAATGCATTTTTGCCCGTTCCCATAGGGATCTACCGCAGGAATGATCTCAATATCAAGATCCCAACTATCGCTATTGTACGTGCTCTTAAAGGCATGACCATGAGAAACATCTGATTTACAATTCAGCGCCACACCCCGCCCAATCCCAAAGCCCTGTTCACAACCAATGGTCGTGCAATTTTCAACCCTTACAACACCGGTCGCATGGGCCAATGTGACCCCCCCACGCATGTATTTGATGGTGCAATTTAACACGGTGGGATTCGAGGTGCCTCTTTTATACTCTACCCCATCAATATAAGTGGTTCCGCCCCCGTAAGCACGTATCCCTTCTTCACCCGTACTCATCATATACCCCGCAGGAAGCCGGTATCCCCAAGTGGTCAAAAAATCTATTTTATCGGCGGGGGAACCCGTTCCTTCTTCTGCCAGCATATCGGCGGTTGAACGAATTTCGCCTTCAACAATACACCCCTCGATAATTGGATTGCTGGCCGCTTGCATAAATATGCAATGCCCGTAAGACCGGTGAATAAACGTGCAATTTTTAACGTGGTTCGACTCTCCGCGCACCAAACAAGCACTATGTTTACTGTGCCCGATGGTACTCCCCTTGCCACCTTTTCCAAAGGCATCGCCATAGCCGTACGGAAAAGAACCTTTAACGGTTACATGAAACCCTTCAATCCTGTTCCCTCGTCCGTCTATAACAATACTTTTCCCGCCCGCTCTCTTCTTCTTAACATATTTTCCGATTTGGTCTACCAGGGTTAGATTTTTTAAAACATTATCGTTTCCAAGGATCTGAATGTGACTCATCCCGTAATTTTCGGTATAGACATCGGCGGCAATATTGATGGTAACCCCAGTAAAATCGTAGGTACTGTTGTTCCCTTTAAATTCGAAACGAGGGGTGCCGAAGGTGCCCTTCGCCATATCAGCGGCCGTAATAGTATAGATTCCCGGAGTCACCTTAATATCAACCCTATTTTGTTCTAAATACGGCAATAATTCCGGTAGCGAACTAACCGTTATCGTTTTAGCAAAAACAGGAAGACTCAACGCCACCAAACCCATCAAAAAAATAATTTTCATGCTCAATAATGAATCATGAATCCCTTTAAACCTAAACACGTGCTCCATTTCATATCTCCAAAGCCTGGCTATTGCGTCTATCTCCCGATCTTCGATCACGGATCGGCGAATTTAAGGGGGAACCTGCGGATCCCTATTCCGTGTTCTGGCAGCCACCGAGCCGCCTTTTTATGATACCGTCGCGGAGTAGAGCCTCTCCCCGGAGGGCCGAGGGCGGAACGGAACGACGGCATTCCTTGCGATCATGTTCTTATTTCTACTTTAATGAATACCTCAGCTGGGGTTCGTTTGTCCAGAGCGCTATGCTTGCACTCGTGGTTGTAGTCGTCGAAGTAAGAGCCCAACCCTCCATATAGCTCACGCCCACCGGCGCAGGATGTTGGATAGACTTTTTCATAGTTCACCGACCACCAGAGGCGTTCGATGAATACGTTCTCTCGCGGCTAATTTCCCGGCAAAAGAACCCCGCGTTCTTCAGACCGATCTTTGTATTTCTCGACGGCGGCTTGAGCATCCGTCCGCTTGATTGAGTCTCCATCTGCCTGCTTCAATAATTCAACGCACTCTTGCTGAAACCGCACGGCGTCTTCATAGCGACCGCCGGCGGCGCACGCTTGAGCAATCCAACGGAGGTGCTCTGGATTATTTGTTTTTTCTTTGTACAGTTGTGATGCGCATTTAAGAGCCTCATTCACCCTCTGTTGAGATGGTTTTTCTGAACGGAGACAGAGTCGGATTATTCCCACAAGACCTTCCACCTCGCCCTTATCAATCGCGCGACGATACCAGGACAAAGCCTTATTGTGACTCTTCGGCACGTTGCCTTCTGCAACCCTACCTGCAAAAATATCTGCAAGAAGCAGCGCTGATTCAGCTTTATGTTCCCCTTTATTATATGCACTGACCAATTTGAAAACGGCGTTTTTAATATCGCGAGGAACATCCTTCGTTCCGATCAAATAGCACTGCCCTTCCCAGAAAAGTCCGGAAGGTTTGGGTACATATTTTGAAGCCTCAGCATAAGGACGCTCATTGTTTTCATATTTAACGAGATCCTTTTCATATTGTTCAATCGTTGATTCGGTCGGATTTCTTAGCCGCTTATAACTTGAGATCCCTTCATTTTGGAACTCGACCGCCCGCTCGAAATCTTCTGCCTGAGCATACATCTTTGCTAATAATACAGAGTCGGAAGATCCATCATACCCCTTATCCTGCATTTCCTCGCCATACTCCAAAGCCTTATCGATGTCGTATAAATCCCCACTTGCGGGGTCGATATACAGATCAATGATTTGAGTATAAGACTGTCGAAACCCCTTCTCTATCGACTTATCAAACCATTCAATGGCTTTAGACAAATCCTTCTCAAGCCCATATCCACCGGAGAAATAGAGTCTGCCCAAAAATAGAGCAATAAATCCGGCATTCTCTTCCGTCAAATAGGCGGCCTCATAAAGAGCTACCGCTTGCTGATAATCTCGTTTTACGCCTTTCCCTTGCATGTATTTAGTACCTTCTTTCGCTAGACTCTCTTCATCAGCGAAAGACTGGAAGCACAATAGGAGGCTACCAATGAGCATGATATACACCGTATTTTTCATCGATTAATTCCAATAAACTTTGAGGATGAGAGGAAATGGAGAGCAGGTTGGTCCGATCTTTTAATAATCGGCCCTTTGATCTTGGCCTATTGCGTTCCCCAGCATCCAACAAGTGACACCTAAACCACGCGATTTAAAGTAAGAATTATATTCCTTTTTCAATCATCAATCGAACCAATGTTTAAAAATAGTTTCCGACTATGCGAAAGGCCACTGTGGATGCGGATGGACATTTCCCCCCGCAAGGGATGAATCACTACCTATTTCCAAGGGCTGGAAAAATCGTTCTTCCGTGCGGGGAAGGGAATTTCGCTCGACCGAGCGGTTAATTTTTCCGCCGGATTTTTTTGATAGGTCCATTTTTCCCAGCACCTCAATCCGCTGCCGCTAGCCGACACGGAGGGTTCGGTAGCTGCAGAAAACCATGCCGGCAATAGACGCCGCGAGGCCCATCAACCACATCAGATAGACCCGCCGATTTTACGGATCAAAGTCAAACAGCTGCCGGGTCAGCAGCGAAATCAGGATAACGCATCCGACCCGTACCAGCACGAGTAGGAGATGGTTCACAAACGCCCGGCGGTACCGATGATAATAAGGGCGGACGGTCGTGAGCGGATCAGTTAAGGACATATTCAACCGCAATTCGAACCGGTGGAATCGATTCCTTATACGAGCTTTCAAACTCGCGCTTCACCCGCTTCATCGTTTTTTCCAATCCCTGCCGCAGCGAACGGTGCCCAGTGCTTTCAACCATCTCATAGTCCACAACACGCCCGTCGTTCAGTTTCACCAAAACCGTCACCACGCCCTGCGCACGCAACCGACGAGCAATGGTTGGATAGCTTTTACGCTTCTCAATCAGGCCCCGCAGTTCGGCATAAATTATTTTTATATTTTTGCTATTTTCAGCGGCATCAATAACAGCCGCTTCCGCTTTCGCCACCGCACGGCTTCCAGAGGCGATACTTCCTAACGTCTGTTCCTGCTCCTCCAACGGTTGCTCCTGTGGTTCAGAAACATTCTTCGGTTGAGGCTCCGGCGGGACCGGCGCAGGCTCGGCGGGTGTGTCCTGCTCAACAACCACGTCCTGTGGCTCGGCTGGCGTGTCCTGCTCAACAACCACTTCCTGTGGCTCGGCGGGTGTGTCCTGCTCAACAACCACGTCCTGTGGCTCGGGGTCGGGCCGAGGAATGGGCTCCGACTCGGGCACCTCTTTTTGGATTTCCTTTTTTTCCTGTTTCATCAAATCGATCGTACTTTCCGTAATTACAACCCGCTCCAGATTCAGCAGCACCCGTTTTGAGACGACCGGAGCGACGGATACGGCGGACTCATCCGCCGATGCGTGCGACAGCATCAGAATACCGATTCCAATCCAGAGCAGGGAAAAGCCGGCACTGATGACAGAAGCGATGCACTCCGGATCACTCCCCGTGTATTTTAGTTGTGATAATAAGGTTCTCATGCCCATGCACCTTGGCTTCATCCATGATCGTCAGAACCGGCTTAAACGGCGCGGCTTCATCAATATAGAGGTTCAGTCGGGCGTCTTTATTTTGCGCGATATAGTGCCCCACTTCATCCAAACCGATTTTCTGATCCTTAAAATAAATTTCTCCATCACGGGTGATGGTGATGACGCACAGCTCGCCGGAACCCTGCCCGGAAGATTCCGCACTTTTGGTTTCCGGCAGATCCACCTCCACGGCAGGTTTAATGAAAGAGGTGGCCACCATAAAAAAAATCAGCAACATAAAGATCACATCAATCAATGCGGTCAGGTCGACATCCGCATCGAGTTCGTCGCCTATAAAGTCATATTCATCATTCACGACTTTTTCTTTCCATACGGGCACGTTGCATTCATTGCACCGATGACGCGGTAAGAGTATTCCATCATCATGACCTGGAATCCGGAAACCTTCAGTCGAATGGTGTAGAGCAGGGCCAACACCGGAATGGTAATGACCAATCCCATCACGGTGGTATACATGGCCTCACCAATCCCCAGCGCCAGATCCGACTGGGCAATGGTTCCACCACCACTATCTCCGATCACCTTGAAGACCTTCATGATTCCGAGCACCGTCCCCATCAACCCCAGCAGCGGTGAGATGACAGAAATCAACCGGAGCACGGCCATGCCAGCTTTGATTTTGTTGAAATATCGATAAAACAGATAGCTGACTTCCGAGCGCAGATCCGGGGAATGATACTGATGATGCACCGCTACTTCCGTCACAATACGACGGAGCGGATTCCGAGTGGGCAAGGCTTTTTCAAGATTCACCTCTCCCAACTCCACCCGCGCAAAGAATTTCTTAAAATCAATCTCCATCCAGATCAGATAAAGCAGATGCTTTACCGACACAAATAAGCTGACGATGGCTACGGCAATCAAGACGACGCCAGCCGGTCCAATTTTGGCATACAGATCCGTTAAAGCCATCGGCTTATCCTTCCATCGCCTGGATCAATGCAGCTTTTGCAGCAGAAAGATCCGCCTCGTCCGGATGTTGCGCCGCTTGGGCCCAGCGTTTACGGCGGGTGGCGTCCGGCGCATGCGGATGCTCTTCCGGCAGCTGGGTCATCCACTCCATCAGCTTCGGATCAATGGCTCCCTGACAACGGAATGAACCCACCACATCGCATCCTTCACCATAGAGTGCATTTACGGCAGCCAGACTGTGGTCGGCATGGTCAGAATCCGGATAGGCACCGAGCGTAAAGAAGGTGAAAATCTTGGTATTGCACAAGGTTTTCATAAATTCCAACGCCTCTTTATTCGCGGTCCCTTTATCGATCCAGCATCCCATGGCAACGCACTCAAATTCCGCGCCCTCCGGGACCGACGGAACATCATAGAGTTCCGTGCCATCCGGCATGACGGCAAGCAGGGCTTCAGCCACTTTTTTGGTATTTCCGGTTTTACTTGAATAAATTACAGCACATTTCATTTCAGTCTCCAATCGTCAGTTTATAGGCTGCCGTTTTTTGCAGCAGTTCAAGGTCGTGTGTAATCAACAGAACGGTTCCGCCCTGCCGAGTGAACGCCGAAATTTGATCGGCAATTATCTGCATATTCAGTCCATCCAGCCCGCTGGTTGGTTCATCAAGAATCAGCAAGTCCGGTTCCTTCATCAGCGCACAGGCAATCACCAACCGTTGCCGTTCTCCACCGGAAAGCGACTGGGGATGCCGCGCTTCCAGCCCCGTCAGGCCGAAAACCCGAATCCATTTTTCAGCGGTCTCGGAGCGCGCATTTCCAACCCTCTTTTTCGGGTCGGAAAACAGCAGTTCATCCTTCACCGTCCGCATATAGAGCTGGATCTCCATCTGCTGCATCACAAACGCGGTGCGTGCTCTGATGGTTCGGGGTTTCAACGGTTTTCCGTCAAAAAGAAGAGTTCCAGACTGCGGTTTATTCAGCCCGGTCAGCAATCGCGCCAGCGTTGTCTTTCCCGCACCGTTGCCCCCAACGACCGCCGTCACGGCACCAGATGGAAGTTGCATAGACCAGTTGCTGTAAATCTGTTTTTTCGTGCGCGGATAACGAAAGGAAATCCGATCGACATCGATCAGAAAATCTTCCGCTTCTGTATTCGACTTCAGTTCCGGTCGCTCAACATGGACATCCCGCAAGCCCCACGCTTTCAATTCTGGATGAGCCGCCAACTGATCCAGCGGGTCGCCGGCGCCGGCATCGGACTGAAAAACCGGCGCACCGTCCTGCAGCACCAGCATCCGATCCAGCACTCCGCGCAGCCAATACAGCCGGTGGTCCACAATCACCAGCGTAATACCCTGCTTTTTCAGCATCAGGCAAATTTCCCGCAGCTCCTCCGTAGCTTCCGGCGAAAGGTTGGCCGTTGGCTCATCCATCACCACCACCGACGGCTTACAGGCCAACAGCGCCGCCAATACGGTTTTCTGCTTTTCCCCCTGCGAAAGGGTAAAGACCGACTGCTCCGCAATAGACTCAATTTTCAACGCCGCAAGCGCCTCGTCGACCCGGCGGCGAATTTCTTCCGCCGGAATCTGCTGCCACTCCAGCGCAAGGGCCACTTCATCGGCAACACAGGTGGCCATAAACTGCTCATCGGGATTCTGCAACACCACGCCGACCCGCTGCGAAACTTCATCCAGCGGCACCGGAAGATTCAGTCCATCCAGCTGAACCGCTCCCTGCAGTTCTCCTTTAAAGTGATTGGGAATCAGGCCGTTGAGAATCCGTAGCAGCGTGGATTTCCCGCATCCACTCGGCCCGGTGATCAGGATGGCCTCGCCCTTATTGAGTTCAAAATTAATGTTCCGAAGCACCGGATGCTCCTGAAACGGGTACGTGTAAGAAACCTGTTTAAACGAAATCATGCCGAACCTCTCATTGTCGGCGGTTCTTGGATCAACACCTGCCAAGCCACCAAACCGATGCCCAGCAGAACCGCAACCGCCATGACCATCCAGTCGGCTTTCCCGAATTTAAGCGGAGTAACCACCGTAGGCCGTTTCACATAACCAACTCGCTTCATCTCCGCCGCAACAGCCAGGTTATCCGCCATGCGCAAGGTACGGATCACCAGCGGCACCAGCGTCAACCGCAGAGTCTGGACTGGATGAATAAAGATGGATCCGAAAGAAATTGAAAATCCACGCAACAACACGGCCTCCCGCAACTGCCGCACATTTAGAATGAACTCTGGAACAAACCGGCAAAACACCATCAGCGGCAGAAAAATGATGCGGGGCAGGTGTAGCATTTTCATGGCATTCACAAAGGTCTGCACATGAAAACTAAAGCTCAGTGCCAGCAAAACATTCAAGGAGGGAATCAGGCGCAAAAATGGAATATGACAGGAGGCGAGAATCTGTGTTTTAAACATACCGGCCATGGCGGCGGAATCGGACCCCGCCTTCAGCAACGCCCATTCCACACTGCCGAAAAAGAGCCAGACCGTGCCGAGCGATAGCACGGTCATCAGCGCGACCAGCAGGTAAACGATCAGGAGCAACCGAATCCGCTGGGTCGGCAGCACATACACCAGCGAAGCCACACCCAGCGCAACAATCGGCCCCACCTCGTCCAAATAAACCGCCACGCAGGAGCAGACGAATGAAATGAAAATCCGCGTGCGGATATCCAGTCCGTCCTGCACCGGAGCCGCCTCAAAGTTCGCGAATAATCCCGGCATGCCGAAGCTCCTTTGTAAACTTAATCCCACATGGAATACCGATCAACAGACAGCCCAGATAACCCAGGCCGACCACCACCGCACCGAAAATAAACATACCCTCGTTTTCCCGCACCGTCAGGAACGACCAGCTCAGCGAGATGACACGACCCAGTAGGTCATACATCGCCACGCCAAACACCACCGCACTGAGTTTACGATAGCCACCGCACCAATGAATGATGCTGTCGCTGATCAGGCCCGCCAGCAGAAACGCGGGAAGCAGCGTAATCAATCCGCCGCCGGCAATGAGGAAAGAAACCACTTGGGCAATTAATGTATAAAGCGCCAGCACGCCGAATTTGCGAACCCGCGAAACCATCACAATCAACAGCGCCGTCGCCACGCCGTTTTTCAACATCATGGTGACGGGGTTCATGCCGCCGCCGATTAACGCAATCAATAACGAGACCACTTTATTCAGCGCCGTAAACAAACCGACCACAATCAGCGACTCCGTATTCCAGTAAAACTTATTCCGCACCGTCTCCTCCCTTGGCGAGGTATCCGGTCAGCATCATGGCCAACCGTGGCTGGGAAAACTGCCCCAATTCGGTAAGCCAACAGATTCCCTCCTCATCCGGTTCCCAGACTCCGGCCTCGGTCCAGTTCTGAATTAACGAGTCGCACGGCACATCAAAATCGACCGGTTTAAAGAAGCAGCGTTCCATCTGGTCCGCCACCCGGTCTTTCAGCGGATTCGGCATGCGCGGCCTCACCATCCCAATCGGCTTATGGCCTTGCTCCAGCTGATTTTGATAGGATGCCAACTCCATCATCTGCATAAAAGAATAGCCCCCGATACCCCCGCCCGCACCACAACCGAACGGAACAGTATCCACGCCAATTTTGGTCTGATGGTTATAGCGATTGCGCTCCAATCCACCGCGCCCCCAATGGGTCACCGACAGGCGATCCCAGCCGGCATCCCGCAGATATTTACCGCCTTCGGCCTGGCGCTCAATCTGTTCGAGATCGCTCCAAGGCACCTTACCCATTTTTTTAGTCAGCGGCGTATCGGGCAGCATTTTCAACCGATAGAGATCCACACCGTCGAGCGGCGTATCCTCATGAACGGTACGAATATCTTCGAGCCATTCCTCCAGCGACTGCCCGGGAAGCCCGTAAATCAAATCAATCACCGTGCAGGCCTGATCACCGCCCAGTTCTTTGATTCGACACAGGCGTTCAATCACCTTTTCTCGAGGAAGCCGCCGTCCCATCAACTGACGACGGGCGGTATTAAACGTCTGCACCCCAAAAGAAAAACGATTGGCGCCGGCGTCCAAACAGGCCTGCACCTTTTCATCATCAAATCCAAGTAGGCGGCCTTCGACCGTAAACTCCACATCATCGGACAGGTGAACCAAATTTCGCACGGCTTTAATCAGACGTCCCAGATCAGCCGCCGATAGATCCGTCGGCGTTCCTCCTCCAAAATAAACCGTATTAAAGGTGCCTCCAACGGCCGGACGACCAGCCATCATCGCCATTTCCCGCAGGAGATAATCGGTATACCCGTTCAGCTCATTCACCTTCGTACGGTTCTGATAAAAACTGCAGAACAGACAGCGACTCACACAAAAAGGGATGTGCAAGTAGAGCATGCGCCGATCCGACGAAGGCTCTGTTATCATCCAGAGCTTCTGAGCCTCTTCCGGCGTAATCGTGCCACCGGACCGGGGCCCCATCGCCCCGTGCAGCACCGGCTTAGAAAGACGACTGATTACTTCGCTTTTTTCAGGGGGAAGGAAAGCCGGATTCATTAAAAATAAATCCCCATCGAGGCATAGATGCTACGTCCAGAAGCCGCAATCGAATTGCGCGCTTCCGTATAGCTTTTGTCCAACAGGTTTAGCAGGCCAACCTGAAGGCGAATACTTTCGTAATAACGGTTTTCGCCGCCATCAAAGCGCACGCCAGCCATCAGATTCAGCGTTGCCCAGCCCGGATCTTCGTCAGTCGCGCTGGTTCGGGCTTCGCTGGCGGCGCGCACATACCCATCAACCCATCCTGACATATTTCCATACACCGGAGCTTCAGCACGCACCCCGGCGCGCCCTTTCACAGTTGAATAGCCAGTATAATAGGAGGACTCTCCATCATCCACATATTTTCGGCGCATAAGGGTCATATTCACATATGGGGCCAACTGGGTCTCTGCAGCCGTGAAAACATCATACTTAATATAAATCTCTCCACCGAAGGTGGTGGCTTCATCCATATTTTCCCAGATGTATCCGGTGCTGACGGTGGCATCCTCGACCGAGTCAATGTAATCCTTGGCCTCGGTGTAGAACGCCGCCAGATCCACCGTGATGTGATCCGTAAACCAGCGGGCGCCGATTTCGGCACTGACAGAGGTTTCCTCCTCCAGATCCGGATTTCCGGTCACATACTGTCCGGCCATCCCGGAAGTCGTATAGAGCTCGCCGAGCGTGGGCAGACGATATCCTTGCGCAAGCACCGCGCGCAGGGTCACATCATCAATGAAGGTATTCACCAGCGCCAGCGATGCCGTTCCGTTAAAGTTGTCATCGTTGGTGGCCAACGTGGAGGTGGCGGCGTCGGCTTCATTCTCCGTATAAGACAGGGTGGCCCGATATCCGGGCACCAAGGTCCAGCCTTCTAAAAACGACCACTCATCCTGCACGAATACGGCCGCAGAAGAACGAGTTGCCTCTGGAGCGGCATCGGTTGATCCCGGCGTAAGACCAAATGGGGGGTCCATAAACATTCCGGTTGCTCCGGTTTCTGAATAGTCTTCGGACTCCAAGTGGTCATGCATCAGATCCAGCCCGACAATCGTATAATGACTTCCCCACATCCAGTCCGACTGCAGTTTCGCACCGACCGTATCTTGTTCATTATGCGTGTCCTTATATTCCGTCCAGGTTCCCAACATAGATGGAATTCCCATTATGGCTCCCCAATCAATATCGTTGATAAAATCTTTCACGGAATATTGGTAATACACATCGGTGCGAATTTTGGCCAGGTGCGGACTGATATCCCGTTGTTCATACCATCCATTCAGGCGGGTACGCTCCCACTTCGGCAGATCCATCACCATGTTTTCATTGCCGGTGTAGATTTCATACTCCGCATCGAACCAACTAAAATTCAGGCCGACGCTTTTCTTTTCGGAATCATGCGCAATACCGGCATTCACGGAGGCGGAGTTCCATGACGTATTATCGATCTCCCCATCGGCCGATTCGCGATTGTCATAGTCACTGACCGATGCGGTGGCATAAATCCGGGTATCGCCTTTCCGATAAGAAAAACGGCCGGTCATCTGTCCCCCGTTCAAGGCGGAATCCATATTTATGTCAAATCCACCGCCCACGCCCTCGGAGGCGCTGCTTTTGGTGATAATATTCACCACCCCGCCCATCGCTTCGGAGCCATACAGCACCGACCCAGGCCCTTTCACGACTTCAATTCGCTCAATCTCATTCGGGGAAATCAGGATCGGAGCACCGGACATCGATTTTTGTTCGGAAATACGAATTCCATCCACCAGCACCAGCGTCCGGTCGCCCTCGCCGCGGATCCCCACGCGCAGCATCCCACTGATACCGGTATCGAACGTTTCCACGCCCGGAATATCAGCCATCAGCCCCGCGGTTGTGGAAGCAGAGCTTTGGCTGATCTGTTCCGCCGTCATCACCGAGACCGACAACGGAACCTCTTTCAACTCCTGCTCCATCAACATCGCCGAAACCTTGATTGGCTCCAGCTCGCGTACTTCATTCGTACTCTGTCCAGCAGCACTCCCTGCCAGAAACGCGCCGACTGTCAATTTTATCCACCTTACCCGATTCATACAATTGCCTCCCTTATAAATAAAAAGCCTCACAAAACGACCACCGCCTGCGAAGCGTTGGTGAAAAATCGGAGAAAAAAGGAGGGATTGGGGACAAAAAAATGCCTAAAGAATCAAACCTATTCCCCGGCCTTACACCAAGGTTACATCAGCATTTGTGCTGATTATCTGATCTTCAGGGCCACCCTGACAGTTGCAGAATTATACTATTTACGCTGTATTTGGCCGATCTTAGTCACGACTAACTTTAGATCAAGTATATTTAAACTAAATATAAATAAGTCCAATCAAGCCAAGAGACGGGTAAGAACCTCTCCTCACCCCATTTTACCGGACGTCAAAAGACCCGTCTCCCGACCGACCGCGCCGAACGATCCGTTCCAGCGTTGATTATCGTCGATGGAAGCCGAGCCGCGACATCCACATCATCACGCTGTAAAAAAGCCATTGCGCCCATTGATGGAGCCTTATTTAGATCAACGTTTCACACCGATTGGATTGATCTATATATTTTCATCGCTCCATCCATTTTCTGTATGTGGATAAAACAGACCTGTGATATACGAAGATATGGATCGATTAAAAATATACGTCCCGCCCCATAAAAGAGGAAGGATCACTCTCGGGCGGATCGAAGAGAGGGCCATCGAATCGCTAGACGCTCCGGAACAGGTGAAAGAACTAGTGGAGCGCAGGGGAGCTGATCCAACGCACCAGCACCGTCGTCACCTACGTCAACCGCATCTACACCAAATTCAACGTAGCCAATGCCCCGGCCGCCGTGAACCAAGCACATAAACTCGGCCTCTTGGAAAAACCTGACGCCGATTTTTTAAGGAGGGGAGAAGTTGTAGGTCGTGAATGGTCGTAGACGTTGGCTTACAGGTTTTCAGACCCGCTTCGCGTCCCCGCCCCGGGCGGGACTTTCCTGAGTGAAATGCACCGAAATGATGAAAAAAGCGTTCTACCCCTCGCCCTCTTAGTCCACGCGTTGCGTGACCTCCACGAGGTGGTAGCCGAACTCGGTTTTAACCGGACCCTGAACGACGCCAACCGGTGCGCTGAACACCACCTTGTCGAATTCCTTGACCATCTGGCCCGGCTTAAATTTACCAAGGGCTCCGCCCTTTTTCGCCGATGGGCAGGTCGAGTGCGCCTTCGCCATGGTTGCAAAAGCCACGCCCTTATTGAGCTTCTTTTTGACATCCAAGCACTTCTTCTCGGTTGCCACTAAAATATGTCGAGCGGTTGCTGTAGCCATCGTGCTCTCCTCGGGTTGTGTTGTTAGAAAATGGTGGAGTTCAAAGCAGGTGCATCTTCCCCGAAAGCGCAGCGATAGATAATTTTTACGCTGTAAAAATAATGACCGAAGGGAAATGGTTCACCTCGGGCAATTAAACAGATTGCCGCCGAACACTCACTCTTAATGACCGGAAAACAGGAGCGAGGGCCGACTCCTTCGTTCATCGGCGAAGGGATGGGGACGCGGGGGAAGGGATTTAGAAAAATCGCTTTCCACCACCCGCTGCGCTAAAATTCAAAGGATTACTAGACTACGGGACTGGTACCTTTCCACGTTCTTTGACATCTTTCGCACTGTACGAGGCCTACGGCACCCGTCCCTATGAGTGGGGCGAAGATCCAGACCGCCAAAAGACCAACACCAAGGAAGAGGAAACCGACCTCGACCTCTTGAACGAGGGTATGCGCTACCGTGATTTAGAGACCGGAACGTTCCTGACGAGAGATCCGATTGGGTATGGTGATGGACCGAATGTTTACTGTTATGTGCATTGTAATCCAATCACTCATTTCGATTCCTTTGGGTTATCAGATGAAGAGGTCGACGAATATGAAGAGATGGATGCGGAGGAATTTGAGGAGGAGACAACTGAAGCCTCTGTTGATCCCGATGTAATTAATGAAAATATCGATGCGCCTTCCCAAGCTGATGCCGCAATGTCTACGGCGGAGAAACTGAATGATCAGAAATCCGATGGAGGCACTAGCAATTCGGCTTCTGACGCTTCAGAGAAGAATAAAAAGGAGTTTAAAGGGGCAACGGGTTTTGATCATCCTGATGATGCGGCTAAACATACTTTTGACCAATGCAATCCTCAGTCTAAGGACGAAAATAAGGAATATGGTGGTACTATCTATAGCTATAAAGATGAAAATGGTGACGCGAAATATGGTTATACTGCCCCAAGAACTGATGGAGAAAGGGATTCATTCGATCCAAATAAATCAATTGATGCAGTTCCTGATGGTGCTAACATAGTCGGTCTGTACCATACTCATGGGAATTATGAAACGGCTCATCCCGTTACAGGAAATCCATACAGTAAAGAAATGCAGTACTATGCTAATAAGGAAACTAATAGATTTAGTGGTAGCGACAGAGCGAACCTTAGACAAATGAAGAAAATTTTCCCGACATTTGAAACATCCTACTTAGCGACTCCTGACGACAGATATAGAGGTTTTCCTGCGTCTGGTGGCTCATATGATTTATAAGTGGAGAACATAACTATGAAGAAATATATAGCTATATCATGTTTTTTGTTCCTTGTAATGTTTCCTGCGGTGGCGGCAACTAATTGTTGCGTGGAGGTTATTAACAGGGAATTCGAACATCTGGAAATAGAAGGACGGTTTTCGGGGAAGCTCATTAAGATTATTGCTCTTGCGGTACAAAAATTCGAAGCGCAGGGTTTTGATTTTGAAAACTATAAGGTTTCTGTTTTTGGCGACGATGAGAATGACTACATAGTTCTGTTTGTCGACGCTACTCTGTCGCCCTTAAGCGGACAGTCAAGAAAACATCCCATGTTCACGGTGTATATTACCAAGGCTACAATGAAAGTCGATTATTGTACTTTGTGGAGTCCTACGGGAGTGGAAATTATATTAGAAAAATCACCCGACCAATCTTGCCCTCCCATTCATAAATCCGAATAACCCGACAACATTCGGCATAACTGAAAGAAAAGGGGTCAGAGTCGAATGGCACTTCCTTAAGGGCTCCTGCTATGCAAAAAACCCCGTATATTCGGGATAAATAAGGAAAAGGGGTCGGTCCCGTAATAACGTAATTAGAGCTTTATTACTAGATTACGGGACTGACCCGAATGGCACTTCCTTAAGCCTGCCCTCCATGATTTTACTCAATGATATCAGGGTATATTAAATTTCGCTTCGCATTGGAATTTTAACTCGAAAATCAAAGGCCTCTTTAAGATGAGGCGCTATCCTTACCGCCAATGATA